>DATAKN010000087.1:0-55151 GCA_036261595.1 Marmoricola sp.
CGGGCGCGAGATGCTCGACCACCCGCAGCTGTCGATGTCGATGATCCAGGCCAACAACCTGGCCCAGAAGGTGCCGGGCTCCGCGTCGGACCAGATCGACGAGGTCTTCGAGGACCTCGTCATGCGCACCGCCGGCCTGGATGTCGAGCAGGACCAGGACAACCGGCGGCGTGCCCGATTGGTGATCCTGTGCTGGTTCGGCGTGCTGATGACCGTGCTCAACGGCCGCACGCCCGCAGGCGAGGCGGAGCTGGACACCCGCCGCGCCTGCGAGTTGCTGCTCGCCTGAGGGGTGGCTCAGCCGACGCCGGCGGTTGCCTGTGCGGTCACGGTGACGCCCGCGGCGAACTCCACGAGCTCGGCGTCGGTGAGTCCGATCTCCGGCGGTGACTGCACGACGATCTGGTGGGTGCCGTCGGAGTAGTAGAGCTGCTTCGCGGTGGGGTCGACGGTGGAGATCGTGCCGGGATGCCCGTTGACCTCCACCTGCTTGCCGGCCGGGACCCCGGTGGCGTCCTTCGACTGGAGCATCACGACCAGCTTGCCGCGGTAGTCGTCGAGCGACGTGGTGTTCTCGCGAGGGGCGATGTCCAGGCTGTAGGCGTTCGCACCCTGGAGCACGAATCCCTCGGGCACCTTCGCGACGGTGAAGCCGGGCAGCTGGGCGCCGGTGTAGGCGACCAGGTCGAGTCCGGTGGGGGCCGGATGCCGGCTCGGCGAGGACTCGCCGCCGGTGAGGGCGAGGGCGAGCACCGCTGTGGCGGCGATGGTGCCCAGACCCGTCACGGTCCGGCGGGCGCGGCGCCGGGCCAGGGCGGCCCGGCCCCGCAGGAGGTCACGGCGAACGACGTCCTCGGGGGTGGGCTGGTCGGCGCCGGAGCCGAGACGGCCGAGCTCTTCGACGAGGTGGTTCATGGGAGTTCTCCTTGTGCGGCGGTGGTGATGGGTTCGGGCGGCATCGCGAGCGAGTCCCGCAGCTTGGCGAGTGCGCGGGCGGTCTGGCTCTTCACGGTGCCGGTGCTGCAGCCGAGGGCGGCCGCGGTGTCCTCGACGCTGAGGTCGTCGACGTGGCGGAGCACGACGGCGGCGCGCATCCGCGGTGGCAGCTCGGCTAGGGCAGCGAGCAGGTGGGAGTCGTCGAGGTCGGCACCGGCAGCCGCTGCACGGTCAGGTGGCGAGGCGACGACGTGCTCGCGTCGTACGAACGGGCGGCGGCGGTGGTCGATGAAGGCGTTGACCAGCACCCGTCGCGCGTAGGCGTCGACGTTGCCGGACCGGGCCCGCTTCCAGGCGAGGTAGACGCGCACCAGGGTGCCCTGCACCAGGTCCTCGGCGAGGAAGGCGTCACCGGCCGTGAGCGCCGTCGCCGTGGTGAGCAGCGCACGGCGCCGGCGGCGTACGAACTCCTCGAATTCGTGCTCATGTCTCACGGGCGCCTCCGGCCAGGTGTGGGCTTCATGCCCCGACAACGGATCTCGGGCCCGCCCGGGTTGCACGAGCCATCGGATCACACCCGCTCAGCCCCGATTTGGACTACGCAGCGCGTCCCGGTAACCTTTCATTCACCGACGCGGGGTGGAGCAGCTCGGTAGCTCGCTGGGCTCATAACCCAGAGGTCGCAGGTTCAAATCCTGCCCCCGCTACGAAGGAAGTCCAGGTCAGCCCATGGTTGACCTGGACTTTTCCTTTGGGGGAATCATGCGATCCCATCGTTTACCCATCACATTGACAGGTGCGCAGCGCCGCCCGGGCGGGCGCCGAGGCCGTCAGTTCCGGTCGCTTCGGGCTCGCTCGGCAGTGGTCGCACACCTGCTGGGCATGAGTACGACGAAGCTGGGGCTGGAGCCCCTGATCGGGGTCGAGGGGCTCGCTGAGTACCTCGGCGTCCCCGTGCAGACCATCTACGACTGGCGGCTGTCCGGCCGGGCGCCGCGGGCCTACAAGTTCGGCAAGCACCTGCGGTTCGCGGCCAGCGACATCGCCGAGTGGCTGGAGCAGCGACACGAGGGCGGCCCCCATGACTAGGCCACGGATCCCGATCGGCGGCTTCGGCGAGATCGCGTTCATCCAGCGGGCCAGGGGCAAGGTGGAGGCGCGCACCCGCTTCCGCGACTGGGACGGGCAGACACGGCTGGTCCAGGCGACCGCGTCGTCGAAGCCGGCGGCCGAGGTCGCGTTGAAGCAGAAGCTCACCCTGCGCAATGCCTTCCAGCCTGTCGACACGACGCTGACGCCGGACAGCCCGTTCCCGGCCTTGGTCGCCTACTGGCTGGCCGACCTCGACCTGGAGGACCGGATCGCGCCGGCGACCAGGTTCAACTACGAGCGAGACCTCAATCGGCTGGTGCTGCCGGCGTTCAAGGGCTTCACCCTGCGCGAGATCGGCGTCGCCCGTTGCGACGCCCTGCTCAAGCAACTCGGCAGCAACTCCTACTCGTCGGCCAAACGGGCCAGGACGGTGCTGCGGCAGTCGTTCGCACTGGCGGTCAGGCACGAGGTGTTGACGCGCAATCCGATCGACCATGTCTCCCGGCTCCACAAACCGAAGCGGATCCCGACCGCGCTGAGCGCCACCGAGGTGAACGCCATCCGGGCCGTGATCAAGGCGTGGGAGATGTCGGTGGGGACGTCGGGGCCGAACCCCGACGGTCAGCTGGGCCAGATCGTCGAGGTCATGCTCGGCACGTCTGCTCGGATCGGCGAGGTCCTCGCGATCCGGCGACGCGACCTGGACCTGACGACGTCGCCGGCCAGGCTGCGGATCTGCGGCACGGTGATCTCCGAGCGTGGGGTGGGGACCTACCGGCAGGAGCACCCGAAGACCGACCGCTCCAACCGGGTGATCGCACTGCCGTCCTTCACCGCCGAGGCGCTCCGCCGACGGTTGGCGACGATGCCCGACCACACGCTGGACGCGCTGGTGTTCCGCAGCCGTGAGGGAACCCCGCTGACGACGGCCAATGTGCGGCGCCAGCTCCGCAAGGTCCTCGGCGACGCCGGCATCGAGGGGGTCAGCCCGCACATGTTCCGCCGCACCGTCGCGACCGTGATCAACGAGCAGGCCAGCCTGAACCTCGCCTCCGAGCTGCTCGGTCACACCGATCCCAGGGTGACGATCGAGCACTACATCCGGCGCAACGAGCAGGTGAACCCGTTGACCGCTGAGCTGCTCGACGCCGTCTTCGCGCCGGACGCTGCTCGCCAGGGTGAGGAGATGGGGGAGGTGTCGCGACGGTGATCGCAGTCGAAACCCGTCGAGTCGACACCGGCGAACGTGGTCGCGGTGTGTCACTGCTCGGTGCGAGGATGTGGCGTATGGCCGACTCGCTACTCGATCGCGCGATCTACTCCTATCCGGATGTAGACCGCCTCGTCGGCCTGCACTCCGGCACCGCCAAGCGCTGGCTTGAGGGATACGAGCGGGGCGGCAAGTTCTACGATCCGGTCCTGCGTCCCGAGCCGACCGGCGGCGACGTCGTGACTTGGGGCGAGATGGTCGAGGCTCGTCTGCTCGCCGAGTTCCGCAGCCGAGAGGTTCCCGTCCAGCGATTGCGGCCGGCGATCGTGCAGCTTCGCAGGGAGTTCGGCCGGTACCCGCTCGCGCACTCCCGCCCGTTTCTCGACGTCGACGGTCGCGAGCTCGTTCGAGTCGTCCAGGAGCAGGTCGGCCTAGAGCGCCAGCTTCAGCTCGTGGTGATCCGGAACGGTCAACTCGTGCTTGCCGAGTCAGCACAGCGTTTCAGCACTGCAGTCGAGTACATCGACGATGTCGTCGGCCGCATCAAGCCGGACATGCGGACCCCGGGCGTGGTCATGGACCCGAGTCGCGCGTTCGGTCAGCCGGCTGTCCGCAACGTGCGCACCGAGACCCTCGCCGAGGACTACCGGGCTGGGACCAGCCGTGACGAGCTTGCCGACCTGTACGACCTCACTCCAGCTCAGGTCGATGAGGCGATTCGCTTCGAATTGATCGCCGGGAGCGAGCGCGCCGCCTGATGGCGACAAGCCCCGGGCCGGTGTACTTCACCGACGAGAACACCCTGGGCCTGGGCAAGCTACTCCGGCGAAGCGGTCGAGACGATGTGCTCTACCCAGGTCACGAAGACCTTCCCGAAGTTCCTGTCGGAACGTTGGACCTGGACTGGATGCCGATCGTGGCCGAGCGCGACCTCATCGTGGTCACGCGGGACAGGCGCATCCGGACGCGTCCGGCCGAGCTCCGCGCCTACCGCGAACACGGAATCCGGTCGGTCTGGATCGGCGCCAAGCAGGACCTTGGCCCACGGGCGCAGGTCGAGCTCTTCCTCGAGCACGAGTCGCGCTTGCAGCGAGAGATCACCAAGCGCGGACCGGGGCCGTGGGCGCTCGCGATGACCCCTTCGGGAGTCCGTCCGCTCAGGCTCCGCGGGATCGAGTAGGGAAGCACCTGGCATCAGGGGAGTCCGGCGCGGTCGAACTCCTGCTGCAGCCGCGGGCGGCGACGGTGAGTCTCGCGAAGCTCAGCGATCAGCTCGTCCACCTCGGCGGCGTGCCCCGATCCGGCAGCGAGCTTGCGCATCTTCGCGAGCCGTCGAGCGGCGAGTCGGTAGTGCTGGGCGCCGGTCTCGACCAGTTCGTTCTCCACGAGGCGCTGGTGGGTCGGCAGCACGACGAGCGGGTCGAGCTTCTCGTACACCTTCACCAGCTCGCTCCACGTGTGATCGCTGTCGAGGGCGAGCGAGTGCGCGAGGTTCCAGGCGAGCTCGGGCTCCTTCAAGGTCAGGAGCGCGAACAGCACCGCGTCGCTAGGGCTCGCCGCGAGGGTCGCCACCACCTCGTCCCGGTACTCGGGCCATGACTTGCCCGCGGCCTTGTGCAGCCGGGCGGCCGTGGTCGAGGACGGCCAGCGTCGGAACACGAGGAGCCGGGCCTCGAGCGCTTCGGCTGGTCGGTGTTCCTCCAGGAGCCCACACCAGTAGTCCGCGGCCTTCCGGGCCTGGTGACCGCGGTCGAAGTCGGTGGCCTGCTTCGCCCAGTCGATGGCGAGGTCGATCTCGCCGATCTCCTCGAAAGCCTCGGCGGTGTCCTCGAACCAGGCGGCGACCTTCCGGTCCCTCGCGTGCGTGCGGATGATCGCGTCGATGTCGTGATCGAGGACGGCCAGCCGCTGCGCGTTCCAGTCCAGGGTGAACCACTCGTGCGAGTGACCCGATGTCCAACGATCCTCCGTGGCGGGTTGTGGGCCGAGCCTCGTCTCGACCTCCGCGAGTCGCTTCCGGTAGGCGGCCATGCCGACCTCGCCCAGCGCCGGCGCGTATGCCACCGGGTCGAGCTCGAAGTAGTCGACTTCTTCGTCGAACTGGAACTTCATCATCCAGTCGATCAGCTTGCCGACCGGAGTCCTGGCCGCTGCGGCCGCCTGCGGATGGAGTTCCAGCAGTCGACGGCAGGCGTCGCCGATGATCCCGCTGGAGTCGTCAGCGCGAGCGATCACCTTCAGCGACGACGCGAGGGCCTTGTGTGTCACCGCGTAGATCTCGGCCGGGTCGGTGGTCGGGATCGCTGCTTCGAGGATGTCGACGGCCATGTGCATGTCGCGCCCGTGCGTATTGGCGGCGCTGTAGCGGGAGAGGTCTGACCGCGTCCGGATCAGCGGGAGTACGGCGTCGGCCAGTGTGCTCACGGGCGTCATTCTTCCTTCCCGTCCTTCACCACATCTCCTCTCTCACCTTCCTCCTCGCCCTTCCCTTCCTCCCTCTCTCCCTCACCCCTTCTTCTTCCTCATCCCTGTCCTCTGCTTCCTCCCCTTCATTCCCTTCACGCCTCTTGCAATCGAGGTCGGCGGCCCCGGGCGCCGGGCAGGCGAGCGCACCTACCTCCTGACGGAAGGTGATCGCCGTGACCGTCACGATCAGCAAGATGAGCGCGGGCAAGGGCTACGAGTACTTCCTGCGCACCGTGGCCGCAGGCGACGGGGACCGGTCACTGTCGACGCCACTGACCCGCTACTACACCGAGCACGGCACCCCGCCCGGGAGGTGGATGGGCGCCGGCATCGCAAGCCTGGAGAGCCACCTCAAGGTCGGCGACGAAGTGACCGAGGAGCAACTCCGCCTACTGATCGGTGCGGCCAGGCACCCGGTCACCGGCCAGGACCTCGGCCGCCGTTACCGGGCGTACCAGGCGCCCGAGGAGGGCAAGCGCCGACACCCGGTCGCCGGTTACGACCTCACGTTCTCGATCCCCAAGTCGGCCAGCGTGCTGTGGGGAGTTTCCGACGCCGGGACGCAGGCAATCATCGCCGACGCCCACCACGCCGCCGTCGCCGAAACCATCGACTTCCTGGAACGAGAAGTCATGGCGACCCGCGGCGGCACCAGGGGACCGAGGGGCGGCGTCGCACAGCTCGACGTCACCGGCGTCATCGCGACCGCCTTCGACCATTACGACTCCCGCGCGAACGACCCGCACCTGCACACCCACGTGGTGATCAGCAATCGGGTCAGGGCCACCCGCGACGGCCAGTGGCGCACCATCGACGGCGTCCCGCTGCACACCTGGACGGTCGCCACCTCCGAACTCCACGAGGCGATCTTCAGCGACCACCTCACCCGCGCTCTCGGCGTCGACTGGGAACGACGCCCTCGCGGACACGACCGAAATCCCGCCTGGGAGATCACCGGCGTCCCGCAGTCGTTGGTCGAACACTTCTCCAGCCGCTCCCGCGACATCAACGCCGAGACCGACCGGCTCATTGAGGAGTACGTCGCCACCCACGGCCGCCGTCCCCGCCCGGCCACGATCATGAAGCTGCGCCAACGAGCCAACCTCGCCCACCGGCCCGAGAAGCAGATCCACTCACTGGCCGACCTCACCGCCATGTGGCGAGGTCGTGCCGTTCGCGACGTCGGCGACGATGACACCACCTTGGCCCGAGGCCTGACAGCAAGACCGAGACGGCTGCTGCGCGCCGACGACATTCCGCTCGACATGATCGAGGAGATCGGCCGCGATGTCGTCGCCGCGGTGGGGGAGAAGCGCGCTACCTGGCGCCGAGCGAACCTGCACGCCGAAGCCTCCCGCCAGACCATCGGTTGGCGCTTCGCCACCACCACTGACCGAGAGGCCGTCACCGGCCTGGTTGTCGACGCAGCCAAGCGTGGCTCCCTGCGCCTCACCCCACCTGAATTGGCCACGACCCCAGAGACGCTCCTGCGGAACGACGGCACCAGCACCTTTCGCCCCAAGCACTCGGTCGTGTTCTCGTCTGAGCAACTGCTCTCCGCTGAGGACAGGCTCCTCCAACGCGCCGCGACCATGAGCGCCCCGACCCTCGACATCGAGATCGTCGACACGATCGCCGAGCAACCCGTGAAGGGTCAGCGGCTCAGCCCCGGGCAGGCCCAGGCGATCGCCAAGGTCGCCGTCTCCGGACGTCAGGTTGACGTACTCGTCGGTCCGGCCGGAGCAGGCAAGACCACCGCGATGCGCGCACTCCGCCGGGCCTGGACCACGCAGCACGGACGAGACTCAGTCGTCGGACTTGCACCGAGTGCCGCCGCGGCCCAGGTCCTCGCCGACGATCTCGGCATCGCGTGCGAGAACACCGCCAAGTGGCTCTACGAACACGACCGCGGCGGTTCGTGCTTCCAGCTCGGCCAACTTGTCATCATCGACGAAGCCACACTCGCCGGAACGTTCAGCCTGGACCGGATCACCGCCCATGCCGCCGAGGCCGGCGCGAAGGTGCTGCTCGTCGGTGACTGGGCACAGCTCCAGTCCGTCGAAGCCGGGGGAGCGTTTGCGATGCTCGCCGACGTCCGAGACGACGCGCCCGAGCTCGTCGACATCCACCGCTTCACTCACGAGTGGGAAAAGTGCGCCTCCCTCGACCTTCGCCACGGACACCCCGAGGCAGTCGACGCGTACCTCAGCCATGAGCGGGCTAACGGCGGCGACACCGAAGCCATGATCGACGCCGCCTACCAAGCGTGGCGTGACGACACTCAAGCTGGGAAGGCGAGCGTCCTGGTCACCGACAACACCAAAGCCGTGGTCGACCTCAACTCCCGAGCCCGGGCCGAACGCCTCGCGGCCGGAAGGATCCCCGCAGGCCGAGAAGTCGCACTGATCGACGGCAGCCGCGCCTCGGCTGGTGACTGGGTCATCACCCGCAAGAACGACCGCCGGCTCCGCACGCTCCGCTCTGGCTGGGTCCGCAACGGCGACCGGTGGACCGTCACCGACGTCCGCGACGACGGCTCCTTGGTCGTGCGCCGACAGGCCAGGAAGCGCGGCGGGGCTGTCGTCCTGCCCGCTGACTACGTCGCCGAACACGTCGACCTCGGCTACGCCATCACCGCCCACCGGGCCCAAGGCGTCACCGTCGACACCGCGCACGTCGTCGTCTCCGACACCACCACGAGGGAGAACCTGTACGTCGCCATGACTCGCGGCCGCGAGCACAACCACGCCTACGTCATCCTCGACACGGCTGACGACAACCACCGGACGATGGACGCTGAGGGTGTGACCGTCAAGTCCGTGTTGCTCGGCGCCCTCGCCAACAGCGGCGCCGAACTGTCCGCACACCAGATGATCAAGAGCGAGCGGGAGGCCTGGACATCGATCGCCCAGCTCGCGGCCGAGTACGAGACCATCGCAGTGTCCGCTCAGCACGACCGCTGGGCCACCCTGCTCCGGGCCTCCGATCTCACCGCCGACCAGGTCGATGACGTGCTCGCATCCGAGGCATTCGGTCCACTCGCGGCGGAGCTGCGCCGGGCCGAGGCCAACGGTCACGACATCGAACGGCTACTCCCAGCAGCCGTCGCGCGATATGGACTCGACGATGCCGAAGATGTCGCCGCAGTTCTCCGACACCGGCTCGCGCTCGCCACCAAGACCGCCGGGACCGCCCGCGGTCGACGGCCGGCCAAGCTGATCGTCGGCCTCATCCCCGAAGCACTCGGCCCGATGGCACCAGACATGCGTCAGGCGCTCGACGAGCGCCGCAGCTTGATCCAACAGCGCGCGCGAACCCTTGCTGCCGAAGCAATTCGGGGGAAGGCGCGGTGGACGAGGGCGCTCGGCCCGCGGCCGGTCGACCGAGCATCGCGCGCCCGCTGGGACCAGGCCGCGATCACCGTCGCTGCCTACCGCGACCGGTACGGCATCGAGGACCGCAGACTCGTCGGCCCCAAGCCCGTAACCGAATGCCAGCGCGTCGACCACGCACGAGCCCTCGCCGCCCTGCGTCGCGCCGAGCCGGAGACCGCACTGGCGCCGCGAAGCGATCCCATCGCCGCGCTCAGGCTCTGACCGACGCTACCCATCCTGCGGATCGACGCCGCGGTTCTGCCGAGAGCCGAAGGTGGTCAGGAACGGCGTGGGGCGTCGATTCGCGCAGGGTGTTGACGAGAAGGTGCTGCACATCGGCCCACAAAGACGCGGGGTGATCCGGGTTGAGACCGCTGTCGCACACCGCGCGTGGATGAGCAACACGCTTTGGTTGTGAGAGCACGGAGCACCGGCAGCAGGGAGAGGTCGGACGAAGAGAGTGCCTCCTCACCGGTGATACCGATGATGAGGCTCCAGGGCCGGGCTTGGGTGGTGGTCACGGTGGTGGGTCCAGTGGAGGCGATGCGCGTTCGGCGGTGACCCGGGTGACGAACTCTTCGGCGTCCTCACGCTCGGCGCGCTGCTCAGCCAACGCAATCGACGCCCCTCGAGCATTACTGCGAGAGACGCGCTGGTTGATCGGCCGCCACAGCCAGAACTTCCACCTCGCAGTCCTCTGTGCGCCCGCGCGGTCGCGGAAAGAAACCGGGGTTGTGCTGCTCGACCTGGACACGAACGTCCGCACCTAACCGACCCCAATTGGAGTCCTTCGTTGAGTTCCCGGGACAAGCGACCTACCGCTACACCGCCGAGACGTCCGCTCTGCCGCCGCGGCGCATCACCACGACACGGGCTCGGGAGCCCCACTGGGACCCTCCGCAGCCCCGCCGTGTGAACCAAGAGCCACGAAGGGTCTCTCCAACTCCGACCCACCCGGGCTGAAGCGCGGTAACCCCGCTGCGGTGTGTCTGCGTCGGGTGCCTTCGATGCTGAGACGCAACGTGCACCGGAGCGGCGCGACCGGTTCCTGCGGTTCAGCGCTGCTTGCCGGGAGGGATGATCCGCGTCTTGTTCTTGGCCTCTGCCTTCGAGACCTTCTCCGCGCGCTTCTCCTTCAGCGACTTGCCCGACTTCTTGGACATGTGTTGTCGAGGCGACTTGTCGGTCATGGCTACTCCTTGATGAGGACGCCTCATCGGCACCCTGTCGCCACCGTACCCCTCCATGTCCAGGGGTCACCTGCAGTGTCGCGCAACGGTTCATATCCGAACACCCAGATCCACCCCTCCCATAGGAGCCAGCGAAGGCAAGCCGGCGAATGGACCCCGATCCTTGGTCGACGACGAACGCGGGCGTTCCGCCTGACAGGTGCTCCGTCTTGCACCGAGAATCGGCACGAGCATGCGCCCGGGTCTGAGCGGTGGTCGTCGTCGCGCCCGGACCCCGGCGTGTGTCTGGAGTGGCGGTGTTCCGCCGAACCCGCATGGATCCCCCCGAACCGGCCACAGTGGAGGACAGTGATGCCCACCATCTGATGCCGTACAGGGGAAGGCGTCATACGGTCGAAGGCCCGCGCGGTGACCTCCGCGCGGGCCGTTCTTTCCCCTGTGAACCTTGACTGCCAGTCGTTTGAGCCAGGCCTGGACGGGCACTCACGCCGTACGGCCCCTGGGCCGCTGCAGCGAGTCTCGGGTGTCGAGGTCTGCGGAGTCACACAAAGCGCGCCGTAGGCCTCCGTCGGGAGGGTGGAGTCGGTGGTTGCAGTGGAGTCCGGAGAGCGGCTCGGAGCCTTCACACTGGACTTGACGGCCCGGGGTTTCGTCCGGGGTGCGGTCCGCCGTCGAGCCGCTCTACCGCCCGCACCGGCGTCATCCGTGCGGTCTTGGCAAAATGCGGACACTCACACAGGCGGCTCCAAGAATGACGCCCACACCGACTTGGAGCCGCCATCGTCTGTGCTGATGCCCCACGCATGGCTCAGCAAGTTCACGATCATCAATCCCCGGCCGTTCATGTCCGTCACGTCCGGCTCGGATCGGATCGGGAGCAACCGAGACTCATCCTGCAGGGTCAGCACAACCATCCTGCCCTCCATCGAGAGGGTCACGACAAAGGGTGTGCGTGCATGTTGCAGCGCGTTGGTCGCCAGCTCGCTGACGACCAGGCGAATGTCCTGCACCAAGTCCACCAGGCTGTGTGCCACCAGGTGCAGGCACACGAAGTCGCGGGCCAGCCCGGCGCTCGCTGGCCTTGCTGGGAGGTCGATCTGATGTGACCAGCCGGGACTGGGGGCCATGCCTTCGCTCCAAGATCGTGGATCACGGGCCGAGCAAGTGCGGCCCTTTGGGGCGGATGCCGGGCAGTGTATTTACACTACGCCACCACCCACGCGGGCGGTCGCGGCAAGAGGCGAACAGCACGCTCTGCCGCGAGCCGGCCGCACGAAATGGTGGGCTTGGACTCGTGATCACCCGTAAGTTCCAGGAGTGCGATCGCGTGAAGGGAACGGGTTCGTAGAAGTCGACGGCGGCGTAGTCGGCTGGATCAAAGGCGGCGAGCCGGCGCTTGCTTGCGACCTGGTCTCACTGATGACCTTCGCGCCGACCCGTGCTGACGTGAAAGCGCGAGCTCGCGAAATCGGGCTGTGGAGCCCCTACGTGATGGACAGGTTCGGCGACCTCGACCCTGATGGAGTCGCTGCGGCCATGGCTGACCCGGAAAGATTCGTCTGGAACGACGCCCAGAGCGACGACTGGTGGCCGTCCGCCGAGCTCACGCGGCCGGGTAGGTAGGCAGGCGCACTCATCAGCCGCGACGAGGGCGCTGACCGACCCGCGTCACTTCGTCGCAACGGCGGCGCCCGGTCGGTTATTTCGGCGCTCGGGCGTAGTGTGGTGCCGAGGACTTGCGCGAACGGTGTCAGCTCGACGTCGTAAGCCGGTCGAGAGGCGGACGCCATGAACGCGCCGCAGATAATTTCCAATCCCCAAACCGGTGGCCCGCTGCGCCTGCGGCTGGGTGCCAAGTCGGGCGAGGACCGGCTGGATGGGGCGTGGTGGCCCTACAGCCGCGACCTTGAATCCGAGATGTCCGAACTCGTTCAGCAGTTCCCGCCCAGCCATCCGCAAATCAGTCGAGCCGTGTATTCGCGGCCCGACTGGGACACAGCACCTCGCAAGGTGACAGCGGGCCGGCGAGTCATCAAAGTCGGCTCGTTCCCACGCGACGACACCCACGTGTTGATCGTCCAGCTCAGCGACGGCTCCCGGCTGACCCTGCTCGTGGTGCCTCCAGACTTCACCCCGGGTCAAGGCGAAGAGGCGTTGCTTGCCGGCAGCACAGCGGGAAACCGACACACAGCCGTTGAACTCCTCGTCGAGGTCACCAATCAGCCGGACGCCGACCCGGCCGACCAGTGGCAGCCAGCCGAGCGCAGCGTTGATCCTGCTGTGGCGACTCATGGCTGACCTACTGCTCTTCGGGAGCGGCTGGACACAACGCTGGACGCTCGGGCCGGATCAAGAGGACGACGCCAAGACAGAGGTCCTACGAACCGGGCGAGACGGCATCGGCGTCCTGTCCGTCACTGATCCGAACACCGACGCCGAGGTGACCCTCTCCGTGAACTGGAGCATGGTCGCCGTGGCCGTCGTCCTGCCAGACCACCCAGAACAAGCCGGCCGTACCCTCGCCGGCAGCTACGCCTGAGGACGCCGGATGATCGGAACCATCGTGACCGGCTTTGACGGGACCCGCTGGTACAACCAGGTCACCGGAAGCTATGTGATCGCCAACTATCGCGACAACGCGGTCGAGGCCGAGATCAAAGGCCGAGCAATGGCCACGCAACGCCGCGCCGACCACATCGTTCTCGACGAGGACGGCTCGGTCGTCAGTCACACGCGCTATTGACACCGGCGCCCATCCTCGGGGCCAGAAGGTCCCCCTGGTCACATCCGGGCCAATGCACGCCCCACTCGCACCAGCGACGCTGGGAACGACTGACACCTGTCGCCCGTTCGCCTCGTGACAAGATGCGAGCCGGTCATCCCTTGCGTTCGGCGTCTTCGCCCACTGGGGCGACGTTCTAGGCCTCGCCGCCCGAGTCGGGGTCGTCGTACTCGTCGTGCCGCTCCTCGTCGATTTGTTGGGCTTCGCGGAGAATCTCTCCAGCGCGCAGGAGGACGGCGTCGTCGTCGTCGACGTCGAACAGGTCGCTTCGCGCCCGTTCCAGTGCCCAGTCGGGCAGAGCGTCGCGGCCGCGCGGTGTTTCCGGGCGAGGCATCGTGGGGTTCGGTGGCCCTTCTGCTTCTTCAGCCTGGTCCACGGAGGACTCCCTGGTGGAGCAGCAGCTCGGCGCGAAGCGCATAAGGGACCGGAAGCGGCCACGCTTCGAGTGCCTGGACGTACGCCTGCAAGGCGAGAACCAATTCCCGGCGCTTGATCTCCCGCACGGTGCTCGGCTGGGCTGCACGGCACTCTTGCAGCCCCGCGCGCCTCGCGTCGACCGCTTCGAACAGCGCGTGCAGCGCCAAGAGACGGCGGCGTATCCGCTCCGAATCGGGCACCCGCTCAGCGATGCCGACCGCATCACCTGGATTCAGAGGACCGGAGTGCTCACGTGAGACCCCAGCGACCTCACACGCAGCCGCGATCAGCCGCGCGATGATCGAGGCCCCGTCCTGCGGACCGGAGACCAGCATCCGCCGAAGAGCGCGGCGAACCTCATCGACTTCGATGAAGAGCGCCCTGTTCTCAGGCATGGATTCGAACAGGTGCGCCTCGGACAGGACCCGGATTCGAGGATCAGCGGTCAGCATCGACTCTGCGATCCGTGCCGCATCAAGCAACGCCATGCCGAGGTTCGCGGTGGACGCACTGTTGGTGGCATCGGCCGACATCGAGAAATCTGCAGCGGTTCGCCGCAGGTACCGCGACAGGGCCGCAGCTCGCGGATCCACGCCGGACAAACCAGCGCCATGGGCTTCCTCGGACATCATGTGCGCCGGCTCTTCGCCATCGACAACGCCTGACCCAATCCACCCGACTCTCGGGGTACACCGGCAGGGGCACCCCCGAACTGGGTATGAGACCACCACAGTACGCCCGGACCTTCGATCTTGGGCGGCTCGCGGGAAGCTCGCGTCCGGCAAAGGCGCAAGTCCCGTCAGAAGCGCGGTGCCAGACGGCCGAGCAGGGCAACATCGCGGCCGGTTCTCGGAAGGAACATCCCGATTTCGCCGCAGATGGAACAGGTGCTCGATCTGCACTCATCAGCCGCTGAGCGCGCACTGTCCGGCCGCGAGCTCAGGGTCTACGAGTTGAGTGCTGAAGTCGTCGCTCTGGCAGCCACTTCGGCACTCAACGTGACCTTATGGGGGCTCGGCGCCGCGTCCAGTCGAGGCATCCGCTCATAGCCGCGATCCGCGTGATCGCACCAGGGCCGCGCAAGCGCACTCGTGTGCAGCCAGGCGTGCTCACGGCAGCGCCTTGCGCGGCTCGATCTCGGCGGCGTCGTCCGGATCCGGCACCGGGCCGGCGCGCCGGATGCAGAAGCGCACCCCGTGGTCGCCGCGGGGTCGCTTCACCCTCATGGCGGATTCGCGACTACTCGTCGCTTAGCACCGGCAACCCGCCCAACTCGGTCGTGTAATGGCTGACGTGCCTGACCCGAGCCATCTCACGGCCCTTCGCTTGAGCTTTGGCCTTGGAGT
Source organism: Marmoricola sp. (assembly GCA_036261595.1). Taxonomy (GTDB): domain Bacteria; phylum Actinomycetota; class Actinomycetes; order Propionibacteriales; family Nocardioidaceae; genus Marmoricola. The sequence goes on from DATAKN010000087.1 coordinate 14,814, forward strand.
CACGCTGGTTCGCGGCGATGCCGCTCCCGACCACCCGGTTCGACCAATGGTGGCCGTCAGCACCGGGATAGGTCTCGATGTCCCCCCATCGCATCGCCGGTCCTCGCTCGTCCATATATCCACGCTACGCCCGAGGGTCAAGACCGGTAGCGACCATCGAAAGCGGCCCGGGCCACCAAGGGCCCGGTCCCGTTGTTCCCCTGGTGCACGTGGCCCGGTCTCGTTCTACGATTGCAGAACCACGCCGTCCCGCTGCCGCATCCCCCGTCGGCAGTGGGACGGTCGTGTGCTTGACCCCGATGCCGCCTGCGGCATGAATAGGCCCGCGCAGCGTCTCGCGCCGCGCGGGCCGGTCCACTGGGTGCCACCCCAAGAAAAACCCCCGTAGGGCGCAACCGGTTCAGTCAGTGTGCGCCCTGGGCGGCGCGTTGGGAAGAGCTGATGGTCGCGGGCGCCGCCAGACCGGTGGGTAGGGAGCGGCCCGCAGAGCTATGGGTTTGAACTCCACGGGCCTCGACCCCTTGGGGAGACGGCCGGCTGCAGCCGACCGTGGGCCGTTGGTGATCAGGTACCCGTGCAACTCGACGCGACTCCCGGTTTGAGCCCTCGCCCGAGCGGCCCTCACCGTGCCGCAGCTTCACATGACCCGAGAGTGACGGTCCCGCCCCATCTGCCGCGGGGGCCGCGACTTTGTCTCCACCCCGTTGCGCCCGGGGTCGAGCCGACCAGCCCCGTCCCCTAGGGGCAGCCCGGGGAGCCGGATGCATGCCTCCGCGGGCCTCGACCCCGATCGCCGACCCGATCACCGGACTCATCCTCACCGGCCTGATCCTCCATTCCACCTGGGAGTCGTGGCAGACGATCCTGGCGGTTAGCAACGCCCGCTCATAGCCGCGATCCGCTCGGACGAGCCGCCGATCGATTGAGCCGATACCGGACGCCTTCCGGCACCGGCGCTGGCCGAGACCTCGCCACGGCCTCGGACCCGGTCCGCAGCCGTGGGCCTGCAGGTTCGCCGGCGGTGGTGCCGAATCGGCGCCACCGTGCGGTCTCCGTGGCGCGCGTCGGCCACGGGCCGCCCGGTGCCGAGGAATCCTCGGCACCGCATCCCCCGGTCCCGGTGAGTCCTCGGCACCGCGTCGCCCGGTGCCGTGGGGCCCTCGGCACCGCTAGATCCCCGGTTGGCTCCGGTTCGGCACGGTCGTCAGCAACGCCGTAAGCGTGCCGCGAGCCCGAGGGGTCATGCATCGAAGGTGCGCTTCGCTCGCGACCGTGTCAACCACCGAATCACTGCCGACGTCGGCGACTCGGCACTGTTCGGAGACAGTGAGAGACAACAGAGGACAACCGGCGACAACGAGCACCGAAGTCCTTCGGGCACGTCTCAGGATCTGAACCGCACCATCGAATTGCCCATCGAAAACCCATCAGGAACAGCCCGAACGTGGCCGAGACGACCGGAGACGACCGGTACAGTGGCGACGTCGGCAGCCAGCCGATCTCCGTGTAGATCGAGGCAACCAAAGCTGACCAAAGACATCCCGAGATAGCAGCAGGGCAGCCAGATCGTCCCAGAGGTCGCAGGTTCAAATCCTGCCCCCGCTACGAATGTGATGTCTCAAGACATCGGAGACACCCGAACCCACGGAATCGTGGGTTCGGGTGTTCTTCATTTTCGGGGTGGGCCGGGTGGTCGGCCGGTGGGCTGGAAGTCGCGGTCGGGGTCGATGGTGAGCTCTTGGAGGAGTTCCCCGGTGATGGCGTTGACGACCCGGACGTGGAGGTCGTGGCCGAGGAGGATGAAGATCAGCAGCCGCGTGCCCGCAGGGATGTCTCGACGCTGTCCCAGGTTGCCTGGTCATCTGAGAGCTCTCGGGCCTCTTGACGCGCCTGCCATGCAGCGAGCACCACCGTACGGATCAGGTCAGGCCCAGAGCCGCGTCCGACGAACGGCTCACCCATGGCCGAGACGCCTGCATCGATCCCGGATTCAGCACCAGGCGTGAGCGTGCCAAGGCCAGGCCACGCCAGCCCGGAGAGGTCGCAGGCAACATAGGTCGGACGCGCCTCCGCGTCCGCGAACGCCAGGTCGCGCAGCGTGCTCGCGCCTCCGAGCACCAACATGGAGTCGAGCCCGGCGGCGTTCGCGCCCACGATGTCGGTATCCAGACGGTCACCCACGACGATCGTGTCCCACTTCTCGGTGCCCAGACGTGCGCGCGCCAGGTCGAACAGCTCGGCCGAAGGCTTACCCGTGACGTGAGGGACGCCAGACGTCGCGGAGCGCACTGCACCGACCAGTGCCCCGTTTCCCGGAGCCCGCCCGCGCGCCGTCGGGACGGTCGCGTCGAGGTTCGTGGCCACCCAGATCGCTCCGGCCTCCACGAGGTACGCCGCTTCGGCCAGATCGCGCCATGTGACGTCCGGACCGGCTCCCTGGACCACTGCCTCCGGGGAGGAGGACTTCGTTCCGTCTGAGGCATGGGCTGGGGTCAGGCCGGCTTCGTGCAGTGCCAGCGCCACACCCGGCCCGCCGACGGCCAGAACCTCCGCGCCGGGTCTGAGTCGCCGGCGAAGGTAGACCGCGGCGGCTTGCGCACTGGTGACCACCGACCAGCCGGCCGCGCCCAGACCGAGCTGTCGTAGATGCTCACCGACCTCCCGCGGCGGACGCGAGGCATTGTTGGTTGCGAAGACGACCGGTACGCCGCCGGTTGCGGCTGTGTTCAGGGTCGGCATCGCGTTCGGCACGGGTTGAGATCCGCGGTACACCACGCCGTCCAGGTCGCAGATCACGCCCCGATATCGGGCAAGGATCGTCTCGGGCGGTACGGCGAGGCGGCTTTCGGTCGCGGTCACGACCGCGCGCTCGTTCCAGCCTCGGCCGGGTGCAACGCCTCAGCAGCCTGCCGACACGCCGTCAGCAGCGCCTGCCGGGATGCCGCCGGGGTGTGGGTGTCGAACGCCCGTGCTGCTGGCCCCAGGACTGCGCGGGAGAACGCGTGCCCGATCGACCACGGCGCGTCGAGTTCTGCTGCGAGGCTCGCGATCGCGCGCAGGTTGGTGCATGCCTGGTCCAGGGACTGTCCGGCCGACATGAGAAGGACGCCGGGGGTCTGGGGCGCCACCCCACGTTGGAGCATCTCCAACGTCGCGTGCGCGATCTGGGCCGGTTCTGCCTGGCGAGGATGGGCAGCTCCGGGCCTGGCCATGCTGACCCGAACCAGCAGGTGGGCAGGGTCTGCTCCGTGCGCGGCAAGGTGATCGCGAAGCGCCCTGAGCGCATTCGCGGTCGCGGCCTGGCTCACCGCGATGCTCGACGTCGGCAGGTCGGGCAGTGCCACGCTCAGGACCGGAAGGACCCCCGCGCCCTGTGCGGCGCGGGCGGCGCGGGCCAACGCTTCGGCCTCGATGTAGGCGGAGCCGCGAGCCACGTCGCCCACGCCGAGGTTGGCTCGCAGCTCGGCAAAGGCCGCGCCGGCGCTCGCGTGCGCCTCCAGCGCGGCCTCGTCGATGACGCCGCGCTGTCCAACAGGAACCCGGACTCCGATCAGAGGGCCGGTGCGCGCGCCCCCGGACCGGTCACCGCGGGCCGCAGCTCGTGCGAAGGACCGCTCGGTCAAAAGCACGGCCGATACGTGTTCGTCGAGCCCGGGCGTATTCAAGACAAACTCGGAAAAGGCAAGGCCGGCGGCGTCGTCCGGGCCACGGTCTGCGACCAGTGCCTCGGCGTACTCGTCGAGGACCAGCATTCCGTGATCGGGAGCCATGATGGCCGCCACTGTCTCCGGGATCGTGTGCATGCGAGCTCCCCGCACGAGACAACAGGACTTCGCTCGACCGTAGAGCGGCCGGCGGGCCGAGGACTCACCCCTAGGGCTGAGCTCGTGGGTGACAGCTGGCGGGTTCGGCGGCGGTTCCTGTGACCACCCCTGCAGTCCACCTGGCAATCCACCCCTGCAGTCACCCGGAGGGTGGATGGCCCGGCGCTCGTGGACTGATGGGCTCGAACCAGTCCTATCCACGCCTGAGGAGTGCCGATGTTGACCGAACGTTCAACGCTGACTCAGTTCCTGATCGAGGAGCGCCGTCGGCATCCTGCCTCGAGCGGTGAACTCAACTCGTTGCTCCTCGATGTCGCCCTGGCGTGCAAGGCAATCTCAAAGCGGATCGCTTCAGGCGCACTGACCGGCATCATCGGCAGCGCGGGCGCAACGAATGTCCAAGGTGAGCAGCAACAGAAACTTGACGTGCTGGCGAACGACATCTTTGTCCGCACCAGCGAATGGGGCGGACAGCTGGCGGGAATGGCGTCGGAGGAACTCGAGGACCACTACACGATTCCGGCTCAGTACCCGCTCGGGAAGTATCTGTTGGTCTTCGACCCGCTCGACGGTTCGTCGAACATCGACGTGAACGTCTCTGTGGGCAGCATCTTCTCGATCCTGCGTGCCCGGGTCCCGGGTACGCACGCCGCACCCGAGGACTTCCTGCAGCGAGGTACCGAGCAGGTGGCCGCGGGCTATGCGATCTACGGGCCGGCGACGGTGCTGGTGCTCACGGTCGGAACCGGTGTTCACGGGTTCACCCTGGATCCCGACCTGGGTGAGTTCTTCTTGACCCACCACGACATCCGGCTGCCGGCAAGCACAGCCGAGTTCGCAGTCAACAGCTCGAACCGCCGCTTCTGGGAACCCGCGGTCCAGCGGTACATCGATGAATGCCTTGCCGGTGACTCGGGTCCACGCCGAAAGGACTTCAACATGCGATGGGTGGCGTCCCTCGTCGCGGAGGCGCACCGGATCCTCACGCGTGGAGGTGTCTTCCTCTACCCCCGGGATTCCAAGGATCCCAGCAAGGCGGGCCGTCTGCGGCTCCTCTACGAAGCCAATCCGATCGCGATGCTGATCGAACAGGCCGGGGGAATGGCCACAACCGGACGTGAGCGGGTCCTCGACGTGCAGCCGACCGACCTGCACCAGAGGATCGGTCTGATCTTCGGCTGCCAGGAGGAGGTCGAACGCATCGGCCGTTACCACCACGAGCTCCCCGTCGATCCGCACTCGCAGATCAACCCGTTGTACGCATTCCGCGGCCTGTTCCGCGAAACGGCCTGAGAGGACCGCCATGTCGCAGAGACACCCAGTGGTGGCCATCACCGGCTCCTCCGGTGCGGGTACGACCTCAGTGATGCGCACCTTTGAGCAGATCTTCCGTCGTGAGGGGGTCAAGGCCGCCTTCGTGGAAGGGGACAGCTTCCACCGCTATGACCGCATGGGCATGAAGGGCGAGATGACCCGTGCCTTCGCTGAAGGCGACCACACGTTCAGCCACTTCGGTCCGGACGCGAACCTCTTCGAGGAGCTCGAGACGCTCTTCCGGGTCTACGGCGAGACCGGTACGGGACTCGTGCGCAAGTACCTCCACGACGAGGAAGAGGCCGCGCCCCACCAGCAGGAGCCGGGCACGTTCACGCCGTGGGAGGACGTGCCGGCGGGCACCGACCTTCTCTTCTACGAGGGGCTGCACGGAGCGGTCAAGACCGAGAAGGTTGACGTGGCCGCGCACGCAGATCTCCTGATCGGCGTCGTGCCCGTGATCAACCTGGAGTGGACCCAGAAGCTCCATCGCGACCGGGCCAAGCGGGGATACTCGACCGAGGCGGTGACCGAGACGATCCTGCGGCGGATGCACGACTACGTGAACTACATGTGTCCGCAGTTCTCCCGGACGCATGTGAACTTCCAGCGGGTGCCGGTGGTCGACACCTCGAACCCGTTCGTGGCCCGGACGATTCCCACCGCAGATGAGTCGATGCTGGTGATCCGTTTCGCTGACCCCAAAGGGATCGACTTCCCGTACCTGCTCTCGATGCTCCACGACTCGTTCATGTCACGGCCCAACACGATCGTCTGCCCCGGCGGAAAGATGGATCTCGCCATGCAGCTGATCTTCACGCCGATGCTGTGGCGGCTCCTCGAACGGCGCGACAAGGCACGCTGAACGCCTCAACAACCCCAACCCAAGGGAGCTGCATTCGGCTCAGCGGTGATGCGTGGACAGTCGCTGGTGGAACCAGGCCACCAGTGCGGGGTCGTTGAGTCCCTCGGTGACCAAGGTCGCCCCGGAGAAGTCGTGGTCTTCGGTGTAGGAGTTGTGTGCGACCAGGCAGCGGATGCCGGCCGCGACGGCGGCTCGGACACCGTTGGCTGAGTCCTCGATGGCCACGGTCCGCTCGGCTGGCAGGCCGGTGCGACACAGAACCTCCTGGTAGACCGCGGGACTCGGTTTGAGGTCGGCCACCTCGGTGCCGGTGACGATCGCGTCGAAACGGGCGCCGAAGAGTGCCGACAGGAGCGGCTCCACCCACGCGCGTGTTCCGGTGGTGGCCACGTGCGCGGCAATGCCGGCGCCGGCGAGCTCATCGAGTAGGCGCGTGGCGCCGGGCCGGGCAAGGATCGCGCCGTCCTCGACGAGGCCGCGCATGATCTCGGTCTTCCGGGCGTGGAGACGATCGGCGAGGCGCCGGGCCTCCCCAGGTGATCGCCCGTTCTCCTCGAACCAGCAGGCAAGTCTCTTGGCTCCGCCTGCGATTCGAAGCAGGCGACCGTAGGTCACGACGTCCCAGCGGTCGGGGAGCCCTGCTTGTTCGAAAGCGATGTTGAAGGCGACGCGGTGGCCGTCACGCTCGCTGTCGACCAAGGTGCCGTCGACGTCGAAGACGACGGCTGAGAGGCGGCGCATCACTCGGATCCGTAGCTGAGGAACGAGTGCGTGGCCGGTAGTTCACGAATCTCATCCGGCCCATCGGAGTACTCCTGGTCGCGCCAAGGGCCCACCAGAATGCGGATCAGCTGGCGCACATCAGTTCTCCCCCTGTCGGGTCAGCCAGGAACGGATTCGGTCGCGCACCTGGTCCACCGACAGTCCGTGGCGAACGAGTACCTCCTCGCCGGGGCCGCTCGTGCCGAACTCGTCGACGCCGATCGCGAGATCGACGACCCCGGCCCAACCGGCGGTGGTCCCTGCCTCGATGCTGACGCAGATCGCGTCCGACGAAGGTTGGTAGCGGGACCTGTCCATCGCGGAGACGACGCGGACGCTGAGGCCGTCGTCGGTCAGCCGCTCGGCGACGGCTGTTGCGAGCGCGACCTCCGACCCAGTGGCGACGATCTCGAGGACCACATCGCGGCGCTCGTCGCTGATGGTCGGGACCTGGGGGACCGCCTGGCGAGAGAGAATGATTGCCGTGGGGCCATCGGTGCGTTCGAGGGCCAGTCGCCACGCTTCCGCTGTCTCGGCGTCGTTGGCTGGGCGGAGGACCTGGAGCCCGGGAATGACGCGGAGCGATTCGATCTGCTCGACCGGTTGGTGCGTGGGGCCGTCCTCGCCGACTGCGATCGAATCGTGGGTGAGAACGTGGATGACGGGCTGACCCATCAGCGCGGCCAGACGCAGCGCGGGTCGGAGGTAGTCGGCGAAGACCAGGAAGGTGCTTCCGAAGACACGGAAGCCGCCGTGCAGGCTCATTCCGTTCATCACCGCGGCCATACCGAACTCGCGAATGCCGAACGCGATCGCCGAGCCGGTGTAGTCCCCGCGAGAAACGACCGGCGTCTCGATGACAGTTCCGGTTGACCCAGCCAGGTCCGCGGACCCCCCTACCAGTTCTGGCAAGCAGTCCATGACAACGTCCAAGCAGGCCTGTGAGGACTGACGGGTCGCGCGCGGCGTGTCGCCGACGATGCTTGCGAGCACACCGCGGAGGTCCTCGGGCAGTTGACGAAGGATGCTGCGGTGGAAGGCGGCGGCGCGCGCTGGCGCGCCGGTCTCCCAGGCCGCCAGATCGCGCTTCCAGCGCTCATGTTCGGCGGCTCGTTCGACCCTGAGCGCGTCGCAGGCGGCTCGTACCGGCTCCGGAACACTGAACGGCGGGTGGACCCAGCCCGCGCGCCGCTTGGTCTGCGTCAACAGCGCCTCGCCCAGTGGAGAACCATGGGCTTTCGGCGTGCCTTCCACCCCGGGTGCGCCGTGTCCGATCACGGTCCGGACCGCGATGAAGCTTGGTCTCGGATCTGCCTTTGCGCGCGTGATGGCTCTGTCGATCGCCTCGACGTCAGTTCCCTCTGCCACGCGCTCGGTGTGCCAGCCGTACGCCGTGAACCGGGCGACCTGGTCGTCACTGCACGCACGGTCGACCGAGCCGTCGATGGTGATCTCATTGTCGTCCCACAAGACCACCAGGTGGCCCAGACCCAGATGCCCGGCAAGAGATGCCGCCTCGTGGCTGATGCCCTCCATCAGGCAGCCGTCGCCGACGATCGCGTAGGTGTGGTGATCGATGACCTCGGGATAGCGGGCGTGCATCATGCGCTCGGCCAAGGCCATTCCCACCGCCATTGCGAGGCCTTGGCCAAGGGGTCCGGTCGTGCATTCGACGCCGGCGGTGTGCCCGAACTCAGGATGGCCGGGGGTGCGCGAGCCGAGCTGGCGGAACTGGCGCAAGTCGCCCTCGCTCAGGTCGTACCCGAAGGTGTGCAGCAACCCGTAGAGCAGGGCGGAGCCGTGTCCGGCTGACAGGACGAAGCGGTCCCGGTCCACCCACTCGGGCGCTGACGGGTCGTGTCGCAGATGTCGACTCCACAGGGTCCACGCCATCGGCGCTGCGCCCATCGGCATGCCTGGATGGCCGGACTGCGCGGCCTGGACCATGTCGGCGGCGAGGAAGCGCAGCGTGTCCACGGCGAGTTGGTCGACGTCGATCGACACCTCCGACTGTTCGTGGATCGTCTCAGTCATCAGGCTGCCCCAACCTGCACGGCGCGGGCCTGGGCGCCCTCGCGAAGCTCCTGAACTGCCCGAGCCTTGCCCTGGGGATGGGCATACATCCAGGAACCGGAGATGAACACGTCGGCTCCCGCTGCGGCAGCGCCCTTGATGGTCCCAGCGGTGATCCCTCCATCAACCTCGAGTTCGATCGGCAAGCCGGACTCATCGATCAGCTTCCTGAGTCGCGCCACCTTGGGCTCCACGGCGGGGATGTAGGTCTGTCCGCCGAAGCCGGGATTGACGGTCATGGCGAGCACGAGGTCCGTCTCTGCCAGCACGTGTTCGACCACCTCGGGAGGGGTATGCGGGTTGAGCGCCACACCGCTGCGCGCACCCAGGGATCGGATTCGGGCAAGGGTGCGGTGAAGGTGCGTGCAGGCTTCCGCGTGCACGATGACCAGATCGCAGCCGGCGTCGACGTAGCGCTGCAGCAGCTCGTCCGGGTTCACCACCATCAGATGGGCCTCGAACTCAACGGTGCTGTGCGGTCGAGCCGCGGCGACCACGTCCGGGCCGAAGGTGAGGTTGGGGACGAACACACCGTCCATGACGTCCCACTGGATCCGGTCCACACCGGCCTCGCAGAGACCGTGAATTTCCTCGCCAAGACGAGCGAAGTCCGCCGGCAGCACTGAGGGAACGATGAGCGGGCCACACGTGGGCTCGGTCATGGGGCGCCTTTCTGATGGGTGGAGCTCCAGCAGACCGTGGTGCGGTACTGAGGCACTCACCCAGCTGGGTGGAGGCGCGGGTGAGATCGCCGGATCGACGCAGGCACTCGCTCCCTGCGCGCCTAGTCTTGGGTACATGCCGGGCACACAGAAACCGATGCGCCTCCTGCTGGTCGACGACCACGAGATGGTGCTCCACGGCCTCGTGGCGATGCTCGGCCACTTCGCGGACGAGGTCGTTGTCGTCGGACAGGCGACCACGGCCTCCCAAGCTCTCGTCCAGGTCTCCGAGGAGAGGCCAGAGGTGGTGCTGTGCGACGTGCGCATCGGTCGGGAAAGTGGCCTGGACCTCTGCCGGCAGATCACGACGCAGTACCCCGAGACGAAAGTCGTGCTGTTGACGGTCTATGACGACGAGCACTACCTCTACCAGGCTCTGCGGGTGGGCGCCGCGGGCTACATCCTCAAACGCATCGACGGCCAGGAGCTGGTGAGCCACCTTCGACGGGTGCGGGAGGGGGAAACGGTCATTGATCACGCCCTCGCTGGCCGGGTGGCCCTGTCCGCGGCACGCCTCAGCGCTGGGGAGTTCTGGCCCGGTGCCCATCTCGGACTCACCCAGCGCGAGTCCGAGGTGCTGGAATTGCTCGTCTCCGGGCACTCCAACAAGGGAATCGCCGCCAAGCTCGTGGTCAGCGAGGACACGGTCAAGACCCACATCCGCGGGCTCTATCGAAAGCTTGGGGTCGCAGATCGCAGCGGTGCCATCGCGGTCGCGTTGCGCGAGGGCCTGTTTCGATGAGCAGTGCCCCCGGAGTCGCTCCCACCGCCGAAGACTTGACCCGCCTCCTCGATGCGGAAGGTGTTCTGATCTTCGAGAGTGATGGTCAGGAGTTGACGGTGGCCGACCTCTGGCCACCGCATCCGGCTGCGGCTTCCTTGAGGATGTCGGTCGGTTTTGGCGTCTCTGGACTGGTGGCACGCAATGGCCAGCCAGTCGTGCTCGATTCCGACTCGCCTCGCAATGCTCTGCACCGTGAGCTGCTTCGCCTCGAACCGCGGGGCAGCGTGGCTCGGATGTGTCTGCCACTGTTCGGACTCGAGGACCGCATCGTCGGGGTCCTTGCGGCACACCGCAGCACCCGTAGACCTTTCCGCGACGAAGAACAGCGCGTTGCGGCAGCTCACGCCGCGATCCTGGGTCTGCGTATTCACGCCGAGCAGTTGTGGCTGACCGTCAATCGTCACCGCACCGAACGCGACCGGCTGATCAAGCAGGCGATCTCAGCACAGGAGGCTGAGCGCAGGCGGATTGCTTTCGACCTGCACGACGGTGTGACCACGGCTCTGGCATCGATGTCGTTCCACCTCTCGGCCGTGGATCTGACGGTGTCCGAGCTGGCGGCGCGCGATGTCGTGGCCGGGCCTCGTTCGCGTCAGGCGCTCGAGCGGGCGCGCGCGGAGCTGGTGAGCGCTCGCGGTCTCGCCGACCTCGCGTACCACCAGACCCGGGCTGCGATATCGGGTCTGCACAGTCTCGTGCTCGACGACCTTGGGCTCGTGGCGGCGATGGAGTCCCTGGTTCAGAGTGTCGCTGGCGTGGAGCAGGGCCCATCGATCGACCTTCTCGTCGATCCAGCAGCAGAACTCGACGATGTCCCCGACCATGTAGCGGCCGCGTTGTACCGGATCGCTCAAGAGGCGCTCGCCAACAGCGTCAAGCATGCCAAGGCGGAGCACATCGTGCTCTCGTTGAGACGTGTCGGTGCCTCGATCGTCCTCGGTTGCGCCGACGACGGGAGTGGCTTCGATGTGGCGCAGCGGCGTACTGCCCGCGCCCGTGACGCCGATGGCGCTCAGCACTTCGGGTTGAGCTCGATTGCGGAGCGGTGTGCGTTGATCGAGGCGTCGCTGCGAATCGAATCAACCCCCGGGCGTGGCACGACGTTGCGGGTGGAGTTTCCACTCTGAGAACGAGGTCAGCGTGTCGCCTCGGCGGCCCGTCGGCAGTTCTGGACCAGGGCAGCCTGACCGGCGGCGACATGCTGCTCTTGGCCAGCCCATGCTCTGAGGGCATCGCTGACCAGGGCGCGCCCGAAGGAGAAGGTGACAGGCCAGGGTCGCTCGCCGAGAGCGTTGATTTCGCTGAGGTACTCGCGGGCGTCGGCGGTGGAGTGGCCCCCGGACAGGAAGGCAATCGCGGAGAGCTGTGCAGGAACGGCGCTGCGGAGTACTTCGAAGGTCGTTTCGGCCACGACGCTTGACGACGCCGCCGGCGCGTCGAGCCCCGGCGTCACGAAGTTCGGCTTGAGCACGACGCCGGCAAGATCGACGCCCGCCTGGTCGAGTTCATCGAACAGCGCGTCGAGTGCTGCCTGGGAAGCCCGCGCGCACGTGCTGATGTCATGACCGCCGACGCAGAGCACCTCGGGTTCGACGATCGGCACGATTCCGTTCGCCTGGCACAGGGCGGCGTATCGCGCGAGAGCGTGACCGTTGACCCGAGCCGTGTAGGCAGTGATCGTCGCGGTGTCGAAGACGGCGCGCCACTTGGCGAAGGCGGCCCCAGCGGCTGCGTAGGATTCGAGTCGTGCGCCGAGCCCGTCGAGGCCCTCGGTGACCAGTGCTTCAGTTCCGGGCAGCGGACTTGTGCCGGTGTCGACCTTGATGCCGGGCAGGATGCCCAGCTCGCGTGCGGCCTCCGGAAACGGTCGTCCGTCGCTGACCTCCTGGCCGAACGTCTCGTCGCACCAGATGACGCCGCTGACCCACTCCGAGAGGCCCTCGGCGGTGATGAGCATCTCCCGGTAGTCGCGCCGCATCGTCGAGCTGGGGGCGATGCCTTCGGCGGCCAGCCGCGACGACATCGTCTTGATGGACTCGTCGGCGGCCAGGATGCCCCGACCGTGGTGGGTCAGCTGGGCAGCAGTGGTGGCGAGCGTGGTCTGGTCCGTGGGCAGCGTGGCGGTCATGGACAGCAGCATGTGCTGCGCCGGGCTCTGCCGACCTCACCCGTGGGGGCGAACCTGGGTGTGAAATGCAGCCTCGCCGACGTGGTGGGGATCGCACACGTGCCGCACGAACAGGCGGCACGCCGCGGTCGGCTCGCGAGTCGTGGAGAGGTGCCAGGGACGGACGAGCGGAGTGCCGGGCAGCGAGTACTGCGCGAGATCTCCGGCCGCAAGGTGGCTACGGACGGCCTCCTCGTGCACCAAGGTGACGCCGAGGCCTTGTCGTGCTGCTGCCACCGCGGCACCGGAGGTACCGAGGGTCAGGGATGGGGGCGTGGCCTGGAGTCGGGTGAGAAGGGACAGCGTGGTGTCGCGGGTGCCCGACCCCTCACCCGTGAGCAGCCACGTCTCGGTCAGTGGGTCAGCGGTTCGTCCGGGCTTGCCGACGAGGATCAGCTGGTTGTTGCGGCGGGCCCGCATGATCAGGCCTGAGGCTCGCGGAGGTCGCCCGGCGAGGACGACGTCCAGTGCGTGATCGATGGCGAGAGCGAACAGCTCGTCCCGAGGGAGTACAGACAGGGACAACCTGACGTGTGGGTGCTCCTCGGCGAACGACGCCATCAGCCGCGGGAGCACGTACTCGCTTGCTGTGGCCACCGCTCCGATGCGCAGACGGCCACGGTCGGCTTCGTGGACCGCTCCGGACGCCTCGGCGAGCAGGCCGAGGAGTTTGCGCACATAGGTCGCGAACGTCTCGCCGGCAGCCGTCGGGGTGATCCCGCGACCTGCCTTGGTGAACAGCGCTGTGCCCAGCGCGGCTTCGAGCGCGGACAACGCCGCAGAGACTGCTGGAGGGGTGACGTGAAGCGTCTCGGAGGCGGCGCGGATGCTGCCCCCTTGGTAGACCGCGAGAAACGTCTGCAGGCGTGCCCAGGTTGCGGCCTGCGGCAAGTCGGAACCAGTCATCAGGAGTTACCGATCGCTTAAGGGACTGCAGAATATCTTCAATTGTAACTTATCTGTGCTGGACCCAGACTTGGCTCGAGACGGCCTGACGACAAGACCTGGAAGGGAACGCCGATGACGATCATTGAGGATGGCGTCAACACCAAGGAGCGCTGGGACCCGGGCGTGCAGAGCTACGCCGGTATGGGGTACTGGAACCCCGACTACATCCCGAAGGAGACTGACATCCTGGCGGTGTTCCGGGTGGCACCGCAGGATGGCGTGGACCCGATCGAGGCCGCTGCGGCTGTCGCAGGCGAGTCGTCGACTGCGACCTGGACCGTGGTGTGGACCGATCGGCTGACGGCGAACTCGCACTACCAGGCGAAGGCCTACCGGGTCGATGAAGTCCCCGGTCGTCCGGGCGAGTACTTCGCCTACATCGCCTATGACATCGACCTGTTCGAAGAAGGCTCGATCGCGAACCTGACCTCGTCGATCATCGGCAACGTCTTTGGATTCAAGCCGCTCAAGGCGCTGCGCCTCGAAGACATGCGGATCCCGGTGGCGTACACCAAGACCTTCCAGGGGCCCGCGCACGGCATCGTGATGGAACGCGAGATGCTCAACAAGTACGGTCGGCCCCTGCTGGGCGCGACGATCAAGCCCAAGCTGGGGCTGTCCGCGCGCAACTATGGACGAGTCGTCTACGAGGCATGTCGCGGTGGGTTGGACTTCACCAAGGACGACGAGAACATCAACTCGCAGCCGTTCATGCGTTGGCGTGACCGTTTTCTCTATGCCATGGAGGGCGTCAACAAGGCCATGGCGGACACGGGTGAGATCAAGGGCCACTACCTCAACGTGACCGCGGCCACGATGGAGGAGATGTATCGCCGGGCCGAGTTCGCGAAGGACCTGGGCAGCGTGGTCGTCATGGTTGACCTGACCATCGGCTACACGGCGATCCAGTCCATGGCCCACTGGGCCAGACAGAACGGCGTCCTGCTGCACCTGCACCGTGCGGGCCACTCGACGTACACCCGGCAGAAGACGCACGGGGTGAGCTTCCGGGTGATCTCGAAGTGGTGCCGCCTGATGGGGGTCGACCACGTCCACGCGGGAACCGTGGTGGGCAAGCTCGAGGGCGATCCCGCGACCACACGCGGGTTCTACGACACGCTGCGCGACGATGCGGTACCGATCAACATGGAGAACGGCATCTTCTTCGACCAGGAGTGGGCCTCGATGCCTGGTGTCATGCCAGTTGCGTCCGGTGGTATCCACGCAGGGCAGATGCACCAGTTGCTGGATCTGTTCGGCGACGACGTCATCCTGCAGTTCGGTGGCGGGACGATCGGTCACCCGTACGGCATCGCGGCCGGCGCCGAGGCGAATCGGGTGGCGCTCGAGGCGATGGTCAAGGCGCGCAACGAGGGCCGCGACCTGCTTCGCGAAGGACCCGATGTCCTGCGCGGCGCGGCCAAGGCCTGCGCGCCGCTCGAAGCTGCCCTTTCCACCTGGGGCGACGTCACCTTCGACTACACGAGCACCGACGCGCCGGACGTCGTCCCGACAGCAGTGCCGTCGGCCTGACCACAGCCGGACCCATCAACAAGGGAGCCTTCGAATGATTCTCCGCCACGGAACCTTCTCCTACCTTCCAGACCTCACCGACGACGAGATCGCCGCGCAGGTGGCCTACGCGCTTCACCATGGCTGGCCCGTCTCTGTGGAGCACACCGACGACCCTCACCCGCGCAACGTCTATTGGGAGATGTGGGGCCTGCCGATGTTCGACCTGCTCGAGCCCGACGGAGTCCTTGCGCAGATCAACGAGTGTCGCGCCACGTTCCCCAACCACTACGTCCGCGTTCTGGCTTATGACGCCAGCCTCGGACGCCAGACGACCGCGATGCAGTTCCTGGTCCAGCGTCCTGTCGACGAGCCGGGTTTCCTGCTCAGCCGGGTCGAGGGACCAGACCGGACCCAGCGCTACGCGGTCACCTCCTACGCCACCACCCGCCCGGCGGGTGCGCGGTACGGGAACGGGTGAGGCTGTGAGCGCGCCGCGTGGCTTCGGTTTCCCGGGTGGTCCTGGTTCGGGCACCGCAACGCCATTGTCGGTAGAGCCTGAGGTCACTGAGCCCGTAGTGCTGGCCGACGATGCGGAGCTGGACCTTGCAGCAGATGAGGCCGCGGCCAGGGTCGATCAGACTCTGGCCGCGCTCGAGGCGGAGTTGGTCGGGCTGGCGTCGGTCAAGCGGCGAGTGCGCGAGATTGCCTCGCTGCTTCAGGTGGATCGTGCGCGTCGCCAGTTCGGGCTCACCTCCTCCTCGCCGACTCTGCACATGAGCTTCACCGGCGGCCCAGGAACTGGCAAGACGACGGTGGCCGTCCGGATGGCGACGATCCTCCATGCTCTCGGTTACATCCGGGCGCCTCGGGTCCACACCGTGACCCGCGACGACCTGGTCGGCCAGTTCATCGGGCACACCGCGCCGAAGACGAAGGAGGCCATCGCTCGTGCGGCGGGCGGAGTCCTCTTCATCGACGAGGCCTACTACCTCTTCCGCCCGGAGAACGAACGCGACTACGGGCAGGAGGTCATCGAGATCCTGCTGACCGAGATGGAGAACGAGCGCGGTGACCTGGTCGTCATCTTCGCCGGCTACCCGGACCGGATGGCCACCTTCTTCTCGGCCAACCCCGGACTGAGCTCCAGGGTGCCTCACCACATCGAGTTCGAGGACTACACGCACGAGCAGCTGGTGCAGATTGCGGACCTCATGGTCGCGGCAGAGAACTTCCGCTTCGATGAATCCGCGCACACCGCGTTCTCTGACTACCTGACCCGGCGCATGGACCAGCCCCGGTTCTCCAACGCGCGTAGCGTCCGGAACGCGATCGAGCGCTCCCGCCTTCGGCAGGCGCGTCGACTGGTCGAACTTCGCCGGCCTCTGCGCAAGGAGGATCTCGTCACCCTCACTGCGGAGGACATCTACGGCAGCAGCGTCTTCGCTGATGCCTCCCCGGCAGTCGACACCTGAGCCGGCATCACGCCGCGGCGTGATGGCGACTCGGGTGACGTGTCCGCCTACCGCTTCCCGGACTGAAGGCACCTCACGTCGTGCCCCGTCTGGTGCAGCCGAGCAGCCCGCAGACCTGCCCACGTTCGACCTCGAACGTGACTCCTTCGATGGCTTGCTGGTGTCGGTAGCTCTTGGTGAGCTCGTGCGCCTCCACGGCGACCGGTGCGGCCACGGATGTGTGGCGCCGACCGCAGACGGGTTGGCGCTCGGGCCGACACTCGTGCCGGTGTTCGGTGAGGTGGCCACGCAGCTCTTCGCGGGGTTCTCCGACGCCGAGATCGCGGACCTCGAGTCCTTGCTGCAACGGATGAGGCAGAACCTCCAGGCGTGACCCGGCGGCCCTGACCGCAGCAGCGGAACGGAGCCGGCGCCGTACGCCGACAGCCGGGGACCGGATCTCCGGTCCCCGGCTGCCCGGGTGTCAGGGGTGGCGGATCAGACCGTCACACCCTCCAGCACGGCGAGCACGTCCTCGGCGCTGGTCGCCGTGCGCAGCCGCTCCACCTGGGCCTCGTCGGTGAAGATCGAGGCGATCCGGGAGAGCAGGGCGAGGTGGTCGTCCCCGGCGCCGGCGATGCCGATCACGAACTCGGCCGGCTTGCCGTTCCAGTCGACCGGGTCGGCGTAGCGGACGAACGACATCGCGGTGCGACGGATCGCCGACTTCGCGTCGTTCGTGCCGTGGGGGATCGCCAGGCCGTTGCCCATGTACGTCGACACCGACGCCTCCCGCTCGTGCATCGCGGTGAGGTACTCCTGGTCCACGGCACCCGCCGCGAGCAGCAGCCGCCCGGCCTCGTCGATCGCGGCGTCGAGCGTGGTGGCGCGGCCGCCGAGCACGATCGAGTCCCGGCCCAGCACTCCGGCGGTCTGCGCAGCGTCGGCCGGCTCGGCGCGGTGACCGCCACCGGTGTCGGTGTTGGCGTGGTCGACCATCTCGACGATCTCGTCGTAGCGCGGGCTGCCCATGAAGTTGTCCACGGACACGTGGATGGCCGTCGGCGTCTTCTGCTTTGCCCGCGCTGTCAGGTCCTGGTGGGACACCACCACGTCGTACTCGTCGGTGAGGTTCGCGATGGCCCGGTTGACCACGGTGACGTCATGGTGACCGGCTTCCTCGATCTTGCGCCGGAGGACCGAGGCGCCCATCGCCGACGAGCCCATGCCCGCGTCGCAGGCGAACGCGATCGAGCGGATCGGGTGGTGTCCGTTCGGGGACGCGGCGTGCGCCGTGAGCACTGAGGCCACCGACGAGCTCCGGCCCTTGAGCGCCTCCATCTGGTGCGTGGCGCCGACCAGCTGGTCCTCGGGCTCCTCCGCGGTGTCGGTCTTCAGCATGATCGCGGCGATGACGAACGACGCCGCGGCACCGCCCAGGATCGACAGCGTGACGCCCAGGTAGTCCTTCACCGTCGAATTGGTCTCGATGTAGACCGCGAACACCGACCCCGGCGCTGCCGGAGCGCGCAACCCGACACCGAACATCACGTTGATCAGGATCTGGGTGAAGCCACCCGCGATCATCGCGACGATCAGCTTGGGCTTCATCAGCACGTACGGGAAGTAGATCTCGTGGATGCCGCCGAAGAAGTGGATGATGAACGCGCCCGGTGCGGACGCCTTCGACAGGCCCTTGCCGAAGAGCATGTACGCGACCAGCAGGCCGGCGCCGGCGGCCGGGTTGGCCTCGAGCAGGAACAGCACCGACTTGCCCTTGTCGTGCACGTCGGCGGTGCCCAGCGGCGTGAGGATGCCATGGTTGATCGCGTTGTTGAGGAACAGCACCTTCGCGGGCTCGATCACGAAGGACGTGAACGGCAGCAGGCTGTGGTCGGTGAGGAACTGGATCGTGTGGCTGCCGGCCTTGACGATCTGGTCGAGGATCGGGCTCATCGCGAAGAACCCGAACGTGGCGAGGATGCCGCCCCAGATGCCGGCCGCGAAGTTGTTGACCAGCATCTCGAAGCCCGGCTTGATCTTGCCGTCCCAGATCGCGTCGATGTGCTTCATCGACCAGCCACCGAGCGGACCCATCACCATCGCGCCCATGAACATCGGGACGTCCGTGCCCGCGACGACCCCCATGGTGGCGATCGCGCCGACGACACCGCCTCGGGTGTCGTAGACGTTCTTGCCGCCGGTGTAGCCGATGAGCAGCGGGAGCAGGTAGGTGATCATCGGCCCGACGATGCCGCCGCCGGCGTAGTCGCCCCACCCGCCGATGTGCGCGACCCAGCTGCCCGGGCTGAAGTGCCCGTGACCGCCGAGGTTGAGCCAGCCGTTCTGGATGAACAAGGCCGTGATCAGGCCCCAGGCGATGAAGGCGCCGATGTTGGGCATGACCATGTTCGACAAGAAGGTGCCGAACTTCTGGATGTGGACGCGCGCGCCGGGTCGGGGCGCGGCGGTGGTGCCGGTCGAGGCCATCTGGGCTCCTCCTGGTGCGTGGCGGTGATCTGAGTCACAACCCATGTCCCCGCCATTCTGCACAGAACCGGGCACGTTGCCAAGTACTCGGGCACGTTTTTCTGTCCGTTAATGTGGTCTTTTCTGCGAAGCGGCGTTACTGTCGCCGTGCTGAGGCACCGAACCCGAAAGGACACGCTGCGATGAAGGCCCTGCGCTTCTACGCCCCCGAGGACGTCCGGCTGGAGGAGGTGCCCGAGCCCACCTGCGGCCCCGACGAGATCAAGCTCAAGGTGCGCAACTGCTCCACCTGCGGCACCGATGTGAAGATCTTCCACAACGGTCACCAGAACCTGACGCCGCCGCGGACCATCGGTCACGAGATCGCCGGTGAGGTGGTCGAGGTCGGCTCCGAGGTGAACGCGACGTACGGCTCGAGCTGGCAGGTCGGCGACCGCGCGCAGGTGATCGCGGCGGTCCCCTGCGGGGAGTGCCACGAGTGCCGCAAGGGCTGGATGGCGGTCTGCGAGAACCAGACCTCGGTGGGCTACCAGTACGACGGCGGCTTCGCGGAGTACATGATCGTGCCGCGCGAGGTGCTCAAGGTGGACGGGCTGAACCGCATCCCGGACAACGTCGGGTACGACGAGGCCAGTGCCGCCGAGCCGTTCGCGTGCGCGATCAACGCCCAGGAGCTGCTCGGCATCGAGGAGGGCGACACCGTTGTGGTGTTCGGCGCCGGTCCGATCGGGTGCATGCACATCCGGATCGCTCGTGGCGTCCACCGGTGTGGTCCGGTCTATCTCGTCGACGTCAACGCCGAGCGGTTGAAGATGTCGGCGGACGCGGTGAACCCCGACGAGACGATCAACGCCGCGGAGGTCGACGTGGTCGCTCGGGTCATGGAGCTCACCGGCGGTCGTGGGGCCGACGTCGTGATCACCGCGACCGCGGCGAACGTGACCCAGGAGCAGGCGATCGCGATGGCGGCGCGCAACGGCCGGATCTCGTTCTTCGGTGGTCTGCCGAAGAACGACCCGACGATCACCTGCGACTCCAACGTCGTGCACTACCGCCAGCTGCACATCCACGGCGCCAACGGCTCGGCACCGGAGCACAACAAGCGAGCGCTGGAGTACATCTCGACGGGTCAGGTGCCGGTCAAGGACCTGATCACCCGGCACGTGCCGCTGGCGGACGTCCTCGACGCCTTCTCGATCGTCAAGAACGGCGAGGCGATCAAGGTCACCGTCGAGCCGTAGGTGACTGGTGAGGTGACCGTCGAGCCGTAGGTGACTGGTGAGGTCGTAGGTGACTGGTGAGGTCACCGTCGAGCCGTAGGCGACTGGTGAGGTCACCGTCGAGCCGTAGGTCGCGACGTCAGCCGGCCACGATGCGGAGGACCGCGTCGCGGCCGGCTCGCGGGTCGGCGGCTTCCAGCGCCGCGTCTGCTGCCCGTCGGCAGGTCTCCATGCTGACCGCCGACAGCTGCGCTCCGACCCGGCGTACGGCGGCCGGCGCCATCGACAGCGAGGTGATCCCCATGCCGGCCATCGCGACCGCGAGCAGGGGGTCGGCGGCCGCCTCGCCGCACACGCACACGGGCTTGCCTGCGGCGACCCCGGCCGCGGCGGTGCGGGCGACCATCTGCAGCACCGCCGGCTGCCAGGGGTCGGTCAGGTGGACCAGGTCGGAGGCGAGCCGGTCGGCAGCCATGACGTACTGGGTCAGGTCGTTGGTCCCGATCGACATGAAGTCCACGTGCTCGAGCATGCGGTCGGCCAGCAGGGCCGCACTGGGCACCTCGACCATGATCCCGGCGGTCAGTCCGCGCGCCCGCGCCCGGCCGGCGAAGTCCTCCGCCTCGGCCACCGTCGCCACCATCGGCGCCATCACCCACGTCTCCGTCCCGGTGTGGCGTGCCGCCTCGGCGATGCCGTCGAGCTGGCGGTCGAGGAGGCCCGGGTTCTCGCGGCTCAGCCGGAGACCGCGTACGCCGAGGGCGGGGTTCTCCTCGGCCTCCAGGTTCGCGAACGCGATCGGCTTGTCCGAGCCGGCGTCGAGCGTGCGGACGACGACGTAACGGCCGTCTCCGGCGAACGGTGCGAGCACCTCGGCGTACACCTCGGCCTGTTCCTGCGGGCGCGGCTCCTCGCGCCGGTCCAGGAAGCACAGCTCGGTGCGGAAGAGGCCGACGCCCTCGACGGGTGCGTCGGCGGCCACGCGGGCCGACGCGCCGTCGCCGACGTTCGCGAGCAGCTTGACCCGGGTGCCGTCGGTGGTTCGCGCCGGCCCGGCCCAGGCGTCCACGTGGGCCCGGGCCACCCGTTCGGCCTCGACGCGCTCGGCGGCCTCCGCCGCCGGCACGGTGGGGTCCACCGTGCCGGACGTGCCGTCCAGCAGCACGGGTGTGCCGGGCGGGAGGGACAGCGCGCCGGCGCACCCGACGACGCAGGGCAGGCCCAGCTGACGGGCGATGATCGCGGTGTGGCTGGTCGCTCCGCCCTTCTCGGTGACCAGGCCGAGCACCACCGAAGGGTCGAGCCCGGCCGTGTCGGCGGGGGCGAGGTCGACGGCCACGAGCACCGACGGCACTTCGGGGGCAACCACCCCGGGTTCGGGCTCACCGACCAGCCTGGCCACGATTCGACGTTCGATGTCGAGCAGGTCCGTGGCGCGCTCGGCCATGAGCCCGCCCATCTGCGTGAACACGTCGATGAACTGGGTGACGGCTCCGTGCACCGCGCCGGGGAGCGGATCACCGCCCCGCAGGCGCGAGTCGACCGCCTGCCGCAGGCCCTTGTCCCGGGTCAGCGCCGCGCTGGCCATGAGCACCTCGGTCGCCGTGCCGGAGGCCTTCGAGGCCTTGGCGGCGTAGCTCTCCGCCACGGTCTCCACCGCGGCGTCGTACGCGCCCAGCGCGGCGTCGGCGTCGGAGAAGCCGCCGTCGCCGAAGGCGGTGATCGCGGCGTCGGACACGTCCTGGACGACCGCGACCGTGGGACCGTAGACCAGGCCCGGGACGACCGGCGTACCGGTCAGGATGGCGGGTGCGGCGGGCGGCGTCGGTGTGGTGACCATGGCCACATTGAAAGCCACGTCGGCTTGACAGTCAACGGATTCGGGTCTAAAACAACACATACACAGATCCCGCTGGCGTGAGGAGTGCCCGATGTACGCCGAGGAGCGTCACCAGGCGATCGCCGAGCTGGTCGCCAGCCGGGGGCGGGTCAGCGTCACCGAGCTCGCCGACCACTTCGACGTCACCACCGAGACCGTACGCCGCGATCTGTCGACCCTCGAGCGGCTCAAGCTGCTGCGGCGCGTCCACGGCGGTGCCGTTTCGGTCCGCTCCCTCACCATGCTGGAGGCACAGCTCCCCGAGCGCGACCTCGAGCACGCCTCGGAGAAGCAGCGGATCGCCCGGGCCGCGCTGGACCTGCTGCCGGCCGAGGGCTGCACGATGATCCTGGACGCCGGCAGCACCACGATCCGCCTCGCGCAGCTGCTGCCCAGCTCGGCGCAGTGGACGGTGATCACGAACGCCGTACCGATCGCCGCGCTGCTGGCTCCCCTCCCGCACGTCGACCTCCAGCTGCTGCCCGGACGCGTGCGCACCGCGACCCAGGCAGCGGTCGGGCACGCGACGGTCATGGCCCTGCGGGAGTTCCGCGCCGACCTGGCGTTCGTGGGCACCAACGGCATCACCCTCGGCCACGGGCTCTCGACGCCGGACGCGGAGGAGGCCGCGACCAAGCGGGCGATGGTGGAGTCGGCCCAGCGGGTCGTCGCGCTCGCCGACGCGAGCAAGGTGGGGCAGGAGCGCACCGTGCGATTCGCCGCGCTGTCCGAGATCGACGTGCTGGTCACCGATGCGGGAGTCGACCCGGCTGACGCCCAGGGGTTCGAGACCGCCGGGCTCGAGATCATCAAGGCCTGAGCTGATGGACTCCGCGCGGCTCTCGGGGCCGGTCGTCACGGTGACCGCCAACCCCAGCTTCGACCGGACCGTCGCGCTGCGCGGTCCGCTCGAGCGGGGTGCTGTCCAGCGCGTCGCGCAGATGACCTCGCAGGCGGGCGGCAAGGGGGTCAACATCTCGCGCGCCGCCGTACGAGCCGGGGTGCCGACGATCGCTGTGCTGCCCGCCGACGCGGACGACCCGTTCGTGCTCGAGCTGCAGGCGGCCGGCGTCCGGTGCGAACCCTCGCAACCCTCGGGCAGCATCCGGGTCAACCTCACCCTGACCGAGCCCGACGGCGTGACCACGAAGCTGAACTCTCCGGGCGCGACCATGGACGCCGCCCACCTGCGGCACCTGGCGGACACTGTGGTGGAGCACGCCCAGGGCGCCGCCTGGGTCGTGCTCGCCGGATCCCTCCCGCCCGGGGCACCCGACGACTTCTACGCGCACCTGCTCTCGCGCCTGCGTTCCGTGGCGCGGGTCGCGGTCGACACCAGCGAGCGGCCGCTGGCGGCACTGTTCGGCGTCCTCGAGACCGCGGCGCCCGCCCTGATGAAGCCGAACGCCGAGGAGCTCGCGTCGGTCACCGGGGCAGACCCGGAGAAGCTCGAGTCCGACCCGGTGGTGGCCGCGAGGGCGGCGGCCGAGCTCGTCGACCGCGGTGTGGAATCAGTGCTGGCCACGCTCGGGGCGCGGGGCGCCGTCCTCGTCGACCGTGCCGGCGCCTGGCACGCGGCAGCCCCGCCGGTGGCCGTGCTGAGCACGGTCGGCGCCGGCGACGCCAGCCTCTTCGGATATCTCCTCGGCGACCTGCGCGATCTCGACAGCGCCGGTCGCCTGGCGCTCGCGGTCGCCTACGGCAGCGCGGCTGCCGCACTGCCGGGCACCGGCATCCCGCACCCCGAGGACGTCGATCCCGGCGCCGTCGAGGTCCACCAGCTCAGCATTCCCTAGCCCATCGACCCTCAGCCCATCGACCAGCGTCCCGGAGGAGCACCCATGCCCACCAAGTCCGTCGTCGTCGGATCATCCGTCGGCCTGCACGCCCGACCGGCCGCGCTGATCGCCGAAGCCGCAGGTGCCCTGGGCGCCACGGTGACCATCAACGGCGTCGACGCCAGCTCGTCGCTGATGATCATGACGCTCGGCGCGAAGTGCGGCGACACGGTCGAGGTCGCCGGAGACGACACGGCTGCCGTCGACAAGATCGCCGGGATGGTGGAGCAGGACCTCGACGCCTCGGCGTAGAGGGGGCCGCCGAGGTCGCGGAGGTCGTGGACCGAGGCGCCGTACCCGGTGCTGCTCGGAGCGGTGCGTGCCACCGGCCCGACACGGGACACCTGGGATGCCGGCCCGCTCACGAGCGAGTCGCACGGGGACGTAGTCTCCGGGTCGAGGTGTCCCGGGAGGGGGCTGGGCGCTCCGGGCGCGACCGCGCCCGCCACCGACCCGTGGAGGGGACATGAACGACGACCTGGTGACCACCGCCCGCTCCCACGGGCTCTCCGACCTGCTGCACCGCTCCGCCGCCCGTCATCCCGCGAAGGTGGCGCTGATCGACGCGGACAAGGCGCTCACGTTCGCGGAGCTCGATGCCGCGGTGGACGCGACGGCCGCGGCCCTGGTCGGCCTGGGTCTGGAGCCCGGCGACCGGGTCGCCCTGCTGGCGCGCAACTCCTGGCAGTTCGCCGTGCTGTCCTTCGCCACGGCCCGCGCCGGTCTCGTGCTCGTCCCGGTGAACTTCATGCTCGGTGCCGACGAGGTCGCCTTCATCCTCGACCACTCGGAGGCGTCCGCGGTGATCGCCGACGACGGCGCGCTGCTGGCCACGATGACCGAGGCCGTCGAGCACGCCGGCCTGTCGCCACGCGTGCGGGGCTGGATCGGACCCGAGGGTGGCTCGGCGCCGTCCGGCTGGGAGAGCGTGACGTCGTGGGCCGAGGGCACGGGCCGGGTCGAGGTCGCGGTCGGGGACGACGAGCCGATCCGGATCATGTACACCTCGGGCACCGAGTCGCGTCCCAAGGGCGCCCTGCTGTCGAGCCGGGGCCTGATCTCGGAGTACGTCAGCAGCATCGTCGACGGCGGGATGGCCGCCGACGACGTGGACCTGCACACGCTCCCGCTCTACCACTGCGCCCAGCTGGACTGCTTCCTCGGACCCGACATCTACCTCGGTGCCACCAGCATCGTCCTGCCCGCACCCGACCCCGCGACCGTGCTCGCCACGATCGAGAAGCACCGGGTGACGAAGTACTTCGCACCTCCCACGGTCTGGATCTCGCTGCTGCGCCACCCGGACTTCGACCGCCGCGACCTCTCGTCGCTGGCGAAGGGCTACTACGGTGCCTCGCCGATGCCGGTCGAGGTGCTCCGCGAGATCCAGGAGCGGCTGCCGAACCTGCGGCTGTGGAACTTCTACGGGCAGACCGAGATGGCCCCGGTCGCGACCATTCTGCCGCCCGAGGAGCAGGTCGAGTACGCCGGTTCGGCCGGCCGGCCGGTGCTCAACGTCGAGACGCGGGTCGTCGACGACCAGGACCAGCCGGTCCCGCCGGGCACCGTCGGGGAGGTCGTCCACCGCAGCCCGCAGGCCACCCTCGGCTACTACAAGGACCCCGAGAAGACGGCCGCTGCGTTCGCGAACGGCTGGTTCCACAGCGGCGACCTCGGGGTGATGTCCGAGGAAGGGCGACTGACGATCGTCGACCGGAAGAAGGACATGATCAAGACCGGAGGCGAGAACGTCGCGTCCCGGGAGGTGGAGGAGACGATCTACCTGCACCCGGGTGTGGCCGAGGCGGCCGTGTTCGCGCTGCCCGACCCCAAGTGGGTCGAGGCGGTGACCGCGGTCGTCGTGCCCAAGCCGGGCGTCAGCCTCACCGCGGAGGAGGTCCGGGCCCACGTGGCCGAGCACATCGCGGGCTACAAGGTGCCCAAGCAGGTCGTCATCGCCGACGGGCTCCCGAAGAACCCCAGCGGCAAGATCCTCAAGCGGGAGCTGCGCACGGCGTACGCCGAGACCAGCGAGGCCGCCGGCTGAGGTGGCTCAGGTGGCCGGCGTGAGGGAGGCCCCCCACGTCGTGGTCACCGACTCGCCGAGCTCGAGGCGGATGAGCTGCTCGCCGGTCTGGAAGGCGTTCGGCGGACAGGTCATCGGCTCGGTGCCCAGGCCGTGCCGGCGCCGGCCGGGCGACAGGGTGTCGCCAGTGAAGATCTCGACGATCGGGTAGTGCTCGTCCAGCCACAGGTGCGCGGTGTGCTGGTCCGGACCGGTGAGGTGCACCCACGCCCGGCCGTCGGAGTCGCGGTGCAGATCGGTGAACGGGTAGTCGATCTCGACCTCACCCAGCGTGCGGGGCTGCCGGAAGTCGTAGTCGGTGCCTTCGACGGGTTCGTGACCGGTGGGCAGCTGGCGTTCGGGGTCGGTCACGATGCGCGTGTCCGCGGCAAGCTCGAGCGTGCACTCGTCCACGACTCCGGTGCCGGGGGAGAGGTACGGGTGCTGGCCGCAGCCGTACGGCGCCGCCTGGGTTCCGAGGTTCGTGGCCGTCGTCGCCACGGTGAGACCGGCCTGGTCCAGCCGGTAGGTGATCTGGACGTCCAGGGTGAACGGATAGCCGGTCATCGGGAACAGCGTGGTGCCCATCGTGACCTGATCCGGCTCCTGCCCCACGCACTGCCACGGACGCCAGCGCAGCAGGCCGTGGATCGCGTTGTGCTTCTCCGGCTCGGTGAGGGCGACCTGGTGGTCCGACCCGTCGAACCGGTACGTCCCGTCGGCCAGCCGGTTGGGCCAGGGGACCAGTGGAGCGCCGTGGGCGCCGTCGCACATCTGCTCCAGGTCGTAGGGCTCGAGCACGTCGCGCTCGGCGACGGAGTACCGGCGGATGCCGCCGCCGACCTCGACGACGGTCGCGCGCTGGTCACCGAGGCTGATCTCGAACTGCTGGCCCGACGGCGCCGAAGTCATCGCAGGCGGTCCTCTCTGCTGGTTTCCGGTGGGGTGTCCTGGGTGGGGTGGGCGTCGACGCGCTGGTACCCGGGCGCGGGTGGCCGGATGCGCTGGGTGGGTCAGTCGGCCGGGCGGGTTCCTGCCGCCGGCGAGGCATCGGCGGTGTCCGGTCGCAGGCCGACCGCGGCCAGCTCGAGCGCGGCCAGGCGTCGTACGGTGTCGGCGTCCTGGGTGCGCCAGGCGGCGGCGGGATCGTCGGAGATCGCCGCGAGCCGGGTCAGCGGCTGGTGCGCCAGCGCCCGGAGGGCGAACAGGTCGAGATCGGCCGCGGAGTCGATGAGTGCCTGGCCGGCGGCGGCGCGTCGTACGAACCGCACGCGGGGCGGGGCGTAGAGGAGCAGCGCGCCGAGGATCGGGATCAGCGCGACCGACCAGCCGAGCCAGCGCGCCAGACCGTCGACCGCGTGCACCTGCGCCCGGCCCGCGCCCGCCAGCTGCCCGGCCGCCGCACTGGCCTCGTCGAGCGGCCGGGCGGCGGCGTCACCGACCACCGGCAGGTCGCCCACCGCCTGACCGGACTCGTGGAGCCGGTCGGCCAGGCTGGTCGAGGCGGAGGTGACCCGGTGGCCCGGCTCCGCCAGCTGCAGCGTCGCGTCGTGCACGGCGTGGCCCAGCGCGGCCCACAGCACGATCCAGACCACCACGACGACGTCGCCGGCCAGCTGGAGGGTACGGCGAGCAGGCAGGTCCGCGTAGAGCTTCATGGCCCCCAGCATGGCGGCGGTGGCCAACGCGTGCGCGGCGGCCAACGGTCCGCGCACTACCCCAGGCCGACGCCCTCCCGACGCAGCCGATCGAGCAGGAGGTCGGCGTCGGGGGTGCTCACCAGGACCTCGTCGTAGCGCTCGTTGCGCAGCCGGATCCGGAGGAAGGGCTGGGCGCGGCGCAGGTCGACGAGCTGGCGCAGCCCTCGCTTGCGCCAGGTGCCGAGGAGCCGGTAGCCCGGTAGGCCGAGCCCGACCCGCAGACCGTGCACGGCCCTGGACCAACCCTCGTCCACGCGCTCGGCCGACGTCACGCTCGACAGTGGTACGTCGAGGTCGCGCGTGATCGCACCGAGGACCTTCTCCATGCCGGAGAAGTGCAGACGCAAGCGGTGGTCGTCGAGCGAGAGGATTCCCATGGCCTCATTCTCCAACGGGGCGCTCCCGGTCGGAGGGGCCATTCGGTCCTTCAGCGCAGCGCGCTCGGGCCGGTCCGGGCGGCGGAGGCGACCAGGGCAGCGAGCGGCTCGGTGTCGGCGGCGACCAGGCCGACGGTCACCCGGATGTGCGGCGGCCGGTGCTCGCCGAGCTGGAAGGGGCGGCCCGGGGCGACGGCGACGCCGCTGACCGCGAGGCGCATGATCGCCGCGGTCTCGTCGTGCACGGGCACCCAGAGGTTGAGGCCGTCGCTGCCGTTCGTGGGGACGTCCTGGTCGGCGAGCAGGGCCGCGAACCGGGCGCGGCGCCGGGCGTACTCATCGCGCGCATGCGCGACCGCGGCCGCGGCCTGCGGGTCGGTGAGCAGGTTGAGCAGCAGGCGCTGCAGCAGGCGACTGCTCCAGCCCTGACCCAGCTGCCGGAGGCGCTGCACGCCGGCGACCAGGTCCTCGGGGCCGCTCATCGCCGCCAGCCGGAGGTCGGGCCCGTGCGACTTGGAGTAGCTGCGGATGTGCACGGTCCGGTCCGGCAACACGCTGCCCAGGCTCAGGTCGGGGGAGGTCGAGATCGCACTTCCCGAGTCGTCCTCGACGACCAGGGCATCGGTACGTCGCAGCACTCTGGCCAGCGCGTTCAGCCGGGAGGAGGTCAAGGAGACGCCGGTCGGGTTGTGCGCTCGCGGCTGCAGGAACACTGCCTGCACCGGTGTGGCGACCGCCGCCTCGAGCTCCGTCGTGACCATGCCCTGGTCGTCGACCCGGACGGCGTCCACGACCAGCCCGGCAGACTCCAGCAGGTCGAGCAACGGGGGGAAGGTGGGGTTCTCCACGAGGACCCGGTCGCCGTAGGTGAGGTTCGATCGGATCACCAGCTCGAGGGCGTCCATCGCCCCGTCGACGACGGTCAGCGCCGGAGCGTCGTACGGCCAGGTGGTGAGCAGGTGCTCGCGCAGCTCGGGCAGCACCGGGTTGTCGAGGTAGCTCTGCGGAGTGCCGGCCGAGGTGACCTGGCGCAGCGCGGCGCCGAGGCTGGGCAGCAGCGCCGCATCCGGTACGCCGGTCGACAGGTCGGTGGCAAAGGCGGCCTGGTGATCGAGCGCCTGGCGGTAGCGGCTCTCGCGCGGGGCATGGACGTCGGCCACGACGGTGCCGCGCCGCCCGGCCGTGCGGATCGTGCCGGCCCGGGTGAGCAGGCCCCATGCGGCACTCACGGTCGTCGGAGAGAGGGCCAGCTGGCGGGCGAGCTCCCGGATCGGGGGCAGTCGGTCTCCCGAGGTGAGGACGCCTTCGCGGATGGAGCGCGAGACCGCGTGGGCCAGCCCCTTGGCCGTGGGCTCGTCGAGCCGGCCCTCGAGCTCGGAGATCACCTCGCGCATTTTTGTAACATAGCATTCTGAACTATGTAACGCCTAGGGGTCGCGCGTACCTTTGACCGCATGAGCACTCGAGTCCCGCACTGGATCAACGGCCGCGAGCAGGCCGGCACCTCCGGGCGCACCGCGCCCGTCTACAACCCGGCCACCGGCGAGGTGCGCGCGGAGGTCGACCTGGCCAGCACGGCCGAGGTCGACGCCGCCGTGCAGTCGGCGGCGGAGGCCGCCCGCACCTGGCGTTCGTCGTCGCTGTCGACCCGGGCCGCCATCTTGTTCGCCATGCGCCAGCAGCTCAGCGAGCGCGCCGACGAGCTCGCCGCGGTGATCACCGCCGAGCACGGCAAGGTGCACTCCGACTCCCTCGGCGAGATCGCCCGGGGCCTGGAGAACGTCGAGTTCGCCGCCGGCGTACCGCAGCTGCTCAAGGGCGGGTTCTCCGAGCAGGCCGCGACCGGGGTCGACGTCTACAGCATCCGGCAGCCACTCGGCGTCGTCGCCGGCATCACGCCGTTCAACTTCCCGGCCATGGTGCCGCTGTGGATGTGCGCGAACGCCATCGCCTGCGGCAACGCGTTCGTGCTCAAGCCCAGCGAGAAGGACCCGTCGGCCGCCCTGCTGCTGGCCGACATGTGGAAGCAGGCCGGCCTCCCCGACGGCGTGTTCACGGTCGTCCAGGGTGACAAGGAGGCCGTGGAGGCGCTGCTGCACCACGAGGACGTGACGGCGGTGAGCTTCGTCGGCTCCACCCCGATCGCCCAGCACATCTACGAGGTCGGCACTGCCCAGGGCAAGCGGGTACAGGCGCTCGGCGGAGCGAAGAACCACGCCCTGGTGCTGCCGGACGCCGACATCGACCTCGCCGCGGACGCGCTGGTCTCCGCCGCCTACGGCTCGGCCGGCGAGCGGTGCATGGCGCTCTCGATCGCCGTCGCGGTCGGTGACGTCGCCGAGCCGCTGGTCGACGCGCTCGCCGTACGGCTGCCGAAACTGGTCGTCGGCGACGGTGCCCAGCCCGGCACCGACATGGGTCCCCTGGTCACGCGCGAGCACCGCGACCGCGTCGCGTCCTACATCGGACAGGGCGAGAGCGCCGGCGCGACCGTGGTCGTCGACGGGCGTGAGGCCGACGTGCCGGCCGACGGCTTCTACCTGGGCGTGACGCTGCTCGACCACGTCACCCCGGACATGACCGTGTACGCCGACGAGATCTTCGGGCCGGTGCTGGGCGTCGTACGGGTGGACACCTACGAGGAGGGCCTGGAGCTGATCAACAGCAACCCGTTCGGCAACGGCACGGCGATCTTCACCCGCGACGGTGGGGCCGCGCGGCAGTTCCAGTTCGACGTCCAGGTCGGCATGGTGGGCATCAACGTGCCGGTGCCGGTGCCGGTCTCGTACTACTCGTTCGGCGGCTGGAAGGCCTCGCTGTTCGGCGACTCGCACATGTACGGGCCCGAGGGCATCAACTTCTACACCCGCGGCAAGGTGGTCACCTCGCGCTGGCCGGACCCGGCCACCTCCAAGGTCGACCTCGGCTTCCCCCAGACCCGATAGGACCCACGACGATGACCGCACAGATCGACCAGGGGCTGCTGCCGGACCACGACGAGCAGACCGTACGCCGCAACGATCGCGCGCACGTCTTCCACTCGTGGTCGGCGCAAGGCCTCATCGACCCGCTGCCGATCGCCCGGGCCGAGGGCAGTCATTTCTGGGACTACAGCGGGAAGAAGTACCTCGACTTCTCCTCCCAGCTGGTCAACGTCAACATCGGCTACCAGCACCCGGCGATCGTCGCGGCGATCAAGGAGCAGGCCGAGAAGATGGTCACGCTCGCGCCCGGGTTCGCCAACGACGTGCGCGGTGAAGCCGCCCGCCTGATCGCCGAGGTCGCGCCCGACGGCCTGGACAAGGTGTTCTTCACCAACGGAGGCGCCGACGCCAACGAGAACGCCATCCGGATGGCCCGGCTGCACACCGGGCGGCACAAGGTGCTGGCGGCCTACCGCAGCTACCACGGCGCCACCGCCGGTGCGATCAGCCTCACCGGTGATCCGCGGCGCTGGCCGTCGGAGCCGGGGGCCACCGGGGTCGTGCACTACTGGGGGCCCTATCTCTATCGGTCGTCGTTCCATGCCACGACCGAGGCGGAGGAGAGCGAGCGTGCCCTCGAGCACCTGCGCGACCTGATCATGGTGGAGGGGCCGGCGACGATCGCGGCGATCGTGTTGGAGACCGTGGTCGGCACCAACGGCATCCTGGTTCCGCCGCCCGGCTACCTGGCCGGCGTACGGGCCCTGTGCGACGAGCACGGCATCGTGATGATCGCCGACGAGGTGATGGCCGGGTTCGGCCGTTGTGGTGAGTGGTTCGCGGTCGACCACTGGGACGTCACGCCCGACCTGATCACCTTCGCCAAGGGGGTCAACTCCGGCTACGTCCCACTCGGTGGGGTGATCATCTCCGAGGCGATCGCCGCCACCTTCGACCAGCGGCCCTACCCCGGCGGCCTGACCTACTCCGGTCACCCGCTCGCCGCTGCGTCTGCTGTCGCGTCGATCAACGCGATGCGGACCGAGGGCATCATCGAGCACGCCCGCATGCTCGGCACCGAGGTGATCGGTCCGGAGCTGTCCCGCCTGGCCGAGCGGCATCCATCGGTCGGCGAGGTGCGCGGGCTGGGGGTGTTCTGGGCGATCGAGCTGGTCCGCGACCGCGAGACGCGCGAACCGCTGGTGCCGTTCAACGCCTCCGGGCCGGCCGCGGCCCCGATGACCGAGTTCGCCGCCGCCTGCAAGGCGGCGGGGCTCTGGCCGTTCACCCACTTCAACCGCACCCACGTGGTGCCGCCGTGCACCACGACGCCGGAGGAGATCCGCGAGGGGATCGAGATCCTCGACCAGGCGCTCGAGGTGGCCGACCGGTACTGCACGGCTGAGTGAGCTCAGCGGCGGCCTCGGGGCCGCCGCTGTTCCCACGCCCACAGTCCGACCGCGAGCGCGACCCGGTCGTCGAACACCCGCGGGTCGGCTCCGGTCAGCTCGTGGATGCGCTTGAGCCGGTGCCGCAACGAGTTGGGGTGGAGGAACAGCTCGCGGGCGGTCGCGTTCACCGAGCCGTCGACGTCGAGAAACGTCCGCAGCGTCTGCACGAGAGCCGTGCGGTGTGCCTGGTCGTGCTCGACCAGCGGCGCGATCAGCTTCTCGGTGAAGGGCGCGAGCCGCTCGGCCGGTTGCTGCTCGAGCAGCCCGTCGAACGTGGTCAGGTCCCGCCAGGTGACCAGGGTGCCGCGGGTGCGGGCCAGCCTGAGCGCTGCGAGCGCAGGCGGTACGGCGCGTGCCAGCCCCGCGACCGGCACCGGCTCTCCGATCCCGCAGGGCAGCGCCGTCTCCACAGCGATCTTCGCGACCAGGTCGGGATCACCGCTCACAGTGAGGGTGACGTCGTCGAGGTCGGCGATCAGGCACCGGTCGAACAGCGGGGCCAGCAGCCCGGCGATCGCCGGCGGCCAGGCGGCGACGACCACCGGCTGGTCGACGCTGACGCCGGCCCCGATGAGCGGGTGGTGCAGGACCTCCGCGTCGGCGCGACCCTGCACGACCAGCTCGACCAGCCGTCCGACCTCCAGGCGCCGGTTCGCCTGGTCGGTGTCCTCCTCGCGCTGTCGGACCGCGAGGATCCGGCCCAGGTGCTGCAAGGTGTCGGCGCCCGGCCTGACGTCGGACTCTTCGACCGGCTCCCAGTCGACCACCCCGTGCTCGAAGCTGACCCGGCCCCCGAGCTCGTCGTCGATGATCTGCTGGAGGTCGGCGAGGTTGTGGTCTTGCGCGATGGCGTCCAGCAGGCGTCCGACCAGCTGCTGCACCCGCCTGCTCCGTGCCGTGCGGGCCTCGGCCCGGCGGTCGGCGAGCATCTCGGTGATCGACTGGAACGGTACGCCGCGCGGCACCTCGAGCAACGGCAGGCCGCGGGCGCGGCACTCCTCGACGAGCGTGCTCGGAATCTCCTCGGTCACGTCGCCGACGCCGTACCCGAGGGCGCTGGCGCCGGCGTCGAGCAGGTGGTCGACGAACTCGCGGCAGTCCTCGTCGTCCCGAAGGGAGCTGCCCACGGTGAGCACCAGCTCGTGGCCCGACAGGTAGGGACGAGGGTCGGTCAGCTCGGTCGGGTGCGCCCAGCGCACTGGCGTGTCCACGCGGTCCGGCGCCGCGATCAACCGGAGCTGGAACGCGGGCACGGACAGCAGGTCGCGGATGCTGACCTGCGAATCCGCGTCGGGGTGCGCCCTCCCAGCCGTGGCACCGCTCACGGACCGAGCGTAGTGCCGGCGGCGCTGGACGAATGCACTGTTGCCGCAGGTGATGGTTGTCACTTCGCACGATGTCCTGCCCGATGCCTTGCCCGTCGGCTGAGTGCTCCCTGATGCTGACCGCCACCCCGGACCTGGAGGCACCACGATGGCCCTTGACGAACTCCCCGTGGACGACGTCCACGCCGACCACCGGCTGAAGCGAGAGTTCTCGCTGTGGTCGGCCTTCGCCTTCGCCTTCGCGTTCATCTCTCCGATCGTGGCGTTGTACGGCATCTTCGGACTGGCCTACAGCACCGCCGGCCCGTCGTTCTGGTGGAACTTCCTGATCGTGTTCGCCGGACAGCTGCTCGTCGCGTTCGTGTTCGCCGAGCTGGTGTCCCGGTGGCCGATCGAGGGCTCGATCTACCAGTGGTCGCGACGGCTGCTCGGCTCGGCGTACGGCTGGGCGGCCGGCTGGGTCTACATGTGGACGCTGGTCGTCGCGATGTCCGCCGTGTCGATCTTCGCCGCCGGGTTCGTCGGCAACGTCTTCGGCTGGAACCTGAGCGCGGGACAGCAGGCGCTCGTGGCATTCGTCATCCTGCTCCTCGGCACCGCCGCGAACATCGCCGGACGACTCGTCCTGAAGATCCTCATGACCGGCAGCATCATCGCCGAGATCGTCGGGTCGATCGGCCTGGGCGCGTGGTTGCTCCTGTTCCACCGGGAGAACTCGGTGTCGGTGCTCACCGACGGTTTCAGCACCCACGGCTTCCTGTCGGTGTCCGGGCCGTTCCTGGTCACGATGGCCTTCGTCGGCTGGTCCTTCGTCGGGTTCGAGAGCGCCGGGTCGATCGCCGAGGAGGTGCACCACCCGCGCCGGAGCCTGCCGAAGGCGGTGATCTTCTCGATCTCCTTCATCGCCCTGATCGTGATGTTCTCGGCGCTGGCGATCATCCTCTCGATCCCCGCTGACATCGCGAAGAACAGCACGGACCCGGTCTACGACACGCTGCGCTTCCACCTGGGCGCAGCACCGGCGAAGGGCGCCGAGGTGATGTTCACGATCGGCTTCCTCGCGTCGTTCCTCGCCCTGCAGACGTCGGCGTCCCGGATCATCTGGTCCTACGCCCGTGACCATGCCCTGCCGGCCCCTCACGTGCTCGCGAGGCTGACTCGCGGCCAGAAGCAGCCGGTCTTCGCGCTCCTGACCGCCAGCACCGTCGGCTCGTTGATCATCCTGTTCAGCCAGCTCGCGCCGAACTTCTACACGATGATGCTGAACTTCACCTCCGGCGGCTTCTACCTCGCCTTCCTGTTCCCGTTGGTGGGGAACCTCGTCGTCCGGTTCCGCGGTGGCTGGACCCCGGGCCCCTTCAGTTTCGGCCGGTGGGGCACCGCCATCTCGGTGGTGGCCACCGTCTGGGCGGTGTTCGAGTTCCTCAACATCGCCTGGCCGCGCAACGCCTACCCGGACACGCCGTACCTGAACTGGTCGGTGGCCCTGGCGGTCCTCGGGCTCGGCGTGCTCGGCACCGCCATCTACCTGTCCGTACGCCGCGGGATCACCACCTTCCCCACCTTCGAGGTCGACGACCCCGACGACGACACGGAGACCAGGACCTACCTCGCGGGCGAGGCCGTCGGATGACGGTGGCAACCGGAGCTGGGGGAACCACCGGAGCAGCCGGCTCCCCGGTCGCCGTGGTCACCGGG
Organism: Marmoricola sp.; assembly: GCA_036261595.1. Lineage (GTDB taxonomy): Bacteria > Actinomycetota > Actinomycetes > Propionibacteriales > Nocardioidaceae > Marmoricola. The sequence continues at coordinate 50,206 of DATAKN010000087.1, forward strand.
GCGGCCAGCGGGATCGGCGCCGCGATCGCGGCCGAGCTGTCCGAGCGTGGCTGGCAGGTCGCGGGCCTGGACCTGAGCCGCTCGCCGTGGCACGTCAGCCACGAGGTCGACGTGGCCGACTCGGCCGCCGTCGGCGCCGCGGTCAGCGCCGTCGAGCGGGAGCTCGGCCCCGTCGACGCGGCGGTCTCTGCGGCCGGGCACTACGCGATGACGCCGGTGTCCGAGATCGACCAGGTCGACTGGCACCGCATGCTGCGGGTGCACCTCGGCGGTGCGATGCACGTGGCGCGTGCGGTCGCGCCGGGCATGATCGCCCGCGGGCGCGGCAGCATCGTGGCGATCACGTCCGAGCTCGCGGTCGGCGGTGGCGGTGGGGATGCCCACTACGCGGCGGCCAAGGGCGCGGTGATCGGGCTGGTCCGCAGCCTGGCCGTCGAGCTGGCGTCGCACGGTGTCCGGGTCAACGGCGTGGCGCCGGGGCCGACGGACACGCCCCTGCTCGCCGAGGACTCACCGTGGCGCGCACCCGACTACCTGGCCACGCTGCCCACCGGGCGGTTGGTGGCACCCGAGGAGATCGCCCTCGTGGCCGCGTACCTCGCCGAAGAAGGCAGCTTCCTCACCGGCGAGATCATCTCGCCCAACGCCGGGACGGTGATCTGAGTGGGCACGCTGGAGGGCCGCGTCGCCCTGGTCACCGGCGCCACCCAGGGCATCGGCCTGGCGATCGTGCAGCGGCTGGTCGCCGACGGGGCGACCGTGGCGCTCAACGGGCGCAGTGCCGACGAGCGCATGGCCGAGGCGTGCGCACTCACGGGGGCCCACCCCGCGCCGGCCGACGTCTCGGACCACGCCGCCGTCGTCGACATGGTCGCCGAGGTCGAGCAGAGCCTCGGGGACGTCGACATCCTGGTCGCCAACCACGCCTACATGTCGATGGGAGCGCTCGTCGACTACGACCTCGACGACTGGTGGCGGGTCGTGGACACGAACCTGGGCGGCACGTTCTCGTTGGTCCAGGCAGTGCTGCCCGGGATGCGACGGTCCGGTGGTGGCCGGATCGTCGTGATCTCCTCCGAGTGGGGTGTCACCGGCTGGCCCAACGCCACGGCGTACTCCGCGTCGAAGGCCGGCCTGATCTCGCTGACGAAGACCCTGGGCCGCGAGCTGGCACCCGAAGGGATCGTCGTCAACGCGATCGCTCCGGGCGTCGTCGACACGCCTCAGCTGGAGGTGGACGCCCGCGACGCCGGCGTCAGCCGGGCCGAGATCGTGGCGACCTACGCCCGTGACATCCCCGTGCAGCGGGTCGGCCGGCCCGAGGAGATCGCGTCCGCGGTCGCCCTGCTCGCCGACCCGCGGCTCTCCTCGATGGTGGGCCAGGTCGTCCAGGTCAACGGCGGTACGACGAGGACACGGGCATGAGCGCACGACCCCGACCGCCGAGAACCCACGAGAGCAGGAGCTGATCGCCGTGCACGAGCCGCGCGTCACCACCGGCGGTGTGGTGGGCCCCGTCGACGGACTCCAGGTCCCGCGCTTCGCCGGGCACACCACGTTCGCGCGGCTGCCCCGGCTGGAGGACGTCGACGCGTACGACGTCGCCGTCGTCGGCGTGCCGTTCGACTCCGGGGTCACCTACCGGCCCGGCGCCCGGTTCGGCCCGTCGTACATCCGGCAGGGCTCGCGCCTCCTGCGGCCCTACAACCCGGCTCTCGACGTCGAGCCGTTCGCCGGTGTCCAGGTGGTCGACGCCGGGGACGTCGCTGCCAACCCGTTCGACATCGACCAGGCGATGACCCAGATCCAGCAGGGTGTCGGCGAGCTCATCGATGGCGGGAAGCCGGTCGTGGTCCTCGGCGGCGACCACACGGTCGCCCTGCCCACGCTGCGTGCCCTGCACGCGCAGTACGGCCCGATCGCGCTGGTCCACTTCGACGCCCACCTCGACACCTGGGACACCTACTTCGATGCGCCGTACACGCACGGCACGCCGTTCCGCCGGGCCTGGGAGGAGGGCCTGCTGAGCCCGGAGCACACCATGCACGTGGGAATCCGCGGTTCGCTCTACTCCGCCGACGACCTGCGCGAGGATGCCGCCATGGGCTTCTCGATCGTGCACGCGCGGGAGATGGACCGGCTCGGTGCCGACCGCGTCATCGAGATGGTGCGGGAACGGGTCGGTGACGCGCCGGTCTACGTCTCCGTCGACATCGACGTCCTCGACCCCGGCTTCGCGCCCGGCACCGGGACGCCGGAGGCCGGTGGACTGACCAGCCGGGAGCTGCTCGCGATGGTGCGCGGGTTCGAGGGTGCCAACGTCGTCGCGGGCGACGTCGTGGAGGTGTCACCGCCCTACGACCACGCGGAGATCACCGCGGTGGCGGCGGCCAACCTGGCCTACGAGTACTGCTCGATCTTCGCCCGAGCTGCACGATGACCGGTCGACCTGCCGAGCCCGGCCCGCAGCCGGCAGGCCCGGTCACGTGGCCGCGCGGGTACCGGGCCGCCGCGTCCTTCAGCTTCGACGTGGACGCCGAGTCCGCGGTGCTCTCGGCCGTCCCCGGCTCCCAGGCACGGGCCGGGATCATGAGCCACCAGTCCTACGGCCCGCTGGTCGGCGTGCCACGGATCCTCGAGATCCTCCGCCGCCACCGGGTCACCGCCACCTTCTTCGTGCCGGGCTTCACCGCCGAGCGCTACCCCGACGTGGTGCGGCAGATCGTCGCGGCCGGGCACGAGATCGCCCACCACGGGTACCTGCACGAGCCGCTCGAGGGCGTCGACGCGGAGACCGAGGCCGGCTACCTCGACCGCGGTCTGGAGGCGCTCGAGCGGGTCGCCGGGGTACGCCCGGTCGGGTACCGCGCGCCGATGTGGGAGCCGACCTGGAACACGCCGCGGCTCCTCGCCGAGCGCGGCTTCCTGTACGACTCCAGCCTGATGGACGCCGACGTGCCGTACGAGCTGGCGGTCGAGGGCGTCGGGGACACCGGGTCGATCGTCGAGATCCCGATCCAGTGGGCGCTCGACGACTGGGAGCAGTACTGCTTCCTCCCGGGCGTCTCCGGCGAAGGGCTGATCGAGAGCCCCGCCAAGGTCGAGGAGATGTGGACGCTCGAGCTCGACGCCATGCGCGAGGTCGGCGGGTGCTTCGCCCTCACCAACCATCCGTTCCTCACCGGTCGGCCGTCGCGTGCGGCTGTCCTCGACCGCCTGATCGGCCGCGCGGCCGACCACGGCGACCTCTGGCTGGCCAGCCTCGGTCAGATCGCCGAGCACGTCCGCGGGCTCCGTCTGGCCGCCCGCACGATCGTGCCGCCGCAGCCCGACGCCGGCTGAGGGTCAGGCTTCACGTCCGGTGCTTGAATCGGTCCATGAGCCGAAGCGCCGACCGGGCCGGTACGCCGGCCCTGCCCGAGGACCTCATCGACGTGGCCCGGCTGGTCACGGCCTACTACGCCGAGCACCCGGACCCGGCGGTGCCGGAGCAACGGGTGTCGTTCGGGACGTCGGGTCACCGCGGCTCGGCGTTCGACCTGGCCTTCAACGAGGACCACATCGTCGCGGTGAGCCAGGCGATCTGCGAGTACCGCGCGATGCAGGGCATCGGGGGACCGCTCTTCCTCGGCGCGGACACCCACGCGCTGTCGGAGCCGGCCACCGTCTCGGCGCTGGAGGTGTTCGTCGGCAACGACGTCGACGTGCTCGTGGACGCCCGCGACGGCTACACGCCCACCCCGGCGGTGTCCCGGGCGATCCTCGCCCACAACGCCCGCCACGGCTCCTCCGGTACGACGACCGCGGACGGCGTGGTCGTCACGCCGTCCCACAACCCACCGCGTGACGGTGGCTTCAAGTACAACCCGCCGGACGGCGGGCCGGCCGGCACGGAGATCACCGGCTGGATCCAGAACCGCGCCAACGAGCTGCTTTCCGAGGAGCTGGTGGGTGTCAAGCGGGTGCCCTGGGCGGCGGCGCGGGAGCGGGTGGGGCGGTTCGACTTCCTCGACGCCTACGTCTCGGCGCTGCCGGGCGCGATCGACCTCGACGCCATCCGGTCGGCCGGGGTGCGGATCGGCGCCGACCCGCTCGGCGGGGCCAGCGTCGCCTACTGGGGGGAGATCGCCGACCGGTTCGGGCTGGAGCTGACCGTGGTCAACCCGCGGGTGGACCGGACGTTCGGGTTCATGACCCTGGACTGGGACGGCAAGATCCGGATGGACTGCTCCTCACCGTCGGCCATGGCCTCGCTCCTCCGCCGCCAGCACGACTTCGACATCGCCACGGGCAACGACACCGACGCCGACCGGCACGGCATCATCACGCCGGACGGCGGCCTGATGAACCCCAACCACTACCTGGCCGTGGCGATCGACTACCTCTACTCCCACCGGCCCTCGTGGTCGCCCGACGCCGCGGTGGGCAAGACGCTGGTGAGCTCGTCGATGATCGACCGGGTCGCGGGCGGCCTCGGTCGCCGACTGGTCGAGGTGCCGGTCGGCTTCAAGTGGTTCGTGCCCGGGCTGCTCGACGGGTCGGTCGCGTTCGGCGGCGAGGAGAGCGCCGGGGCGTCGTTCCTGCAGCGCGACGGATCGGTGTGGACCACCGACAAGGACGGCATCCTGCTGTGCCTGCTGGCCTCGGAGATCACGGCGGTCACCGGCTCCACCCCGTCGCAGCTGTACGCCGGCCTGACCGAGGCGCACGGCGACCCGGCGTACGCGCGCATCGACTCGCCGGCCAGCCGTGAGCAGAAGGTGCTCCTCGGTGCGCTCTCGCCCGACCAGGTGACCGCCGGCGAACTCGCGGGTGACCCGATCACGTCGAAGCTCACGACGGCCCCCGGCAACGGTGCCGCGATCGGCGGGCTCAAGGTGGTCACCGACGCCGGGTGGTTCGCCGCGCGGCCGTCGGGCACCGAGGACGTCTACAAGCTCTACGCC
>DATAKN010000249.1:0-22418 GCA_036261595.1 Marmoricola sp.
TCCAGCGCACCTGAGGCGACGAGCTCGTCGACCGCCTCACGCCCCGTCATGCCATCAGCAGACGTGTCCTTCTCTGCCACAGGGTCCATCTTGATCCTCTCGGACGGACCGACCGCTTACACAGAAGATCTGACACCTCCCTCACCGAACGCGACTACAAACGACTGGGGAAGACACTCCAACGACATCCACGCGTCCAGCTCAGGGCGTACGGCTCGTACGACGGCTCGATCACCGACCTGGACTTCTTGCGATTCTTCCCGACCCTGCGGCGGTTCAGTGCTGATGCGCTGTACAACTCGCTCACGAACATCGACGGACTCGACCATCTTCCAGAGGACGCCGAGTTCATCGGGATCGGAGCGACCAAGAAGAAGCTCTCGCTCAGCGGCCTCGCCCGATTCAAGGCCCTTCAGCGGCTCTATATCGAGGGTCAAACCAAGGACATCGAGGTCGTCGGCGAACTTCAGAATCTCAAGAGTCTGACGCTCCGGTCGGTGACCCTGCCGAACCTGGCGCTCTTGCGTCCCCTCCGCCAACTTCGCGCCCTCGACCTCAAGCTGGGCGGAACCAAGGACCTGTCTCTTCTTCCCGAGATCGGAAAGATCGAGTACTTGGAGCTCTGGATGGTGAAAGGGCTCTCCGATCTTTCCCCAGTCGGTGAGCTTCCGAGCCTGGAGTACCTGTTCCTGCAATCCCTCCGCCAAGTCCGGGAACTACCAAACATGGCGGGCATGTCGTCTCTCACCCGGGTCTGGTTGGAGACCATGAAGGGCCTGTCGGACATGTCGCCGCTTGCTGAAGCGCCCCACCTCAGGGATCTGGCCGTGGTCGACATGTCCCACCTCCAGCCGGAGGACTTCGAACCGCTGGTAGGACATCCCGCTCTCAGGAGCCTCCGCGCAGGGCTCGGGAGTAGGCGGAAGAACGGCGCGGTCCACGAGCTCATCAAGCTTCCCGTCGACGGGGATTGGCGAAAGCCGATCGGCATCTAAGGCCTCTGGCTAGGCCCACCCGGCCCGCAGGCATGAGGCCGAACACATGACTCAGTCATCGACCCTTATCGGCACGAGTGCGCGCACTTGGGCGGCGATGTGACGCCCCCATCACGGCAGATCCGCGCGTCCAGCTCGCGCGAACGGGGCCTCTCTCGGGCTGGTGAAGCCAGTACCTTGCGAGCGTGGACCAGCTGAAGAACCACATCGCGCCGTTCGTCGTCTTTGGCTCGCTCGGTCTTTGGATCCTCTGGTACGTCCTTCGATCGACCACTGCATGGCGTCGAGACGGCCACCTCGGAGTGCGGAACCGGTGGAGCTGGATGCCGCTCGGCTCGACCGTGACGACTGTCCTTGGTCTTGTTCGCGGTGACCCGACGGATGATCGGCCCGTTCACCAGCTCAAGAATCCGGCGGTGGTCGCTTCGTGGTTGGTTGTGTGCGCAGCTGCCGCTGTCGTCGTCTTCTACGCCGCCGTCAGCTTCCTGCGTTTCGGCCACGGCCTCTGAGCAGGCCTTTCCTCATCTGACATCTGTACGCCCCGCAGGCGGTAAGACGCGGGTTCCATGTGGCGGTGGGCGCACGAGATCGGCGGCCAGGCGGTGGATGACGCCACCCTTAGGACCGTAGGGATTGTGTTCGCCCAGACGTCGTCGGTGCGAACCGGAGACTCAATCGATTGGAGTCGGCGGGTTGCCGCCCTTGTTTTCGACCTGCCTAACGAAGCCAAAGAGGGTAGGGCGCAGTTGAAGAGTCCTTCTGGGTTCCCGCGAGGACGCCTTTACGCGCCACTCAGCCACTTCGGCCGCCGCGGCACGCACGTGTGCGTCCTCGACGCCGTGAGCTCGGAAGGTCAGGATCCACTGGACGATCATCGCGACGAAAGAGGCAGCCACTGCGCCGAGCAGCCCGGCCAGGAGGGACGCGTCCACCTTGTGTGTGAACCCGCCGGCGACCGAGACCGCTAGCGCGCCACCGAGCGCGGTGAAAAGAGGAATCTGAGCCTTCGTTGAGTCATACCTGGACTCCATGATTCGAGCTTCGTGCCGAGTGAGAATCGCAGCAATGAACGGGTATTCGTCCGCCGAGGCGGTGTCGAGCAGCGGTCGAAGCTTCTTGTTTCTTGGTTGCATGGCGCGGAGCGCCTGTTCTTCCACGCCAAGCGGAGTCATACGCGTCGCCGTTCCCTCCCGAGGTGGCCCACCGGTCATGCCCACGAAACTAAAACACATGTCGTCCGAACTTGTCTGAGAAGTGCGAAGGACACGGATTCGAGAGCACACCCGCCACCCTGCGCCACTGACCGTAGGACTCCTCGACGGGCCCCACTCGAGTGGCTGCAAGGGACTAGACCCCGAAGTCCGCCAAGCGGGGGAGCGTCGCGCATTCCGAACCGCACGCGTAGCGGATAAGCGGACGGCGCGGCGTGGGTGTATTGACGATTGCTCGGGTTGCTCACCCTGTCAGCGCCCGATCCGACTGCTGGAACTCGCGGAAAGCCATCGTCCGCGCTGACACCCTCTGCAAAGATCGGCCAAGTGGGTAGCGAAGGCGACGTTCGAACCGCCGTGCTCTTGGGCGCAGGCGCATCCGTAGAAGCCGGAGTTCCGGTTTCCGTTGGCTTGACGCGGGCGATCACCGATCGGGTTGCGGGCGGCGCCTACCAGAGCAGGCCTACGAGTTCTGCGCTGCACATCGCTATTGGAGCGATGACGGCTCATGACACCGCGCATGGTCAGGGTGCGTTTGACGGGATCGACGTCGAACGACTGTTCAGCGCGATTCAGATGCTCGCAGACCGCGAGAACCTGGAGATTGCTCCGTTCGTTGCGTCGTGGAACCGCGCGCTCGATCAGATCGGGTCGGGCAAGTTGCCCACGGGCTGGTCACGCCAGTTCAGGCAAGAGTTCGGTTCTCGATTCGACATGCAGTTCGAGCAGGCGTTCGCGAGGGGTGTGCGCGCTGTTATCGGCGGCGGCAACGACGATGTCTTCTTGGGTCTCCAGCGCGAGATGGTCGGCGCGCTTCGCGAGTGTTTGGCGATTGCGCCTGGGGCGAGCGACTACCTAGCGCCTCTGGCTGCGATCACGCCTCACCCGGCCCGGATTGCGACGTTGAACTACGACCGAGGCGTCGAACTGATGGGTGAGTCGACGAAGAAGGTAGTCAGCACCGGTCTCGATGACTGGCTTGGAGGCAGTCTCGAGTGGCGCTGGGGCGACGGCGCGGACATCCATCTGCTGAAGTTGCATGGCTCGATCGACTGGTATTCGGTCCGGGACCAGGCCGACAAGCCCCTGTCTGACCGGCTCTATCAGGTCGGCCAGCCCGAGAACGCATACTTCGGCGAACTCGGCGTCGTCTTCGGCCAACGAGGGAAGCTGCGCAGCGACGGGCCGTTCCTGGCGATGCTGGCGGAATTCGAGCGCTGGCTTGAGGAGACCGATCGACTCGTCGTCGTGGGCTACTCATTCCGCGATGACCACATCAATGCACTGATTCGACGTTGGCTGAACCGGTTCCCGTCAGGCGGGATCACGATCGTTGACCCAATCCTCGAAAATCCGTGGAGCGTAGTGCACAACGTTAGCGACTTCTACCGCGAGCTGCTCTTTGCCGTGGTGGAAAGGTCCGACGGGCAACGGGAGGTCAAGGCCCCCCCACATGTTGCTCGGAGCGACCGCTTCAGCAGGGATTGCACAGTTGCTGGCGTGACAGGCCCGTCCTACGAGGACGAACACGGGTAGGAGCAGTCCTCGAAAGTCTCACGAACCGACTAGCGTCAGGGCGATAGTCCCAACCGTGACGGGCCTGCCGGTTTGGATGTACGCGCTGGCGCTGACTGGATGCGCATCCCTGTTCTCCCCGTTCGTCATGTTCTTCCTCGCCGAGGCGATCAGCGCAATCGTTCGAGGGACCACGAAGGCCATACTCGACTCGAGCGTGCCCTCCCGGTGTCGTGCTCGGGCAGAGCACAAACGACAGGAAGCCGCGGAGTTCGATGCGAAGGTGCGCAGGAGCGTCGAAGAGACTTTGGACCGAGCGCGCGAGTCGTCGCGACGCAAGGTCGAACCGGATGGCCTGCGCCACGAACGCGCCCAGGAACTGTTACAGCCAATGATCGACAGTTGACACGATGCCCACCCTGGCATCGGGGAGATTCCGGATCCTGAGTTCGAGACTCTGTATGACGAAGCGTTGAAGCAGGCAGGCCCGTCAGTCTGGGATTGGGAGCAGGAGATGGGCTAACCCTCGGGTGCCGGCTGGAAGTCCGTTCCGCCCGGCTCCCAGGACGCCCGCGACCAAGACTCGTGCCGTCCCTTGTGCCCCCAGCGACGAACGCACGTCTCGACCTTCACAGCGTCGTCGATCTTGACCCGGATGTACTCCCCGCACGTCGTGGGGATGTAACTGCCCGGCGGGTTGCGGTACGCACGACCCCCCTCGACAAGGGCGACGCACTTGGGGCAGGGGTCGGCGGTCTCGGCAGTGAAGGGGCTCCTAAAGATGACTCGCAAGCGGACGCCGCAGGCGGCTCGCGGGCCAGGGTGCGAGTAGAAGAGGTGGTCCTCTAGCCACGCACCTCGTGGACGGAAGGGCCGCTCCCGCCACGGGTCACCGTCCCACGTCCCTTCAGGGTCAATTGCGTGAGCGGGACCCGGGTTCGGAGAGAGGATCTCTATGCGGTCCATCGTCTCCATGTTGCGTCGGCTCGAAATGTGCTCGTACCCACTGCGGATCACGTGCTGATGCGGGCTGATCCGACGACTCGGCAGTTCTTCCGTGGGTGCCGGCTCGGTCGCTGGCTCCTCCATCGATCCGGGCTCGGTCGCCTGCTCCGGCCTCGCGCTGCGAATGCGCTCGCCGTACGTCTCAGCGAACCGCTTCACGTGCTGGGGGTGGACGTTCGTTGTGCCGGTCTCGGCATGAACGCCGAGCTTCGCCAGAGCTCGTCGGACGAACTCGCTGGAAACGCCGTGGTGGGAGGCGATCTGATCGACGGTAGGCATGGACGCTCCGCAATGTCTTCTCGGGTTCAAATCGTAGGCTGCAATACGGACAATTTGGCTGAGGAAGTCCGATGCGGCGCATCCCACCAGTCTGGGATGGGGAATCGGAGATCGCCCGTCCTCTAGGCGCGCCCGTTGCAGAGCGGAACATCTGCCGGGCCCACCGCTACCCCGCCGCGCCGCCTGACCCTCCACGTGCTCCACAGGACGTCCATAGCGCTGCATGCCTCCTGGGCGTGCGCTACGAGCGCGTGGTGGCCGAAGCGGTTCTTGCAGTCGAGCCCGAGCCCTTCCCTCGCATGCCGGTTGTAGAGATCGCGACTTTCGAATGTCCGCGTTGCGAAGCATTTCCAGGACAGCGCTGCCGACGTCGAGTCGGCTGGTGTGGCGAACGTCTGGATCTCGCTGTCGATGCATGGGGTCGCTGCCTGCAAGGAGATCGAGCTCCCATGGCGCGCGAGCGCGACCTCGCGTCTTCCTGGCTCAGGCTCGCCTCCTCGAGTACATGGCGGTGCCATAGACACCCATCCCATGCTGCGCTCCACAGTTCTCTTGCCGATGGCTCAGGCAGACCCGCGTCACAGTGGGCGAAGTGGGTGACGTCTGACAGCCGGTCGGGGTGGTGCCAGTCTCAGTCAGCCTGGGCGGCGGAAGAGGCCGCGGGCGCTGGTCGCCGGGACGTCGCGAAGACCAGCACGACCACCGCCACGCACCACGCCAGGTGCACGGCACCGACGGTGCCCGGATGGGCGAACCACCAGTGCGTGAGGCCGCTGGTGGTCGTCAGCCGGTGGGCGTAGTCCTGCACGAACGGCTGCCAGAGGACGAGGACGGTGACGAGAGTGGTCCAGGGGATCGTCCAGCGGGTGCCGACCAGATCGAAGACGGCGGCGGCGAGGGCCGCGCTGCCGACGTAGTAGGCGTTGTCCTGCGGGTCGAGGGCGAGCCGCACGGCCACGGCGACGAGCAGCACCCCGGGCCAGCGGCCGGTGAGGGCCGCGAACGCGGCGGCAACCGGTGCCGCGACGAGCTGGGCGGTGCGGCCCCAGGCCGGTACGACGGTCCCGCGCACTCCGAGCGTGTGAAGCCCGGACGACCTCACCAGCGCGACGTCCGGCTGCATCGCCTCCAACGTCGCCCGATCGGCCACGACGAAGGGCATCCAGGCGATCACGATCCCGAGAACGGCGGCTCCGAGCGCGTCCGCCCAACCGGCCGTCGGGAGGGCGAGCGCCAGCGGGAGGAAGCCGACCGCCCAGGGCTTGAACCCGACCGCGACTGCGAGCGCCAGCCCGGTGAGGAGGGGGCGACCCGCGCGCAGCGCCCGGATCGCTCCGACCGCCGCCGCCATCGCCAGCACGTCGTCGAGGTGACCCCAGCGCACGGCGAGCACGGTCCACGCCGGCGCCAGGACGAGTGCTGCCAGCAGCAGCCGACGTGCAGGTCGCGGCCCACGGACGAGGGGCGCCAGCGCGACCAGCAGCAGTGGCCCGATCGCCGCCATCGCGATGAGGGCCACGGTCTCGGCCGTGCCCGCCGGAAGGACCCGGAGCGCGGCGGCCACCGCGAGGGACAGCGGACCGGTCTGCAGCTCGGGATGGTGGGCGTACACGTGGAGCCCGGAGGGCCCGACGAGCAGCCGGCCGCCGTCGGCGAAGTAGTGCCACGAGATCCCCGAAGCCGACCAGTCCCGGACCACCCACCAGGCCGTCCAGGCCGCGACCCCGAGGACCGCGAGCGCGACCGTCCACCGTGCACGGGGGAGCCGGGTCGAGAACACGCCCAGACAGTAGGCGACGTGGCAGCCTGTGCACGTGAACGACTGGTTCCTGCCGGAGAGCGAGCGCCCGTGGACCTCGGGCAATCTCGTGCGTCCGCACGTGCACGGGGCGGACTACTTCGCTCGGCTCGTCGAGGTGATCGGAGCCACCCGTGCCGGTGACCGGGTGTTCTTCGCCGACTGGCGGGGCGACTCCGACGAGCGGCTGGTCGACGGCGGACCCACGATCGGCGAGCTGCTCTGCGAGGCAGCGCAGCGTGGCGTCGACGTACGCGGGCTGCTGTGGCGCTCGCACACCGACCGGGCCCGGTTCAACGCCCAGGAGAACCGCCGCCTCGGCCTGCTGATCAACGAGGCGGGCGGCGAGGCGTTGTTCGACGAGCGCGTACGCCGCGGCGGCTCCCACCACCAGAAGCTGATCGTCGTGCAGCACCAGGGCCGGCCCGAGGACGACGTGGCGTTCGTCGGCGGCATCGACCTGTGCCACGGCCGTCGCGACGACGCCGCCCATCGGGGAGACCCGCAGCCGGCGCCGCTCGACCCCCGGTACGGACCGCGGCCGCCCTGGCACGACGCCACCGTCGAGATCCGCGGTCCGGCCGTGGCGCACGTCCTCGACACCTTCTCCGAGCGTTGGGACGACCCGACACCGCTGGACCACCGCAACCCCTACCGCGCGCTCATCCACCGCGTCGCCCGGATGCCGCGCCGTCCCCAGCCGCTGCCCGAGCGCTGGGACCCGCCGCCGCCGGCCGGTCATCACCTGGTGCAGATCCTGCGCACCTACCCGGCCAAGCGGCCGGCGTACCCGTTCGCGCCGCACGGCGAGCGCTCGATCGCCCGCGCCTACGAGAAGGCGTTCGCCCGGGCGCGGCGCCTCATCTACATCGAGGACCAGTACTTCTGGTCCGAGCTGGTCGTGCATGCCCTCGCCGAGGCGCTGCGGCGCGCGCCGGACCTGCAGGTGATCGCGGTGGTCCCGCGGTTCCCCGAGGAGGACACCCTCCTCAGCGGTACGCCGATGCGGCTGGCCCAGGCGCAGGCACACGACCTGCTGCAACGGGCGGGTAGCGACCGGTTCGCGATGTACGACCTCGAGAACGCCGTCGGCACGCCGGTCTACGTGCACGCGAAGGTGTGCGTGGTCGACGACGAGTGGATGTCGTGCGGGTCGGACAACCTCAACCTGCGCTCGTGGACCCACGACTCCGAGATCACCTGCGCGGTGGTCGATCCCGACGGCCGGCTGCCCGGCGACCTGCGGACCTCGCTGTGGGCCGAGCACCTCGGTCTGCCACAGCACGACCCGGCGCTGCGCGACCTGGACCAGGCGCGGAGCCTGTGGCGCGAGCGGGCGGGTCAGCCGGGCAGCCGGATCAAGGAGCACGTGCTTCCGCCGATTCGCGCATGGGCGAGGCTGTGGGCCGAGCCGGCGTATCGGGCGTTCTTCGACCCTGACGGCCGTCCGCGAGAGTTGCGCGGGACCGGGCGGTTCTGACTCGCCCGGCCCCGCGTCCCCAGACTCGAACCCTCAGTCGCGCGTGCCGATCACCACGACCAGCGGCCGTAGTACTCGTCGTACTCGTTGCGGCTGCTGTCGTCCTTCCAGGTGGTCTCGTCGTAGTCCGGCGCCGACTTGATCTCGTCCTTGGTCATGTTCACCATCACGACCTTGGCGTTGTGGTCGACCATCGTCACCGCGCCGGCGGGGATCAGCCGCTTCTTGCCGAAGATCCAGAACCCCGTATCCACGACGATGTGCGCGGAGTCGGTGTCGTTGGTCGACTCGTCGACCTTGCCGATCGAGCCGTTCGACGCTTCCACGTCGTACCCCACGAACCCGCGGTCCTCGTACCAGGACGTGTTGCGATAAGTCCACATGTTGCTCATCTCGGTCTCCCTCCCGTGAATGAACTGGACCGGACCGGTACCCGGGGCCGGAACCGGACATTCGCGCAGGGCGGTCAGCCGGGAGCCAGCGGACCGTAGTACTCGGTGTGCCGCTCGTGGGCCTCGTCGTCCAGCGCCTCCTCGTAGTCCGGGGCCGCCCGCACCTGGTCCTTCGAGAGGCTGAGCCGGATCGTGCGGGACTCATGGTCGACGGCCGTCACCAGTCCGGCCGGGATCAGCCGCCGCTTGCCGAAGATCCAGAAGCCGGTGTCGACGACGATGTGCGCACGGTCGGTCTCCGCGGTCGCCTCGTCGACCTTCCCGACGGACCCGTCGACCGCTTCGACGTCGTACCCGACGACCTGACCCTCCGACCATCCCGCCTCGTCGCGGTAGCTCCACGTGTCGCTCATCAGCCTCCACCTCCGGTGTCCCCGCTCGCCAGCCGTACCCGTCCGGACGCGCCGCCATGCCCGGCACTGACGGTCCCGGCCGCTCGGGCCGCTGGACCCTTTCCGGGCCGCGGCCGCGGGTGGCAGTCTCGAAGCATGCGTGAGGTGGAGATCGACGCGATTCCGCTCGACCGGCTGGCAGCCCTCCTCGAGCCGGAGCGAGCTCAACGGCTCGCCGAGTACGCCGAGCGCGCGCGTGAGCTGCTCAAGGGCCGGACCGTCTGGAGCGTCAACGCCACAGCCACCGGCGGCGGCGTCGCCGAGATGCTGCAGGCGCTGCTCGCCTACAGCCGCGGTGCCGGTGTCGACGCTCGCTGGCTCGTGCTCGACGGCACCCCGGAGTTCTTCAAGATCACCAAGCGGCTGCACAACGTGCTGCACGGGTCGCCGGGCGACGGCGGACCGCTCGGTGAGGAGGAGCGGGCGGCGTACGAGGCCGTGCTGGAGAAGAACCTCAAGCAGCTGCTGCGCTTCGTGCGCCCCGACGACGTGGTGCTGCTGCACGACCCGCAGACGGCCGGGCTCGTGGCCGGCATGCAGGCGGCCGGTGGTCGGGTCGTGTGGCGCTCGCACATCGGCCGGGACACCCCGACGGAGCTCACCGACGTCGGCTGGGCCTTCCTGCGCCCGCACGTCGAGCAGGCCGACGCGCTGATCTTCTCGCGCGCGGCGTACGCGCCGGTCTGGGTCGACCAGAACAAGGTCTGGATCATCCCGCCGTCGCTCGACCCGTTCACGGCCAAGAACGCGGACATCCCGCCGGGCGACGTCGAGGCGGTGCTGCGGCACGCCGGCCTCACGCTGACCACCGAGCGGCGCGGGCGCTTCCTGTTCACCCGCCGTGACGGCTCCACCGGGATCGTGCGCCCGCACGCGGGGTTGATCGAGGACGGGCACCTGGTGCCGAACCACGGCCGGATCGTGTTGCAGGTGAGCCGCTGGGACCGGCTCAAGGACATGGCCGGAGTCCTCACCGGCTTCGCCGAGCACCTGCCGCACCTGCCCGACGACGTCCAGCTGATGCTGGTCGGGCCGGACACCGCGGGCGTCACCGACGACCCGGAGGGGGCCGAGGTGTTCGCGGAGTGCCGGGAGCTGCGGCTGTCCCTGCCCGAGAAGTCCCGCCACCGTGTCCACCTGTGCAGCCTGCCGATGGACGACGTCGACGAGAACGCCTACCTGGTCAACGCCCTGCAGCGGCACGCCGGGGTCGTGGTGCAGAAGAGCCTGATCGAGGGCTTCGGCCTGACCGTGACCGAGCCGATGTGGAAGGGCAGGCCGGTCGTCGCCTCACGCGTCGGCGGCATCCAGGACCAGATCGTCGACGGCGAGAGCGGCCTGCTGCTCGACGACCCGACCGACCTCGACGCCTTCGGTACGGCGCTCGACCGGGTGCTCGGCGACCCGGTGTTCGCAGCCAAGCTCGGCGAGAACGCCCGCGAGCGGGTTCGCACGCTCTACCTGGGCGACCGCCACCTGCTGCAGTACGTCGACCTGTTCGAGCGGCTCTACGCCTGAGGTCGACACCGCGCCTCAACCACCGGTGGCCGGTGGTTGAGGCGCGGGCTTCCCCTTCCCACGCTGGGCGGGTGCGTCAACGGAGCCCGTTGAGCGCCCGCGTGTGCTCGAGCAGCATCCGGCGCTCAGCCCGGGCGATCACCCGGCGCGCCCGATCGGCGGCGTCGGGGTTGACCGAGATCGACGTGATCCCCTGGCGGACCAGGAACTCGGCGAACTCCGGGCGGTTCGACGGGGCCTGCCCGCACAGCGACGACGTCATGCCGGCGTCCCGCGCGGCGTGGATGATCCGCGCGATCGCGTCCAGCACCGCCTCGTCGGACTCGTCGAACAGCTCCGCGCAGATCTCCGAGTCACGATCGACGCCGAGCATCAGCTGGGTCAGGTCGTTGGAGCCGATGGACACGCCGTCGATGCCGAGGGCGGCGTACTCGGGAATGCGGTAGACGACCGACGGGACCTCGGCCATCACCCACCGGTGCAGGCCGCGCTGGTTGCCGAGCGGGTGCTGGTCGACTGCCTCGAGGCACGCCTCCAGCTCCCACCTCGTGCGGACGAACGGGATCATCAGGTGCAGGTTCGGCGTCTGCTCGCGGACCCGGGCCAGCACGTCGAGGTCGAGCGCGAAGATCTCGGGGTCCTTGATGTAGCGGTAGCAGCCGCGGTACCCGATCATCGGGTTCTCCTCGTGCGGCTCGAACTCCTCGCCGCCGGTGAGCCCGTGGAACTCGTTGGTGCGGAAGTCGTACGCGCGGTAGATCACCGGCCGCGGTGCGAATGCCTGGGTGATCCGCAGCACCGAGGCGACCATCCGGTCGACGAACTCCGCGCGCCGGCCCTGGGCCAGCAGGTGCTTCGGGTGCTCACCTTGCAGGGCGTCGGTGATCATGAACTCGGCCCGGAGCAGGCCGACGCCGTCGACCGGCTGCGCCGCGACCTCCTCGGCGTGCTCGGCGATCGCGAGGTTCACGTAGAGCAGCGTGCCGGTGGTCTCGGCCGCCACGAGTGCTGCCGGAGGAGGACCTGCCGGTGCACTCGTGGCGACCTGGGTGGCGTTGACCGGAGAAGTGGCGACAGCTCCGGCCAGCACCACGCCCTTGGCACCGTCGACCGTGACGATCTCGCCGTCACGCAGCACGGTGGTCGCCGTACGCGTCGCCACCACGGTCGGAAGGTGCAGCTCACGTCCGACGATCGCGGCGTGACAGGTCACACCGCCGCCGTCGGTGACCAGGGCGGCAGCGCGCCGCATGGTCGGGACCCAGTCAGGACTGGTCATCCGGGCGACGAGGATGTCACCGTCCTGGAGGCGACTGCCCTCCTCGGTGCTGTGCAGGATGCGCACCGGGCCACTGACCAGACCCGGCGCCGCAGCGAGTCCGCTGACCAGCACCGAGCCCGGAGGCTCCTCACCGGCCGTGCCTGCGGTCTCGTCGAGCGTCGTGATCGGCCGCGACTGGACGATCCACAGCTCCTCGCCCCGGCGGGCGAACTCCACGTCCTGCGGCACTCCGTAGTGCTGCTCGATCCGGATCGCGAGCCTCGCCAGCTCCAGCAGGTGGGTGTCGTCGAGGACGCGACGGGCACGGTCCGCCGGTGGTACCGGCAGCCGTACGTCGCGGCCGTCGGGACCGCGGAGGATCTGGTCGGTCTTGGTGCCGATGCGCACGTGCACGATGCGGGGGCCGTCCTCGGGGCCGCCCCTCTTGGCCAGCACGTAGGAGTCCGGCTCGACCTGACCGCCGACGACGACCTCGCCGAGCCCGAAGGCCGCCTCGATCACGAGCAGGTCGCGGTCACCCGTCGCCGGGTCGGCGGTGAACATCACGCCGGACGCCTCGGACTCGACCATCTCCTGCACCACGACGGCGATCGCCGGCTCGTCGGCGAGCTGCTGGCTGGAGCGGTAGGCGATCACGCGCGGGCTCCACAGCGACGCCCAGCAGTCGACGATCCGCTCCAGCAACTCCTCGGGTCCGCGCACGTTCGTGTACGTCGCGTTCATGCCGGCGAACGACGTCGACCCGGTGTCCTCGGCCGTCGCCGAGGACCGGACCGCGACGAACGGGTTGTCGCCGAGCTCGGCGTACGCCGACTCGACGGCACGGCGCAGCTCGTCGGGCACGCCGGCGGAGTGGACCAGCGCGCGGATCCGCTGGGCCGCGGCGTCCAGCGCGGCCGGGGAGTCGGTGTCCGCGGCCGCGACCTCGTCGAGCAGCGAACGTCGTACGCCGCCCTGGTCCATCGCCTCGAGGTAGGCCTGCGCCGTCACCACGAACCCGGGCGGGACCGGCAGCCCGGCCGCGGTCAGCTCACCCAGGTTCGCTCCCTTGCCGCCGACCCGCGGCGCGTCGGCCTTGGAGAGGTCTCCGAACCAGGCGACGAGGTCGGTCGAGGCGCGCGAAGGTACCTGGGTGTCGGTCATGCCTTCAGGCTCGTCCCGCCGCGCCGGCGGGGCACAGGGGAGAAGGTCCCCGCGGACTCAGACCGTCGTCCCGGACCGGGCAGTCAGTCGCGCGGCAGCCGGTCCAGCAGGCGCCACACGGCGGGCAGGCAGCCGGCGGCGATGAGGATCTTCAGCGCGTCGCCGAGCAGGTAGTTCTTCATGCCCAGGTCGAAGGCGGTGCCGAGGCCGACGTGCAGCGACGCGGCCAGGTAGGGAAGGCCGATCGCGTAGATCACGACGTTGCCGGCGACCATCGTGCCGATGGTGGCCAGCGGCGAGCGGTCACCGCCGCGGCTGGCGAGCGCCCCGACCAGACCCGCGGCCAGGACGAAGCCGATGACGTAGCCGAGCGAGGGGATGCTCGTGCCGGAGGCGCCGTCGGCGTACCAGGGCAGGCCGGCCATGCCGGCGACGAGGTAGAGCGCCAGCGACGCCATGCCGCGCCTCCAGCCGAGGGCCGCGCCGACACCCAGTGCACCGAGCGTCTGGCCGGTCACCGGCACCGGCGAGCCGGCCACCGGGATGGAGATCTGGGCGAGCAGACCGGTCAGCGCGGCACCGCCGACGACCAGCAGCACGTCGCGGACGAGGGCGCCGGGGACGAGGTCGGCGAGCACGAGCGGACGGCGCTGGTGCAGGCGGAGGGGCAGGGCGGAGCTGGACATCGAACCTCCAGGTCGGGTCGGCGGCGACGCCCATTGTCCAGCAGGGCCGGTCGCGTGCCGCTGCAGGGTCCTGTGTCGGTTCCGACGCGCCGGGTAGCGTGCCGTCCATGAGCGACATCGACGCGACGGCTGACGTGCCGGAGACGTGCCCGCTGTGCGGCACCGAGATGGAGACCGCCACCATCGACTTCGACGAGACCAACCAGCCGCGCGCGGAGCTCAACCCCGGCGAGATGGCCCAGGTCGCGTTCTGCCCGAACCCCGACTGCCCGGGGAAGCGGGAGGACTGAGCCCCCGCGGATTCACCCTCCGGCCATCGCGCGCAAGGCGTGCGCAGTGGCCGGATCGGCCGGGAAGAACGTCTCGACCGCGACCTCGTCGAGCGTCACGTCACGTGGCGACCCGAACAGCGTCGTGGTGTAGAGCAGCGCGAGCTCGCCCGACTCCGTGCTGAGCCGCATCGGCGTCACGATGCCGTCCACCGCGGGATCAGCCTCGTGCGTGTCCGCTCCGCCGGGGTAGGACTCCAGCTCGGCCAGCAGCTCGGCGAGACCGGTCGCGGCAGTCCGGTCGAGCTGCCGGCGTACCCGGCGGAGCACGTGTGCCCGCCACTGCGAGAGGTTGCGGATCTGCCGGGAGAGCCCGTCGGGGTGGAGCGTGGCGCGCAGGATGTTGACCGGCGGCCGGACCAGGTGCTCCGGGAGCGGGCCGAGGAAGCGTGCTGCGGCCCGGTTCGCCGCGAGCAGCTCCCAGCGCACGTTCACCGCCATCGCGGGGTTCGGCTCGTGACCGCGGAGAACGGCCTGGATCGCGTCGTGTGCGGCACCCAGGTCGGTCAGGGCGCGTTCGGCGTGCACCGGTGCGAAGCCGGCGGCGAGGTACCACGCGTTGCGCTCGCGCAGCGGTACGTCGAGCTCGTCGGAGAGCCGCTCGATCATCTCGCGGCTCGGTCGCGCGCGGCCGGTCTCGATGAAGCTCAGGTGGCGCGCCGACACGTCCGCGGCGAGTGCGACGTCGAGCTGGGAGCGGCGGCGGCGCTCGCGCCAGGCCCGCACGAGTGACCCGATCGGCTCGGCCGCAGTGGTGGTCATGGCTGCAGCCTGCACCGCTGGCGGACGGCCGGGCAATGACCTCGCAGGTAATCGACAGGCCACCCGATGGGGCCGATCGTGGCAGCTCCAGACCGTTCCCCGGGGCCGTCCGGCCCCGTCACGAAAGGACCGAGCAGGATGACCGAGACCACCGTGCCACCAAGGCACGCCACCACGATCGAGAGCTACGTCAGGTTCTGGAACGCCGAGTTCGCCGGCGACCAGGACCGGCTGGCCCGGGCGACGTTCGCCGACGACGTCGTGTACGAGGCACCCCTCGCCGTGCTGCAGACACCCGACTCGCTGATCGGCTTCCGCAACGAGTTCGCCGAGCAGCTGGGCGCCGTGGAGTTCCACCTCCGCGCCGAGCCCGACGTCGTCGGCAACCGGGCCCGCCTGTGCTGGGAGATCCGGGTCGGCAGCGGGTTCAGCACGTCCTTCGCCGAGGGCACGGACGTGCTGACGTTCGACGAGCAGGGGCGGGTCGCCACGGTGACCACGTTCATCGACCGCGCGCCGGTCGGGTTCGAACCGGGCGGCCACGAGCACGCGGGCCGACGGGAGGGTCGGTGGTGATCCTCGTCGAGGTCGTCGTGCCGGAGGGCCGGCTCGACGACGCGGACCGCGACCGGTTGGCAGGTGACGTCACGCGTGGCCTGCTCACGGCTTCGGGTGCGCCCGAGACGACGATGGCCCGGGCTCGGGCGGTGACGCACGTGTGGTTCCGTGAGGCGCAGGGGTGGCACACCGGCGACGGCCCCGTCGCCGCGGACGACGCTCCGCCGGTGGTGGTGAACGTGACCGCTCCCGAGGCGTGGCGGGAGGAGATGTCCGCCGTCGTGATCGCGGTCGTGCGTGCAGCGGTGGGGCGTCTGGATGCTCGCCGCCACTGGACCCGCCCGGGCGGTGATCTGTGGGTGAACGTCCGCGGCGTCCAAGACGGCAGCATCGGGCTGGACGGGCGAGCGTCCACCGCGGCCGACCTGGTGCGCTACGTCACCGCCGACTTCCGTGCCTCGGGCGACGCGGGCGTCGAGCACGACCTGCCCGACGGGCTGCTGCGCGACCCGGTGTGCGGCATGCAGGTCCGCGCCGGCGCCACGGCGCTGACGCTCGATCACGACGGCCGGACCGTCGGCTTCTGCAGCCGGGGATGTCGAGCGGCGTACGCCGAGGAGCACGGCCTGGCGCTACCGGCCTGAGCCCGCCGCCGGATCAGCGGTCGAGCACGTCCTCGGCGAACCGGCGCATGCCCTCGATCTTCTGCTCCAGCGTGGCGTTGAAGCCGAAGTAGTACATCCAGGGCATCGTCATCACGTCGGTGACGCCGCCCTCCTCAGCACGCGCGAAGTCGTCGCGGGTCAGGGCGTCGTTCAGGGCCACCACGACGGCGGGGTCGCCGTCACGACCGAGCTCCGCGCGCAGCTCGCGGAGCCGGGTGGCGTGGCCGATCGCCTCGTCGGTCGAGCACACGTCGCCGATCCAGCCGTCGTGGCGGGCCGCGCGGCGCAGCGCGACGTCGGACATCCCTCCGACGAGGATCGGCACGGCTGCGTCCGGTCGGGGGCGCATGGTGAGCCGAGGGGTCGGAAACAGCGGCCCCTCGGACTCCACCCAGTCGTCGTTCCACAGCTGCTGCAGCAGGTCCAACCCCTCGTCGGTCCGCCGCCCGCGGGTCGAGAAGTCCTGGCCGAGCAGCTCGAACTCCTCGCGGCACCAGCCGACCCCGACCCCGAGCCGGACCCGGCCGCCGGAGAGCACGGCAGCCGTGCCGACCGACTTCGCCACCTGGTAGGGGCTGCGCAGCGCGGCGACGTAGATCGACGTGAAGAACCTCAACCGGGTGGTGACCGCCGACAGCGCACCGACCAGCACCCACGGGTCGGGCCACTCGGTGGTGTGGTCCCAGCGCCGGCCGCCGTCGTCCTCGTAGGGGTACGGCGTGTCGATCGTCTCGAGATCGACCACGTGGTCGGCGATCGCGAACCCGGCGTACCCGAGCTCGTCGGCGGCGCGCGCGATCGGCACGAGCTGTTCGGTGGGGAGGAAGGCGCCGACGATGGCGAAGTCCACGACAGTCTCCTGGGGCGTGGGGGGAGCGCCACCCTAGTGACACCCGACGCCTGCGCGCGACGCCCTCGAGGGGGAACCGGAAACGGACCGGGTTCGGGAAGGGACAGGTGGGAATCGTCCTGTCAACTCTTGTGATTTCCGCAGAATGCGCGGAGAGTGCGCTCTGGTCGAAGATGACGGCCGCCGGTCTGCAGATCTCTTGGGGGCAACCATGGTCATTCCCGCCCGTTTCCGCCTGCTCGTTCCCGCGACGGTCCTCGCGACGACAGCAGCCTTCCTCGCGACGGTCAGTCCGCCGGCGAGCAGCGCACCGCAGGGTGATGACACCCCGGTGCTGCTGACGCCCAAGGGCGAGCACGAGACCGGGGAGGAGGAGGCCGGTTTCGACAAGCTCCGCGATGCCTACTACTGGAGCCGGCTGCTCTCCGGCGACAACCCGATCACGGTCTCCCAAGCCGCCTCCCTGCGGACCAAGGCCGTGAAGAAGGCGGCGTCGACGCCGAAGGCAACGCCGCCCGGCGCCACGCGCGGCGGGGCCTGGGCGAACCAGGGCCCGAACCCGATCGTCCAGGTGGCTCGGACGTCGAACACCTTCCAGGCCGTCTCCGGCCGCATCGGTGCGCTGGCGATCCGCAACGACGGCACGATCATCCTCGGCGCGGCACAGGGCGGCGTGTGGACCTACGACGCAGGCACCGGCACCTGGACCTCGCGCACGAACGACGCGGAGACCCAGTCGGTCGGCGCGCTCGCGATCGCCCCCAGCGACGACCGCGTGGTCTACATGGGTTCCGGTGAGGGCGCCCTCTCGGGCGACAGCTACTACGGCGACGGCTTCTACCGCTCCACCGACGGCGGTGTGAGCTGGCAGCACGTGTCCACGCTCTTCACCGGCCAGGCCGTGTCCGCGATCGCGGTCGACCCGACCGACCCGCAACACGTGTACGCCGCCACGCTGCGCGGCCGCGGCGGCAACCACCGCACGAGCAGCCCCACCGACCAGCAGTACGGCGTCTACGAGTCGACCGACGGCGGCGCCACCTGGACGCTGCGCAAGGGCACGACCAACGAGCTCCACGGCGCGACCGACCTGGTCATGGACCCGCAGGACCCGCACGTGCTCTACGCGTCGTTCTGGGGCGACGGCATCTACAAGTCCACCGACGGCGGCCACACCTGGGCCTCGGCCCTCGGCGACCTGCCGGCCGGCAACTACACCGAGGGCGGCACGCGCTTCTCCCTGGGCATCTCGCACCCGACCGCGTCGGCGACGGCGACGCTCTACACCGGGTTCGACTACTTCGACCCCTCCGACCACTACCACCCCGGACAGGTGTACAAGTCGACCGACGGCGGCGAGCACTGGACGGCGACCGCGACCGGGACCGGCATCAACTCGATCAAGAACTACTGCGGCACGCAGTGCTTCTACGACAACGTCGTCAAGCCCGACCCGACCAACCCCGACGTGGTCTACGTGCTCGGTTCCTACGGCTACAACTTCAGCCCGCAGTCCGGTGGCGTGTTCCGGTCCACCGACGGTGGCGCGACGTGGAAGAACCTCGGCTACGACCTGCACCCGGACTTCCACGCGATGGCGTTCCAGCCCACCGACACCTCGCACATCGCGATCGGCAACGACGGTGGCGTGTGGGACTCCCACACCGGCGGTGGCCGCACCGGTGCCACTGATCCGCTGTCGGCCGCGGACTGGGCGAACCTCAACGGCCAGGTCGACCCGCACACGGCACGCCTGGTGCACTCCACCGGGCTGGCGATCAGCCAGTTCACCTCGATCGCGGCGGTGCCCTCGATCCCGGGCCAGTACTGGGGCGGCACCCAGGACAACGGGACCCTGCGCAAGTCCACCTTCAACGACCGCTGGTTCGACCAGGCCAGTGGTGACGGCGGTCAGGTGATCGTCGACCAGACCACGCCGAACACGGAGAACCCGACCGTGCCGGCGTACGTCTTCGGCACCTACTACGGCATCTCGCCGTACCGCTACGGGCCGTCGGAGACCAACACGTTCTTCGGCAACGAGGCGATCGACGGCGGCATCGACATGACTGACCGGTCGGAGTTCTACGTGCCGTGGGTGCAGAACCGAGGCAACGTCAACCAGATGTTCCTCGGCACCTACCGGCTCTACCGCACCGACAACGCGGAGACGTCGAACGCCGCGGACGTGACCTGGCACCCGATCAGCGGTGACCTGACCAGCGGCTGCACGGGCTCGGCCCCGAACGGCGCCCGTGGGTGCCTGATCACGGCGATCGGCGTGGCCGACGGCGGTGAGGGCGCGTACGTCGGCACCGACGAGGGCTGGATCCAGGTCAGCCCGGACGCAGTCACCAGCGACTCACCGTCCTGGCACCGCTCGGGCGAGGGCACGTTGCCGAATCGGCCGGTGAACCAGATCGTCACCGACCGCTCCAACTGGCGGATCGCCTACGCAGCGTACGGCGGCTTCGGTGCTGCGACGCCGGGCAACAGCGGCCACCTGTTCGCGACCCGCGACGGCGGCCAGCACTGGGCGGACATCAGCGCCGGGCTGCCGGACGCACCGGTGGACAGCGTGGTCGTCGACCCGTCCGACGCGAAGACCCTCTACGTCGGCACCGACGTCGGGGCGTTCATGAGCACCAACGGCGGCCAGAAGTGGCTGGCGCTGGGCAGTGCGATGCCGAAGGTGGCGGTGTGGCAGCTCGACTACGACGCCAGCAACGGTGTCCTGGTCGCGGGCACCCATGGCCGTGGCGCGTACACGCTGACCAACGCCACCAAGCGGCCGGCGCTGGTCGTGGCCAAGGTCGACAGCGGCAAGCCGGTCGGTCCGGGCAGCACGATCGACTACACGATCACCGTCCGGAACATCGGCAACGCGGCGGCCACGGGCGTCTCCGTCACCGATCCGCTGCCGAGCGGCACCAGCTTCGTCTCGGCCGGTGGTGGTGGCTACCTCGGCGGCAAGACCGTGCACTGGGACAACCAGAAGGTGCCGGCCGGCGGCAGCCTGACCCTGCCCTTCAAGGTGCGCATCGACCCGTCGCTGCCGGCATCGGTCACCGCGATCACCAACGACGGCATCGTGGTCAAGACCAGCACCGGCCCGGCCGCGACCGGCAGCCCGCACACCACGCCGATCGCCCCGGCGCACGCCGTGAGCGTCGCGCCGGCGAGTGCCATGGAGGGTGCGAAGGTGGGCAGCTCGGCGACGTTCGTCGAGCACCTGACCAACGAGGGCTACCAGACCGACACCTACTCGGTCGGCACGTCCGCAGGCGGATGGGCCGCCACGGTGTACGACGCGTCCTGCACCACGCCGCTCACGACCACGCCGAGCGTCGCTGCGGGCGACTCGGTGGACGTCTGCGTCAAGGTCGCCGTGCCCACGACGGCGGGGGAGAAGGACACGAGCACGACGACGGTCACGGCGACGTCCAGTGCGGACGCCTCCGTGTCCGGCTCGGCGACGCTACGGACGATCGCCGCGAAGTACGACACGCTGGTGGTCGACAACGACACCAACAGCCCGGTCGATTCTGCCCCGTACTACACGGCGGCGCTCGACGCGAACGGCGCCCAGTACGGCGTGTGGGACCTCGCGACGGATCCGGCCCTGCCGGCGTCGTACCTGGCTGCGCACAAGTTCGCTGTCTGGTTCACCGGCAACAGCTACCCGGCCCCGATCGGGCCCTACGAGTCGCAGCTGAAGGCGTTCCTCGACGGCGGTGGCCGGCTGTTCATGTCGGGCCAGGACATCCTGGACCAGGCGGCGGGCACCACAACGTTCGTGCACGACTACCTGCACATCGACTGGGACGGCACCGAGGTCCAGAACGACAAGGCGACCTCGGCGGTGAACTCGGTGGCCGGCAACCCGGTGACCGACGGCATCGGGTCCGTGCCGCTCGACCACAGCGTGCTCGGCGCGAACTACGAGGACCGGGTCACGCCGATCGGGCCGGCCACGGCGGCCTTCACCGACGACGCCTCGGACGCCGATGCGCTGACGGTCGCGGACCAGGGCTACAAGGTGGTGTTCCTGGCGTTCCCGTTCGAGGCCTACGGTTCGGCGACGCAGAAGGCGGACCTGATGGGCCGGGCGCTGACCTGGTTCGGGGGATAGGTCGCTGACTGGCTCGGCCGGCGTGGTGCGCCGGCCGAGCCAGTTTTCATAAGACCCTCTATGAGAAGTCTTGAGCGCACCGGGCCCGGTGTGCAAGCCTCAGCCATGCCCGACCCCTACCCCTCCACGTCCGACCGGAAGGTGGGCGTCTTCCAGGTCGCGACCGGCAACGTCGGCCGCGAGATGATTGGCCGGATCCAGCGTCATCCCGACCTCGAGCTGGTCGGCCTGCACTGCTCCACCGAGGACAAGATCGGCCGCGACGCCGGCGAGCTCGCCGGGCTCGACCCGATCGGCGTGACCGCCACCGGCACGGTCGAGGAGATCATCGCCGCGCGGCCCGACTGCGTGACCTTCCACGGCGTCTGGCCCGACTTCGAGCTCTACGAGCGGGTGCTCGAGGCCGGCATCAACGTGGTCACGACGGCGGACTGGGTGACCGGACACCACCGCGACGCCAACCATCCGCACGCCAGTGGGCGCAAGCCGAGCCAGGTGCTCGAGGACGCCTGTCAGCGCGGCGGCGCGACGTACTACGGCACCGGCATGAACCCCGGTCTCGCCCAGATCCTCACGATCGTGCACTCCTGCGACGTCGCCGACATCGAGAAGGTCAGCTGCACCGAGTCGGTCGACGTGTCCTGCCACCACTCGGCCGACACCTGGGTCAACTGCGGCTTCGGCGCACCGGCCGACGACCCCGAGGTGCCGCACCGGCTGGAGCTGGGCACCCGGGTGTTCGAGGACGGCGTGCGCCTGATGGCCGACGCGCTCGGGCTCGAGCTGGACGAGGTGGCGTTCGAGTGCGAGCTGGGTGCGACCACGAAGGACGTCGACCTCGGCTGGTTCCGGCTGCCCGAGGGCTCGGTCGGCGCCGCCGCGTTCAGGTACGTCGGCACGGTGGCCGGGACGCCGCGGGTCGAGCTGGCGCTGGAGTGGCAGATGACTCCCCACACCGAGCCGAGGTGGGACGTCCAGGGCTGCTACATCACCCACATCGACGGCGACCCGGTGATCCACAGCAAGCACCTGATCCTGCCGAAGCCCGGCACGGACTTCTCCACGCCGGCCTCCTTCGCGGCGATCGGCATGACCGTCACCGGCATGCCGGCCCTCAACGCGATCCGCGCCGTCGTCGAGGCGCCGCCGGGCGTCGTGACCAGTGCCGACCTGCCGCTGCGGGCCTTCGCCGGTCGCTTCCGGGACTGAGCCCGTGGCGAGCTACGAGCACCTGCTCCGGCCCGGCCGGATCGGGCGGATGCAGATCCGCAACCGGCTGGTGATGTCGCCGATGGAGACGATGTACGGCACGCCGGAAGGGCTGCCGTCGGAGCGGACGATCGCGTACTTCGCCGCCCGGGCCGAG
>DATAKN010000105.1:0-1736 GCA_036261595.1 Marmoricola sp.
GCGTTCTCCTGCAGCGAGTCGGGCAGCTCGCGGTCCTCGATCGCCGCCTCGGCGCCGCCTGGCGGCACCAGCCCGAGAGCGGCACCCGCGCTGGCGGTGAGCGCGAAGTCCATCACGACCACGCTCGTGAGCTGGTTGCGGTCGTCGACGTACACGGCGGTGCACGGCCCGGGCCGCGCCTCCATGTCGGGCCGGCGGCCGTACGACAGCGTCACCTCGCGTCCCAGGAGGCCCTCGAAGAGCTCCTTGATCGACTGGTTCGTCGGAAGTCCCATGACAGCCTCCTCAGGCCAGCACCGGCGAGAGGGCGTTCTCGAAGGTCTCGGCGGTGAAGGGCTTGACGATCACGAACCGCGCACCGGCGTTCTGCGCGATCTCCTGCATGTCGTCCGAGCCCTCCGACGTCACGAAGCCGAACTCCACCGCGTGGCCGGCGGCCCGCAGGGCGCGCAGGAACTCGATCCCGGTGAGGTTCGGCATGTTCCAGTCCGAGAGCACGAGGTCGGGCTGGGTCTCGGCGACCTTCGCGAGGCCGTCGGCGCCGTCCACCGCCTCGATGATCTCGTGGCCGCCGAAGCCGGCCTGCCGCAACGTGCGTACGACGATCTGCCGCATCACGCGGCTGTCGTCGACGACCAGGATCCTCATCGTGCCTCTCCATCCACTGAGTCGACGGCGGTCGCCGTCGAGCGCCACACTGCGACGCGGGCGACGTGTCCCGCCCACTCCACCCCGATCCGACAGCACGGCTGCGCGTGCGGCAGCACCATGCCGTGGCTCACCAGCGGCAGGCCGAGGTGGTTCTCGCCCGCGCACAGCGACTTCACCTGGCCCCCCACCACGTTCACGACCTCTCCGAGCGCGTCCACGACGTCCTCGTCGGTCAGGTCGTCGTCCGGACCCAGGGCGAGCATCGCGCGGGCGATGGCGGCGGCCGCCGGCTGCGGGCACGTGAACGTGACCACGCCGTCCCAGTCGCCGCTGATCGTGACCGCGCTCGTGAGCGCCTCGTCGAGGTTGAAGGCGTGATCGACCTGGGCGACCGGCTGGCCGAGGATCGACTCCCAGACCTCGGTCACGATGCTCCACAGGTCGCTGCCGGAGACGTGGACGTCCTGGACGGTGGTCATGCGCCGACCTCCTCGGCAACGAGCCCGAGCAGCAAGAGCTTGTCTCGCAACGCATCCGGCGTGAACGGCTTGATGAGGTACTCGTGCGCGCCGGCGGCCAGCGCTCGCACGATCTGCGACTGCTCGCTCTCCGTCGTCACCATCATCAGGGTGAGGTCGCGCCACTCGCGGTTCGCGCGCACCGTCGTGACGAAGGTGAGCCCGTCCATGACCGGCATGTTCCAGTCCACGCAGGCCAGGTCGGGCAGCGGGCCTCCGGCGTTCAGCACGTCCAGCGCCTGCTGGCCGTCGGCCGCCTCCACCACCTCGTACCCGAGGTCGACGAGGATCCGCGAGACGATGCGACGCATCGCTCGGGAGTCGTCGATGACGAGTGCTCGCATCAGCTGTCCTTCCAGGTGCTCTGCTTCATCCGGTAGACGGAGCCACGGCCGATCGGCACGCGCTCCCAGGCGTCGTCGACGCCCATCGTGGTCTCGCTGGCCCCCAGGAACAGGTAGCCGTCGGGCGCCAGGAGACTGCGCAGTCGGTGCAGGACATCGCGCTTGGTCGCGAGGTCGAAGTAGATCAGCACGTTGCGCAGGAAGATGAGGTCGAAGCGGCCCA
>DATAKN010000107.1:0-7045 GCA_036261595.1 Marmoricola sp.
GGCGGTGCCAGTTGTTCTGCTGACTGGCGACGTCCTGCGTCGTGCGAGCCGGTGCGTGAACTGATCCCAACAACTCGTCGGAGATGAGCTCGTGAGCAAGCGTACGTACCAGCCGAACAACCGTCGCCGTCACAAGGTGCATGGCTTCCGCCTCCGGATGCGCACCCGTGCCGGTCGCGCGATCCTGTCCGCCCGGCGCCGCAAGGGTCGCAGCAGCCTCGCTGTCTGAGGCCTGGCCACGGGGTGCTGTCCGCGAGCCATCGCCTGAGCACCGCCGCTGAGTTCCGGCAGGCGGTACGGCGCGGGCGTCGCGCGGGAGGGCCCCTCGTGGTCGTCCACCTGGCGTCCGGAAATGTCGACAAATCGACAAGTGCACCCGGCGGTACGTCACCAGCCCGGGTCGGCTTCGTCGTGTCCAGGGCTGTGGGGTCTGCAGTGATCCGCAACCGGGTGAAGCGGCGGCTGCGCCACCTCGTGCGCGAGCGCGTCGGCCGCCTCGACGACGGCGCCCTGCTGGTCGTGCGTGCGCAGCCGGCGGCGGCCCAGGCGTCGTACCGGGATCTCGAGGCCGAACTCGATCGTTGTCTGGATCGCGTGGTCGGCTCGTGAAGGCGGTGTCCTGGTGAAGTACGTCCTGATCGGTCTGCTCAAGATCTATCGCTTCGCGATCAGTCCGCTTTACGGCCAGGTCTGCCGCTACCACCCCTCGTGCTCGGCGTACGCCCTCGAGGCGGTCACCGAGCACGGCAGCATCAAGGGCAGCTGGCTGGCCGTACGCCGGCTCGGCCGTTGCCACCCGTGGGCGGCAGGTGGCTACGACCCGGTCCCGCCCAAGCACGTCCCCCCGACCGACACCTCCCAGCAGCCGCTGGTGCGGTGAACACGACTCAAGGAGTCTGAGTGGGTTTCCTCGGCCAAATCGGCAGCTTCATCATGACGCCGCTGTACTACATCATCTCGGCGGTGCTGGTCGGCTTCCACAAGGTCTTCGGCGCGGTCTTCGGGTCCACCTCGGGCGCTTCGTGGGCGCTGTCGATCATCGGTCTGACCGTGGTGATCCGGGCCGCGCTGATCCCCCTGTTCGTCAAGCAGATCAAGTCCAGCCGCAACATGCAGCTGCTGCAGCCGAAGGTGAAGGAGCTGCAGAAGAAGTACGGCCACGACCGGGAGAAGCTGACCCAGGAGACGATGGCGCTCTACCGGGAGACCGGGACCAACCCATTCTCGTCGTGTCTGCCGATCCTCGTGCAAATGCCGATCTTCCTGGCGCTGTTCCGGCTGCTCAACCACGCCGCGCACGACCAGGCCAAGGGTGTGCTCACGGCTACGGACGTGGGCCGGCTGAGCAACGCGAAGATCTTCGGTGCCCGCATCGCCGATTCGTTCACGACCACGGATCTCACCAGCGTGAAGATCCTGGCGGCGTTCCTGGTGATCGCCATGACGGCGACCACCTTCCTGACCCAGCGCCAGTTGATGAGCAAGAACATGCCGGCTGATGCGCTGAGTGGTCCCTATGCCCAGCAGCAGAAGATGCTGCTCTACGTGCTGCCGCTGGTCTTCGCCGTCGGTGGCATCGCCTTCCCGATCGGCGTGCTGCTGTACTGGACGACGTCGAACCTGTGGACCATGGGCCAGCAGTTCTACGTGATCCGGAACAACCCGGCTCCGAACACCGAGGCGTTCCGGGCCAAGGAGAAGCGCGACGCGGAGAAGGCCCGCCGCCACGGGCATGCCACGGCCGGTGGTGCGACGGTGTCCGGCACGGTGGTCGAGGAGCCGGAAGCCCCGAAGCCCGCGCCCGGATCCGCGAAGCGGCAGCAACCGAAGAAGCAGTCGCGCAGCCAGCGCAAGACCGCCAGGCCGAAGCCTGAAGCGAACCCCAAGCCCACGAGCGAGCAGGGAGAGACCCCGTGACCGACAGCCAGACACCCGAGAACCTGACTGAGTCGGCGGCCGAGGACCGCGACGAGGTGGTCGCGGCGGAGTCGTCGGAGGACGCGAACGGCGCCCGACTGAGCCGGTCGCAGCGCCTCGAGCAAGAGGGCGAGATCGCCGCGGACTACCTCGAGGAGCTCCTCGAGATCGCCGACCTCGACGGCGACCTGGACATGGACGTGGAGGGTGACCGGGCGACAGTGTCGATCGTCGGAGCCGACCTGCCGCAGCTGGTCGGCGAGAACGGTGAGGTGCTCGAGGCGTTGCAGGAGCTCACCCGCCTGGCCGTGTACCGCGAGACTGGAGAGCGGTCGCGGTTGATGCTGGACATCTCCGGGCACCGGGCAGCACGTCGGGCGTCGCTGGAGGACCAGGCGCGCGCGGTGGTGGCGCAGGTGAAGGAGAGCGGAGAGCCGGTGTCGATGACGCCGATGTCCCCTTTCGAGCGCAAGGTGGTGCACGACGCGGTGGCGGCTGCCGGCTTGAAGTCGGAGTCCGAGGGTGTGGAGCCGCGTCGGCACGTGGTGGTGCTTCCGGCGTGATCGTCGGGTCGCGGCCGCGTCGTCGCGTGAGGACGGTTCTGTGACGGGGCGTTGTTTCACGTGAAACACGACGAGGTGAGCTCGACGGTCACACCCCCCGCGCCCGAGGTGGCACGGGGGGTGTTTCTCGATGCATTGCCGTTGGCCGAGCGATATGCCCGCTTGCTCGCGACCGAAGGCACGCTTCGCGGGTTGATCGGACCGCGAGAGGTGCCGCGGCTCTGGGAGCGGCACCTGGTGAACTGTGCCCTCGTGGCAGACCTGATCGATCCCGGCGTGACCGTGTGCGACATCGGATCCGGCGCGGGGCTGCCGGGCCTGGTGCTGGCCATCCGCAGACCCGACCTCGCGGTGACCCTGGTCGAACCACTGTTGCGCCGGACGACCTTCCTCGACGAGGTGGTCGTTGGGCTGGGCCTCGGTAACGTCGAGGTCGTGCGGGCCCGTGCCGCTGCACTGCACGGTACGCGCACCTTCGACGTCGTGACGTCTCGGGCCGTCGCGCCGATGGACCGGTTGGCGGAGTGGTCGCTTCCCCTGGTCCGGGCTGGCGGGACGTTCCTCGCCATGAAAGGCTCGTCGGTGCAGGCCGAGCTGGACTCGGCTGCAGAGGCCATCAGCGCCGGACGGGGGCGGCTGGACCGGGTGCTGGAGCTCGGCAGCGACCTCCTGGATCCACCGGTGCGCGTCGTTCGCATCGTGAAGGAGTGATGTCGGTGACCGATCGCGAGGCTCTCGGGTGGCCTGACACCGACCCGCACACGGAGTTTTCCACTGGTCTCGGGTGGCCCGCTGAGCGTGAGCATCCACAGGTCGGGGGGACTTATCCACAACCAGTCCCGTCGCCCGTTTCACGTGAAACATCGTCCGAGGAGACGCCCTTGTCCCACTCGACCCCCCCAGAGACGCCGCCGCACAGCGACGCGCTCGGTGTCAACGGCACCACCGAAGCGGCCCTCCCGGAGCCGCCGCGAGTGCGGACCGCCGCCGAGCTCGAGTCGGACCCCCGTGCCTTCGACGACCAGAGCACGCCACTCGCGCGAGCGATCGAGGCGGAGCTCCGGGTGCGGCAGCGGCTCAGCTTCAACGACGCGTTGCCGCGCCCGGAACGCACCCGGGTGATGGTCGTGGCCAACCAGAAGGGCGGAGTGGGCAAGACCACCACGACGGTGAACCTGGCCGCAGCACTGGCAATGCACGGACTTCGCGTCCTGGTGGTGGACCTCGACCCCCAGGGCAACGCGTCGACTGCACTGGGCGTCGACCACCATCGAGGCACTCCGTCCTCCTACGACGTCCTCGTCGACGGCGCGACGATCGAGGAGGTCGTCCAGCAACACCCGGACATCAAGACTCTCTTCGTGGTGCCGGCGACCATCGACCTGGCCGGGGCCGAGATCGAGCTGGTCAGTGTGGTGGCGCGAGAGAGCCGGCTGCGCAAGGCGCTGGCGGCGTACAACCAGATCGGCGACGGAGAGGAGAGCCGACTGGACTACGTGTTCGTCGACTGCCCGCCGTCGTTGGGGCTGCTCACCCTCAACGCGCTCGTCGCCGGGGTCGAGATGCTGATCCCGATCCAGGCGGAGTACTACGCCCTGGAGGGACTCGGCCAGTTGGTCGAGACCATCGAGATGGTCAAGGCCCACCTCAACCAGGAGCTCTCGATCTCCACCATCCTGATCACCATGTACGACGCGCGCACGAACCTCGCGGCGGGTGTCGCGAACGAGGTCCGCTCGCACTTCCGCGAGCAGGTGCTCGACACGACGATCCCGCGCTCGGTCAGGGTGTCGGAGGCGCCCAGCTACGGGCAGACCGTGATGACGTACGATCCGGGATCGCCGGGGGCGCTCAGCTACCTGGAGGCAGCACGGGAACTCGCGGTCAGGGGCACATGGACATGAGCATGAGCGAGCGGAGGCCGGAGAAGCGGCGCGGCCTGGGACGCGGGTTGGGCTCGCTGATCCCGACCCACGAGCCAGGCGCCGACGACGCCCTGGCTCAGCGCGCTGCTGCGGCGGTCGACTCCACCGTGGGCCTGACCGCGGTCGACGGCGCCTACTTCGCCGAGCTGCCGGTCACCTCGATCACTCCGAACCCGCGGCAACCGCGCCAGGTCTTCGACGAGGAGGCGATGGCCGAGCTGGTGCACTCGGTGCGCGAGATCGGTCTGCTGCAGCCCGTCGTCGTCCGCCGGACCGGCTCCGAGGGCGGCCAGGACCGCTACGAGCTGATCATGGGCGAGCGGCGCTGGCGGGCAGTCACCCAGGCCGGCCTGGACACGATCCCGGCGATCGTCCGGGAGACCGGCGACGACGTGATGCTCCGCGACGCCCTGCTGGAGAACCTGCACCGCTCGCAACTCAACCCGCTCGAGGAGGCAGCGGCCTACCAGCAGCTGCTCGACGACTTCGGCTGCACTCACGAGGAGCTGTCCACCCGGATCGGCCGCAGCCGCCCGCAGATCAGCAACACCCTCCGGCTGCTCAAGCTCTCCCCGGAGGTCCAGCGTCGGGTGGCTGCCGGCGTGCTCTCCGCCGGGCACGCTCGGGCGCTGCTCGGCGTGAGCGACCCGCAGGCCCAGGACCGGCTCGCGGCCCGCGTCGTCGCCGAGGGCATCTCCGTGCGCGGCCTGGAGGAGATCGTCGCGGTGGGGGACACCGGAGGTGAGGAGGAGTCGGTGCGGTTCCGCGCGCGCAAGCCGACCGCTCCCGGGCTCGCCGACCTCAACGAGCGCCTCTCCGACCGCCTCGACACCCGGGTGAAGGTGACCCTCGGGAAGTCCAAGGGCCGGATCGCGATCGAGTTCGCCTCACTCGCCGACCTCGAGCGCATCGTCGGGATCATCGACCCCCGCGGGCCAGAGGACTGACCGAGGCATCCGTCCACAAGGATCTAAGTCCATAAGTCGGTTTGTCGACAAAGCAACACAGCGACTGATCGTCATCAGCGAACCGCGGCCAGCAGCCCGCTCGAGTCGCGCCTACGACGCGCGTTTGCCCCGTGCTTTCGCGGCCTTGCGTTCGGCCCGGAGTCGCCGCTCCTCGGCGTACATCGCCGCGGCCTCCTCGGGCGTGGGCGCAGAGCCGCCGTACGACGCGGGCAGCCACCACGATCCCGGTGGCTGCTCCTCGGCCGGGTAGGACCGGATCAGCCGGTCGAGCATGCCCTCCATCCGGGTCTGCAGCGCCTTGGTCACCACGTTCGGGTTGTCGGTCTTCGACGGGTGCATCGGCTCGCCGACCTCGATGGAGACGGTCTTGTGCCGGCCGAAGTCGGCCCGCTTGCCCTTGGTGAGGAACCGCTGCGTGCCCCAGAGCACGACCGGAATCAGGGGCGCGCCGGCGTCGGCGGCGATCCGGGCGGCACCCGTCTTCAACGGCTGCAGCTCGAAGCTGCGCGAGATCGTGCCCTCGGGGAAGATGCCGACCACCTCGCCCGCGTCGAGGTAGCGCCGGGCCTCGTCCATCCCGCCCTGCCCGGAGGTCCGGTCCAGGGCGATGTGGTGGAAGGAGCGCATCACGGGCCCACCGATCGGGTGGTCGAAGACCTCCTTCTTCGCGATGAAGCGCGTCAGCCGGCCCTGCTCTGCGCCCGGGTATCCGGCGAGCACGTAGTCGACGAACGAGAGGTGGTTGACCGCGACGAGGGCGCCGCCCCGGCGGGGGATGTTCTCGGTGCCGGTCATCTGGATCCGCACGTCGCCGAGCTTGAACCAGGTGCGCGCGGCGGCGATCACGACGGGGTAGACGAAGTCACGCATCGGGGTCCTCACGGTCGCGCCCGTCCGGGCGGTGGGTATGCCGGCGATGATGCCACGCGGCCGTGGCGGGTGGGCTTCCGCGAGGCGAATATCACCGAGCGGGGGACGGGTCCTCTGGGACACTGGGCAGATGCGACCCATCGTGCAGAGCCGGAAGCTGCAGAACGTCCGGTACGACGTCCGCGGACCGATCCTCACCGAGGCCCAGCGGCTGGAGGCCGAAGGGCACAAGATCCTCAAGCTCAACATCGGCAACCCCGCGCCGTTCGGGTTCGAGGCACCCGAGGCGATCGTGGCCGACATGATCCACCACCTGCCCGAGGCTCAGGGGTACTCCGACTCGCGCGGCATCTACGAGGCGCGCACCGCCGTCGCGCAGTACTACCAGAGCCGGGGGTTCACCGACGCCTCCGTCGACGACGTGTTCATCGGCAACGGCGTCTCGGAGATGATCGGGCTCGTCCTGCAGGCGTTCCTCGACGACGGCAACGAGATCCTGGTGCCCGCGCCGGACTACCCGCTGTGGACCGGTGCGGTGACCCTCTCCGGTGGCACGGCTGTGCACTACCGCTGCGACGAGGAGAACGGCTGGAACCCCGACCTCGAGGACATCGAGTCGAAGATCACCGAGAACACCCACGGTCTGGTGATCATCAACCCCAACAACCCCACCGGTGCGGTCTACAGCGAGGACGTCGTCAAGGGACTCGTCGACATCGCCCGGCGCCACGAGCTGGTGATCTTCAGCGACGAGATCTACGAGAAGATCCTGTTCGACGACGCCGTGCACCACCACACCGCG
>DATAKN010000124.1:0-7959 GCA_036261595.1 Marmoricola sp.
GCGGCGTCGTTCTCGACGAGCACTGGCATGTGGGGACCTTTCGGAAGGGCGCCGGGAGGGTCACTTG
The DNA here is from genome assembly GCA_036261595.1 of Marmoricola sp. GTDB lineage: Bacteria > Actinomycetota > Actinomycetes > Propionibacteriales > Nocardioidaceae > Marmoricola. The sequence continues at coordinate 68 of DATAKN010000124.1, forward strand.
AACAGGTTGTCGGCGTTCGCTCCGGCGTCTGGCGCGACCTTCGAGTCCTGGTTGAGCAGACCGAACGCGAGCTCACCGCTCCCGCTGGCGAAGAGGATCTTCTCCGCTTGCGCCTGGGTCACGCCCAACGTGAACAGCGTACGGGGCAGTTGCTCCGTGGTCTGTGCACCTGACGCGGTTGTCGTGGTCGTGGAGACCATCGTGGTCGTGCCGACGGCGATCACCTCGACGTCGGTGAGCAGCAACCGGGTGAAGGACCCCAGGCCCGCCCCGCCGGTGGAGTTCATGAAGATCGCAACCTTGTCGCCCGGGTTGACGAAGCCGGCGACGCGGGCGGTGTCGGTGAGGTTGATCGACACTGCGATGTTGCCCTTGGGGATGGTCAGCGTGTTCGCGGACGCGGTGCTCGTGCCGAACTTGCTCGCGATGATCTGCTCGCCCGGGTAGATGTTCGTCTGCGCGATCTCGGTGCTGATCGAGTCCAGGGTGTCCAGCGCATCAGGCAGACGCTCGCCCTGGCCGACGGTGCTCTTCTCGATCTTGCCGGCCGCCTGCGCCGCGGCCACGGTCTCGCCGATGTTGATCTGCTTGACCGCCTTCAGGACGCCCACAGCGTGATACTTCTGGTTCGCGCGGTCGTCGGCGCCCCGCACGTAGAGGAAGACGAGCAGGGTGCCGAGGGCGGCGATGATGGCGGCGACGACCAGCAGAACTCTCCGGCGATCCATGAGGCAGGGCTCCTTCGTCGGCGGCGCCCTCCCGATCGGCTCCCGAGGGTCAGGTGCCCTCAGGAGTCGCGCACGCGAGCACCGCGGTGATCTTCGGCCGGCGCCCCCTCCGGCGCCGATTCACGGGAAACTCTGCCCGAAGTAGGGACCCCGTGCACACGGATGGCCCGTACATGACCCATCCGGTACGCCGGGATAGCCCGAAATGACTACGTTGGGCCCTAAGTCCCTACCCAATTCGGGGCATTCCGGGACGTCAACGGGAGTAGAGCGCCTCGACCTCGTCCACGTGATCGCGCATCACGACACCTCTGCGGAGCTTCAGGCTGGGGGTCAGCTGACCGCCCTCCTCGGTCCACTCGTCGGGGAGGATCGTGAACTTCCGGATCGACTCCGCCTTCGACACGGCCTTGTTGGCCTCCTCGACGGCGGCCTCGATCTCGGCGTACAGGTCGGCGTCGTCGAGCAGCTTCGCGAGGTCGGTCGGCTTGCCGTGCTGCTCGGCCCAGGTCGGCACCGTCTCCCGGTCGAGCGTCACGAGCAACCCGATGAACGGCCGGCCGTCGCCGACCACGAGGCACTGGTCGATGAGGAGATGACCGCGGAGCCGGTCCTCGAGGACCGCAGGGGCGACGTTCTTGCCGCCGGCGGTCACGATGATCTCCTTCTTGCGACCGGTGATGCGCACGAAGCCCTCGTCGTCGACCTCGCCGACGTCACCGGTGTGGAACCAGCCGTCGTCGTCGATCACCTCGGCGGTGGCCTGGTCGTTGTGCCAGTAGCCGGCGAACACCTGGCCGCCCTTGAAGAGCAGCTCGCCGTCGTCGGCGACGCGGACCGCCGTGCCCTGCAGCGGACGGCCGACCGTGCCGACCTTCTGGGCCTCGGGCAGGTTCACGGTCAGGGCCGCGGTGGTCTCGGTCAGGCCGTAGCCCTCGAGCGCGTTGACCCCGATGCCGCGGTAGAAGTGGCCCAGACGCTCCCCGAGGGGGGCGCCTCCGGACACGGCGTGCTGGCAACTCCCGCCCAGCGCGGCGCGCAGCTTGGCGAACACCAACCGGTCGAACACGGCGTGCTGTGCGCGGAGCAGCACGCTCGCGCGCCCGGCCTCGAGGCTCCGGGACCAGGCGATGGCGACGTCGGCGGCCCGGTTGAAGATCCGGCCCCTGCCGTCGGCCACCGCGCGCTGGGAAGCGGTGTTGAAGACCTTCTCGAACACCCGCGGCACCGCGAGGATGAACGTCGGTTGGAACGCCCCGAGGTCGTCGAGCAGGTGTTTGATGTCGGCCGAGTGCCCCATCCGGACGCGTGCCTTCACGCAGCCGATCTGGATGATCCGCGCGAAGACGTGGGCCAGCGGCAGGAAGAGCAGGGTCGAGGCGTCCGTGCCGTCCTCGGACGGGCCGAACAGCCGGTGCAGCTCGGCGACGGCGACCGTCAGCTCGAACATGAAGTTGCCGTGCGTGAGCATGCAGCCCTTGGGGTGACCGGTGGTGCCCGAGGTGTAGATCAGCGTGGCGAGGGACTCGGGTCCGGCCGTCGTACGCCGCTCCTCGATCACCTCGTCGCCGATCTCGTGGCCCAGGGTGGTCAGCACGGCGGCCGCGTTGTCCTCGATCGACCAGACGTGGTGCAGGTCGGGCAGGCGGTCGCGCACCTCCTTGAGCCGGCCGGTGTGCTCGGGTGACTCCGCGACCACGGCGCGCGCCCCGGAGTCCTGGAGGATCCACTCGATCTGCTCGACGCTCGAGGTCTCGTAGATCGGCACGGTGACCGCACCGGCGAACCAGATCGCGTAGTCGAACAGCGTCCACTCGTAGCGGGTGCGGGAGAGCAGCCCCACCCGGTCGCCGGCCTCGATGCCCGAGGCCACCAGGCCCTTCGCGACCGCTCGCACCTCCTCGAGGAACTGCTCGGCGGTGACATCCGCCCAGCCCTGCGGCGTACGCCGGGAGAACGCCACCCACGCCGGCGCCTCGACGGCGTTGCGGACCACGTCGTCGGTCAGGTTGCCGGTCGCCGGGACCTGCACCTGCAAGGCGGTGGAGTACTCGCGCACACTGCTCCTAGTCACGTCTGGCTCGACGATGGGGACGCGCTGACGGCCGCGCCGTCGCGTCCTTCGCCACCTGCACGTTACTAGGGGGTCACGAGCATCGGATAGCCTCCTCACCATGCCCGAACAGACCACCTCGAGCATCGAGATCGACGCCACGCCGGAGCAGGTGATGGCGGTCATCGTCGACTTCGAGGACTACCCGGCCTGGGTCCAGGGCATGCAGCGGGTGGAGATCCACGAACGCGACGCCGAGGGCCGGGCGAAGCAGGTGCACTTCGACCTCGACGCGGGGGTGAAGGATGCCTACACGCTCGAGTACGACTACGCCGGGCCGCACGTCCTGCACTGGCACTTGGTCCACGGCAAGCTCATGCACGGGATGGACGGCACCTACGAGCTGACCGCCACCGACGCCGGCACCCATGTCACGTACCGCCTGTCGGTCGAGCTGGCGATCCCGATGATCGGGATGCTGCGGCGCAAGGCGGAGAAGGTGATCATCGACACCGCCCTGAAGGGGCTGAAGAAGCGCGTCGAGTCGTTGGGATGACTCCCTCGGCGACCACGCCCCGGATCATCCTCTTCACGGGCAAGGGTGGCGTCGGCAAGACCACGTCGGCCGCCGGTACGGCGCTCCTGGCCGCGCGACAGGGCCAGCGCACGCTGGTGCTCTCGACCGACGCAGCGCACTCCCTGGCCGATGCCTTCGGGCGGGCGATCGGCCCGGAACCGACGCGCGTCGCCGACGACTTGTGGGTGCACCAAGTGGACGCCCAGCGGCGCTTCGAGCGGTCCTGGGGGGACATCCAGGGCTACCTGATGTCGGTGCTCGACGCCGCGGGTGTCGATCCGATCACCGCCGAGGAGCTCACCGTCATTCCGGGCGCAGAGGAGGTGCTCGCCCTCCTCGAGCTGCGGACGCATGCCTTGTCCGGCGACTGGGACGTGATCGTCGTCGACTGCGCACCGACGGCGGAGACCTTGCGGCTGCTCGCGCTGCCCGAGGCACTGAACTGGTACATGACCCGCATGTTCGGGGTGCAGCGCCGCGTCGTGAAGGCGTTGCGGCCCGTGCTCAGTCGCGCGGCCGGCGTACCGATGCCCGAGGACTCCGTGTTCGACGCGGTCGAACGACTCCACCGCGATCTCGACGAGGTGCAGCAGATCCTGACCGACAAGGCCGCCACCGTGCGGCTGGTGCTCACGCCGGAGACGGTCGTGGTCGCGGAGGCGCGTCGGTCGCTGACCACGCTGTCCCTCTACGGCTACCGCGTCGACGGCGTGATCGCGAACCGGGTGTTTCCGGCCGATGGCGGCGACGCCTGGCGTGACGCCTGGGTCGCCGCCCAGCGGTCGGTGCTGGCAGAGGTCCGGCAGTCCTTCGTCGACCTTCCGGTCTGGATGTCCTCCTACCAGCCTGGCGAACCGGTGGGTGCGGATGCGCTCGCGGCGTTCGCCGAGGCGGCGTACGACGGCGTCGACCCGCTGATCGTGCCGACGGGGGAGGGCCCGATGACGATCACCCGCACCGACGACGAGGCCGTGCTGCGGATCGCCCTCCCGTTCGCAGAGAAGAAGGACGTCGACCTGGCGCGCCACGGCGACGAGCTGGTGGTGACCGTCGGGTCCTACCGCCGGCTGCTCGCGCTGCCGGCCGCGCTCGCCCGGCACACGGTCAGCGGAGCCCGGGTCGGGTCGGGCTCGCTGCAGGTGAAGTTCCGCGTCGAACCGGACCCCTCGCCCACGGCGGCCGGGCCCACACCCGAGGAGGAGAGTCGATGAGCGACCACACCGACGGAGCGCCCGCCGACGAGCCGGTCGGCAGCGTCGCCGAGGAGGCGGCAAAGCTCTTCGCGGCGTTCTCCACCTGGGCCCGGGACCAGGGAGCCGGGCACGCCGGTGCCGCAGGTGGCGCGGCCGCAGCGATGTCGGAGACGATGCACGCGGTCAACGAGCACATCGCCACCGGGTCGGCGGACTGCCGCTACTGCCCGGTGTGCCAGGCCATCCACCTGGTGCGCAGCACCAGCCCGGAGGTGAAGGCACACCTCGCGGCCGCTGCGAGCTCGCTCATGCAGGCGGCTGCAGGCATGCTGAGCACCTCGGTGACTCCGGAGACCAAGGGCCCGGTCCAGAAGATCCATCTCGACGACAATTGAAGAAGCCGTGAGCTCCGCGCAGTCGCCTGATCGAGAGGGCTACGACTCAGGCACGACGATCAACGGCGTCGCTTCTCCCACCTCGTCGCCACGCAGGACGAGCGGCATCCACAGCCAATAGGCCAACAAGAGGAGTCCGGGCATGACCGCCATCCAAATGAGGTCACCGGCGAGCTCGGCGGGATAGCGAAGCGGGTAACTGATGAACTGCAGAGTCACCAGCATCGTCACAAGCCTGCGACACGACGGGTTGGTCCAGCACCTGGCAAGACCTGCGACGAGTATGGTGACGACGATCAACCGGTAGTCCGAATTGGTCCCGAGCAGATACGTCAGGAGCGTCAGGCCGAGACCCGCGCTTACGACGAGTTTGGTCAGATCGTCCTCGTAGACCGATCGGCGTACGCTGCTCATTGCGTCGGTCACCGAACCGGCGCCGAAGACCCTCAACCAGAGAAGACCGGTCGTTGTCGAGATAGCCAATATCGCGACGCCGATGGCATACGGAGATAGCGACAAGCCTGCCGCGATGGGGATCACTGCAACACCCCACGCGGCGACCGATCCTTGGGGTGTGCTGCTGCGGATACGTTCCAACTGATCGGCCTCGACCGCTAGTGCAACGGCGCAGGCGCCGACAGCCAGGATGAGCGTACGAACGGCATTCCTGCGCCGGGCGAACACGCCCGCCACCGCTCCGAGCGGAAAGATCTTCAAGTACACGGCTGTGGCAAGTATGGGCACCGCCGAGATCCAACGGCTTGTTGACATGCACCAGAGCGCGAGAATGACCCACGGCCAGACCAACAGGTCGATGTTGCCGCGTTCCATTGCCATCAGCGCAGGAGGGCTCACAGCAGAGACCGTCAACGCGACAACGGCACCCACGGGCGCGTCACGGAGTGTCAGAGCAGCAAGGCCAATAAGCGTGAGCCCGAAGACAATGATGAGCGCCATACCGAGCCGGGCGGTGTCGGAGTCGTCGAGGCCCAAGCGTGCGAACGTTCTGGCCCAGATCAAGGGGTAGTTGTAACTGCGCCCCCAGGGATCGCAGGTAGTGGCCTGCGGCGTCCATCCGCCTCCCGACTCCAGGCAATCGGCCGCTGACGTCACGGCCCACAGGTCTTCGAAAGGTTTCACAGGAGGTGGTCTGAATATTCCCAGAGCGCCCCACCCGGAGGTGAATTCGAAGCCGAACCCCACGATCATGGCGACGAGTCCCGGAACAAAGACGAGGGTCTTAGCCCAAGTCCGTTCGCCTGACACCCGACGAACCGTATCCAAGATAAGTCGCGGACGCTTCTGAATGGCCGAAGACGCATCTCTCGGGAGACGCGCCACGCAGGGCGTCTGGTTCGCTACGCATAGCGGAGAGCCGCGACGAGGTCACGATGTCCGGACGTGTGGCGAATCGCTGTCGAATTCGGGACACCCGACGGTCACAAGGTCAGGGAGCCGAGGTCCATAGCTGGCCGGTGATCTTCACTGCCTCGGTCCGTGCAGTCCTCCTGCTGGGACGCCTGAGCAAGGGCTGCGTCCCACCAGGTCTCAGACGACCGCGCCGTTGTCCCAGCCGTCATCGGGGTCGTCGGGGCCGCTCATGGTTGCCACCAGGTAGCCGAAGCCGCCGACGAACCAGAGCAGGCCCAGGAACCCCAATGGTGAGGGCAGCGACACGTGGAGCACGATGCAGACCAGCACCACGGTCGGGACGCCGAACAGGCCGAGCCAGGCCACCAGGCGCAGACCACGCGGTCGCGGCACGGGCGGCGGGGGCGGGGGGACGAAGCGCTCGTCGGCCTCCGCCGGGATCCAGGATCGTGGGCCGAGCTCGGCCGGCAGCTCGTACGGCGGCGGCTCCGGCGCCGGCTCGGGCGGTTCGAGGGGTGGGACATCTGGGCGGTCGCCGTAGTGCTCGATGATCGACTGCCAGGCCGCCTCCTCGCGCGCCCGACGGTCGGCGTCGTCGCCGTTCCTGCCAGGCTCCGTGTTGCCCGCACCGGTGTCCCCGCTCAAGGTGCGGTGACCCTCCGGATGAACTCGGCCGACTCCTCGAAGATCTGCGGCGCGTCGTTGTCCAGCGTGGCGACGTGGTAGCTGTTCTCCAGCACCCGCTCGGTGGCGTCTCGCGAGGAGATGCTGCCCAGGATGATCCGGGCCGACGACGGGTCGACGACATGGTCCTCTGCGGAGCGGAAGAGCAGCAGCGGGGCGGTCACCTTCGGGAGGTCCGCGCGGACCTGCTTCCACGTGACGACCATCGAGTGCAGGGCACGCAGTGGCGTGCGGTCGTAGCCGTGCTCGGAGACGCCCGGCTTCTTGATGTCGTTGGCGATGCCGGGCATGGACTTCACGACGTACTTCAGAGCGGGGAGTGCGAGCAGCTGCTTGTTGGTGCTGGCCACGGCGGGGTTCACGAGCACCACGCCGGCGACGTCGCGGGGGTGCTTGGCGGCCAGCCAGATCGCGAGGCAGCCGCCCATCGAGAGCCCGCCGACCACGACGACGTCGCAGCGAGCCCGCAGCGACTCGAACTCGTGCTCGAGGGCCTCGTAGTAGTGCGTGAAGGTCGTCGGCAGCATGTCCTGCCAGACGGTCCCGTGGCCCGGCAGCAACGGGACCGAGACGGCGTACCCCTGCTCCGCCAGATACTTGCCCCACGGCACCATGGAGGCCGGCGACCCGGTGAAACCGTGGCTGAGCAGGACCCCGATCCGGCGCCCGGCCGCGTCGGGTGCACCGTCACTGTGGAACGGTTCGGCGTGCGGTGCCAGTGCCACCACGGATCCCTCGCTTAGGGTGAGCCGGCGGGGCTCCGCCGGGCCGTTCGCCCACGGACTGGGCAGGACGTCCTCATCGTTTCACGGGCACCCCAGAGGGGCTAGGGTGCGGGGGACGGAGGAGGTCTGGGTTGTTCTACTGGTTCCTGAAGTGGATCGCGCTCGG
>DATAKN010000129.1:0-2251 GCA_036261595.1 Marmoricola sp.
CGGGTCGGCGACGGCGAATGAGTTGCGGACGTTCCTGGAGCAGAACCAGGTGGATCTGGGTGGGTTGATCAACAACCTGGTGACCACTGGTGAGGTCGTGGTCAAGCATCTGCCGGGGGTGCGCCAGATCCTGGTGCTCTATCCCTACGAGGTCGCTGCCGGGTACACCGTGAGCGCGAAGAGCGGAAACGTCTACAACGCCCGCTTCGGCCTGATCATGAATCAGTCGCCCCCGGTCTGCGACCAGGGCTACGACCCCAAGCAGTGGCGCTCTCCTCTCGACCGGGGTGACAAGCCGATGGACATGAACGCGCACTGCGCGGAGCCGGCGAGCCAGAGCAACGCCCGTGGTGCCCAGAACGCTCCCCGCGTCGGCGCGGACTACCGCTCCTCGCGGCAACCGGTGGCCACGTACGATCTGACCACGGGCAAGACGACCTGGGCCGACCAGGGCTCGGAGTCGAACGCCGCGGACGGCGGCGGCCCGGCCCAGCAGTCGTGGGAGGACTCGTGGAGCTCGTTGTTGTTGAAGCCGGCGATGTGATCGCTTGAGCCAGGCAACGACCGGGAGGACCCGGGGTCTCATCGCGCTCGCGCTCGTCGTGCTCACCGCGCTGTCCGTCGCGGTGGCCGGCGTACTGCTCTACCGCTCCGCCCACCTCACCGACGAACCGTTCTCGCTGTCCAACAGCGGCCAGTCGATCCCGTCGGACGCCGCCCGGCACCAGGCGGTCGCCGTCGCGGAGCAGTTCTGCCTGCGGATGGACGCCGTCGATGCCTCCGACGTCGAGGGCTACAAGAAGAAGGTCTCAGAGCTGCTCACCACCAAGCAGAAGGCGAAGTTCGAGAGCGAGTTCGCGCAGTTCCAGAAGCTCGGTCTGGACAAGGAGCTCAAGGGCACCGGGACGATCCTGGCCAGCGGCGTCGCCGACATCGACCAGGACAGCGCGACCGTCCTCGTTGCCCACGACAGCTCCGTGAAGGCCAGCGGCGGGACCACCGAGCGGCACTACCGGTGGACGGTGGCGCTGCGCAAGGTGCACGGCGACTGGCTCGTCGACGACTTCACCCCGGTGAGCTGAGGGACCGATGAGCACCAATCCGACCTGGTACGACCTCCTCGGCGTCAAGCGCGACGCGAGCGCCGAGGAGATCAAGGCCGCCTGGCGCAACGCCACCGACAAGTTCGAGCCCGGCTCCGGCACGTCCCAGTTCAGGCTGTTCAACGAGGCCGCCGACGTGCTGCTCAACCCCGAACGCCGCGCCGAGTACGACGCCGGCCTGGCGTCCTCGACGGTCGAACCAAGCCCGCCGGTCGAGCCTGTCGAGACCCCGGAAGCCGAGCCGGCCCCGGCGGTCGAGCCGGCAGCGGACGTCGCGGCAACCCCGGGCGCTGAGCCGATCCCGGCGGTCGAGCCGGTCGAGATCCCCGCGGAGGGCGCCGAACCGACCACGGCCGACCGACGCGCCGGGGGTGCGCTCGGCCGACTCGCCGCGATCCCCACACTGGTGCTCGCGCTGCTGGCGGTGGTCACCGTCGCGGCGATCGTGCTCGCCGCCGTCGTCGGCGTACGCATGCACGACCGCGAGCAGGTGTTCAACGCGGGCCCGGACGCCTCGTCCGCAGCCGAGCGCGCCCTGACCTCCGTGCTGTCCTACGACTACCGGCACATGGAGGCCGACCGCGACCGGGCGGCGCAGTTCCTGACGCCGTCGTACCGCAAGCAGTACGTGAAGAACTTCGACGATCTCCTCACCAAGGGTCCTGACGGGTCTCCGGGCCCGGCCGAGAAGACGCAGGCCGTGGTCACGGCCGATGTCCTCGACACGGCCGTGATGGACGCCGAGAGCGACCGGGTCCGCGTGATCGTCTTCGTCAACCAGACCTCGGTGAAGGCCGGCGGGCAGCCGACCACCTTCCAGGACCGGGTGGTGGCCACCATGGTCCACCGCGACGGCAGCTGGCTGGTCGACAACATCAAGAGCTACTGACCGTCCGCCGTCGCGCACGATCCGGCGGAGGTGCTTGACCTGCGGACGCCGCCGGTTCATGCTTGGCGGCAGCTTCACCCGGCACGACGCTCCGGTCCCTGACCGGCGCCCGAATTGGGGTGTTGGCTTTCGCCATGCCCATCGGGTAGTCTTTGTCCTTGCGTCTGCCCTCATATGCACTCCCGCCTGTCCGGTGGCTGGTTTGTGGTCGGCTGACGCGCGTCAACTTGTGCCTCGGAAGGACCCCTCTTGGCCGCCT
>DATAKN010000132.1:0-8199 GCA_036261595.1 Marmoricola sp.
TGACTCCTCGATCGCCTTCTCGAGGTTCGCCAGCTTGCCGGCCCGCTTGTCCATCGCGAGCGTGCCACCGTCGACCAGCGCGATGCCGGCGGAGTCGTAGCCCCGGTACTCCAGGCGCCGGAGACCCTCGATCACGACGCCTCGCGCCTGCTGCTCCCCGACGTATCCCACGATGCCGCACATGGGCCGCAGTCTACGGCGCCGCCACCCTCGCACCTCTCCGCGCGGTCCCGGGCCGGGTGCCGGGAGAACGCCGCCGTACGGCTGCTGGAACAATCACCGGCATGGCCAACGGCGGCGCACGAGAGCCACACCTCAACGAGGCCTCCCCGTACGTCGAGCTCGACCGCGACGCCTGGGCCGAGCTCGGCGCCAGCACCGACCAGCCGCTCTCCCAGGCCGAGGTCGAGCGGGTCCGGGGCCTGGGCGACCAGCTCGACGTCGACGAGGTCCAACAGATCTACCTCCCGCTGTCGCGCCTGCTGAGCCTGTACGTCGAGGCGGCCGGCACCCTGCATCGCGCCCAGGAGGACTTCCTCCGCCAGCCGCAGCCCCCACGGACCCCGTTCGTGATCGGACTCGCGGGTTCGGTCGCCGTCGGGAAGTCCACGACCGCCCGCGTGCTGCAGCAGATGCTCGCGCACTGGCCGGTCCATCCCGAAGTCGCGCTGGTCACCACCGACGGCTTCCTCCTGCCCAACGCCGAGCTCGAACGACGCGGGATCATGCACCGCAAGGGTTTCCCGGAGTCCTACGACCGCAAGGCGCTGCTGAGGTTCGTGATCGACATCAAGTCAGGCAAGGACGAGGTCGAGGCCCCGGTCTACTCCCACCTCACCTACGACGTCACCGACGAGAAGGTGACCGTCAAGCGGCCCGACATCGTGATCGTCGAGGGGCTCAACGTGCTGCAGCCGCCCCAGGCCAGACCCGACGGGCGCACCGGCCTCGCGGTCAGCGACTTCTTCGACTTCACGATCTACGTCGACGCCGCCACGACCGACATCCGGCAGTGGTACACCGACCGGTTCCTGCGCCTCCGGGAGACCGCGTTCCGCGACCCGGCGTCGTACTTCGCCAAGTACGCCGGCCTCTCCCACGACGACGCAGTCGCCGAGGCGAACCGGATCTGGGACGAGATCAACGGACCGAACCTCAGCCACAACGTCGCGCCGACCCGCTCGCGCGCCACCCTCGTGCTGCGCAAGGGCCGCGACCACTCGGTGCGCTGGGTGCGCCTGCGGAAGCTGTGAGGCGACGATGGGCGACACGTCAGCGCACGAGGACCTGCCCGCCACCCGCTGGGAGCTGGGCGGCGCCGGCGGCTACGCCGCTCACTTCGCCGAGCTGATCGCTTCCGGCGCCGACGTGGAGGGCGAGGCCCGCCTCGCCGACGCCCTCCTGCCGCGCGGCGCCACGGTCCTGGACGCGGGCGCGGGCTTCGGCCGGATCGGCGCCGCCCTGCAGGCCCGAGGCCACCGGGTGGTGGCCGCCGAGAAGGATCCGGACCTGGTCGCGATGGCCGCCGAGCACTACCCCGACCTGCCGATGCTGCACTCCGACATCCTCGCCCTCACGCCCGAGCTCCTCGAGCAGGCGGGGCACCCCGCTGCCTTCGACCTCGTCGTGCTCGTCGGCAACGTGATCGTGCTGCTGGCCCCCGACACCGAGCGGCGGGCGCTCGCGACCCTCGCCGCCCTCCTCACCGAGAGCGGCCGGATCCTGGTCGGCTTCCACCCCGTCAAGCGGCACGGCAGCGCGCGGGACTACCCCTACGACGAGTTCGTCGCCGACGCCGAGGCGGTCGGCCTGCGCGTCCAGCACCACTTCGGCGGCTACGACCTGACCCCGCCCACCGATGAGTACTGCGTCGCGATCCTCGTACGCTCCGCCTCGTGACGCATCCCCTGTACGACGTGATCGACCGCCGGCGCGACGTCCGAGCCGAGTTCAGCGACGAGCCCCTCGACCCCGAGGTCCTCGACCGCATCCTGCGCGCCGCCCACGCCGCCCCCAGCGTGGGCAACAGCCAGCCGTGGGACTTCGTGCTGGTGCGGTCCACCGATACCCGTAGGGCGTTCCAGCGCCACGTCGCCTCCGAGCGCGAGGTCTTCGCCCGCTCCCTGCCGCCGGAACGACGGGAGCGGTTCGAACGGATCAAGGTCGAGGGCATCCTGGAGTCAGCCCTCGGAATCGTCGTGACCTACGACCCCGAGCGCGGCGGACCGCACGTGCTCGGCCGGCACGCGATCGATGACGCCGGCCTGTTCTCGGCCTGCCTGGCGATCCAGAATCTCTGGCTCGCCGCCACGGCCGAGGACATCGGTCTGGGCTGGGTCTCCTTCTACCGCAAGGAGTTCCTCGCCGAGCTGCTCGGGATCCCCGAGCCCGTCGTACCCATCGCCTGGCTCTGCGTCGGTCCGGTCACCCACCTGCAGGAGACACCCGACCTGGTCCGCCACGGCTGGCGAGACCGGCGCCCGCTGGAGGACGCGATCCACGAGGGCCGCTGGAGGAGCTGAGGTCGCCTGCGGCGGGCTTGACGTCACCGGGTCTGGGTGGCCGGTGTGCTGCTGCGGTGGGACGGGCTGGGCGCGATGGGCCACGAGCCGGCCGACTCGCACGAGTGCTGGTGAAACCGTCCAGGTTCTCCACCACCCGGGGCGGCGACCTTGACCGCGGTGGGACGGGCTGGGCGCGGTCCGCGAACACTCAAGGGGCTTGGCCGCGGCGCAGGCACACAAGCCCGCCGCAGGCGTCACCGCGTATCGCGGAACCGCGGCGCCCGCTTCTCCTTACGGGCTCGCGTCGCTTCCTCGAAGTTGTCGGTGAGGATGCGCAGGTAGAGCTGGCCGAGACCCTCGGCCTGCATGTGGCCCTCGAGCGACGAGGCGTCGAGGCCGGTGACCAGGGTGCGCTTGGTGAGCTCGATGCCCGGCTGGGAGAAGCCGGCGATCCGGCGACCCATCTCCACCGCCTCCGCGACGACGTCGTCGGCGACACGGCTGACCAGCCCGATCGCGGCCGCTTCCTCGGCGTCCACGTCGCGTCCGGTGAGCATGATCTCTGCAGCCCGCGACGAGCCGACCGCCCGCGGCAGCAGGTAGGACAGACCGAGCTCGCTGGCAGTGAGGCCGTTGTTGATCCCCGCCGCCCGGAAGTACGCCGCCGGCGCGGCCAGCCGGATGTCGCACGCCAGCGCCAGGCAGAGCCCTCCCCCGATGGCGGCCCCGTTGACCGCGGCGATCACCGGCTGGTGGAGCCGGCGCAGCGTCAGCGTGATGTCCTCGAGCATCTCCATCGAGCGCAGCGCGTACGTCGGACGCGTCAGCCCCTCGACGTACGGCGGCGTCCCGGCCGACTCCTGATCGGCTCCGGAGCAGAACCCGCGGCCCGCGCCGGTGACCACGACCGCGCGCACGCTGTTGTCGCGTCCCAGAGCGACGAGCTGGTCGCGGAAGGGCACCATCACGTCGAAGGCCATCGCGTTCATCCGCTCCGGCCGGTTCAGCGTCACGACCGCGACCTCGGGAACCGGTCGGTCGACCAGAATGAAATTCATTCCAGTGACTCTAGGGGTTGCGAAATCCCCTTCGTGACGACGCCGGACCATCGATACGCTGCGACCCATGTTTGCTGCCCTGGGTCGTTTCGTAACCCGGTTTCCCTGGATCGTCATCGGCGCGTGGATCGTGCTGGCAGTCCTGGTCATCTCCTTCGCCCCCAAGCTGACCTCCACCTCGGACGAGTCGGAGTTCCTCCCGGCGCACTACGAGTCGATCAAGGCCGCCACCATCCAGCAGAAGGAGTTCCCCTCCAGCAGCCAGGTCGGCGCCATCCTGGTCTTCGACCGGGCAGACGGCGCAGCGCTCAGCAGCACCGACCAGCAGAAGGCCCGTGACGTGGTGAGCGCCCTCAATCAACGGCTCACCCGGACGAAGACCTTCTCGCAGGGTGCACTGTCGGGGGTCTCCAAGGACCAGAAGGTCGCGATCGCGATCGTCGGTCTCGCCAAGGGCGCGAACGGCTACGACACGCAGGCGATGGACGACGCGAAGCAGCTCCGCAAGGACCTGAAGCCGTTGGTGCGCGACAGCGGACTGCAGGTGAAGACCACCGGGCCGGCGCCGCAGAGCCTGGACTCCCAGGAGTCCAGCCAGAAGACCCTCGCCATCGTCGGCCTCGCCACGGTGCTGCTGATCGTCCTGCTGCTGGCCCTGATCTTCCGCAGCGTGATCATCTGCCTGATGCCGATCGTCATCGTCGGTCTGGTCTCCCAGGTGGCGACCGGACTGATCGCCTGGGCCAACGAGGCTTTCGACCTGAAGGCCGACAACTCGATCGAGACCATCCTCGTGGTGGTGCTCTACGGCATCGGCACGGACTACATCTTGTTCCTGCTCTTCCGCTACCGCGAGCGGCTGCGTCTCGGTGAGGAGAAGCACGCCGCGATGCGGCAGGCGCTGGAGCGTGCCGGCGAGGCCATCGCCTCGGCCGGTGGTGCGGTGATCGTCGCGTTCATGGCGTTGGTGCTGTCCTCGCTGAGCATCTTCCGGTCGATCGGTCCGGCCCTGGCGATCGCGGTCGCCACGACCCTCGTCGCCGCGCTGACGCTCGTGCCTGCGGTCATGACGCTGCTCGGCCGAGCGCTGTTCTGGCCGTCGAAGAACTGGAAGCGCGAGGCGACGGGCACCCGCTTCGTCAGCATCGGCGACGCCCTCGGCGCCCGGCCCGCCCGCTTCACGCTCGCCTCGGGTGCGGTGCTCGCGGTGCTGGCCGTCTTCGCCCTCGGGTTCAACCCGACGTTCGACTTCAGCTCCTCCCTGCCCAAGGGGGTCGAGTCGACCGACGCGACCCACACGCTCCAGAAGAGCTTTCCCGCCGGAGCCAGCGACCCGGCTCCGGTGATCCTCCAGGCCGACCGCGGCAAGCTCGACAGTGCAGCCCTTCCGTCGTTCCAGCAGGCCCTGTCCAAGGCCAGTGGCGTGGCCCAGGTGACACCCGGTCAGATGTCGAAGGACGGCACCGCCGCTGCGTTCTCGGTCATCCTCAGCGACGACCCCGGATCGGACACGGCGCTCGCGGCGGTGAAGGGCCCGATCCGCGACGCCGCCCATGCGGCGGCACCGAACGGCACCCGCGCGTACGTCGGCGGTACGACGTCGGTCTTCGCCGACCTGCAGAAGGCGATGGCCCGGGACTACTCGATCGTGTTCCCGGTCGCGGCGGTGGTGATCATGCTCATCCTCGCCCTGCTGCTGCGCAGCCTCGTCGCGCCGTGGTACCTGATGGCGTCCGTGGGCCTGGGCTTCGGCGCGACGCTGGGGGCGACCGTCATCGTCTTCCAGCACCTGCGGGGCGAGAACGGCCTGATCTTCATGCTCCCGATCTACATCTACCTGTTCGTCGTCGCCCTCGGCACCGACTACAACATCTTGATGGTCGCCCGGCTGCGGGAGGAAGCCCGAAGCGGCAAGACACCGCGCGCGGCGGCCGCCGAGGCGGTCAAGCACGCCGGGCCGACGATCGCGGCGGCGGGCGTCATCCTGGCCGGCACCTTCGCCTCGCTGATGCTCGGAGGACAGACGTTGATCGTCTCCATGGGCTTCGCGCTGTCGTTCGGCATCTTCATCGCCGCGTTCGTGATGGCGATGTTCTTCACGCCGTCCCTGACCGCGCTGATCGGGCACGCTGCCTGGTGGCCGGGCCACGGCGACGAGGCGACCGAGGAGCAGGAGGCGCGCGTCAGCGAGGCCGCGTAGGCCGAATCGGGCGACCTCGTCGTCCCGTAGGTGACCGAGGCCTCTGGCGGGGGCGCGCCTCACCATCGCACGCTGGTGCGAGGTCTACGAAGGGACACCAGCCGTGGACGCACTGCTTCGCATCTTCCTGGGCGTACTCCTCGTGGCGCACGGCCTGGTCCACCTGCTCTGGTGGGTGCCGAACGACGACCCGGCGTGGCCGTTCCGACTCGACCGGTCGTGGCTGCTGCCGGAGGCGACCCGCACGCCCGTCGCGGCGGTGCTCAGCGCCCTCGTCGTCGCCGGTTTCGCCATGGCCGGTCTCGCCGTGTGGGGCGTCCCCGGCCTGGGCTCGATCTGGCCGATGCTGACGATGACGGCTGCTGTCGCGTCCCTCGCTGCCCTGGTGGTCTTCTGGGATCGACGACTCCTGTGGGGTGTGGCCATCGACATGACCCTCGTCGTCGTCGCGTGGTGGCAACCCGCCTGGACCGACCGCCTCGGATAGCGGGCCTCAGCCGAGCGCGAGCCGCTCGCGTACGACGTCCGCCAGCCGGTCGGCGACCGCGGACGCGTGATCGGCGGTCGCGGCCTCGACCATGACCCGCACGAGCGGCTCGGTGCCCGAGGAACGCAGCAGCACCCGACCGTTCTCGCCGAGCTCGGCCTCCGCCTCGGCGACGGCGGCCAGGAGGGCCGGGTCGCTGCCGGCGCGGGCCTTGTCGACGCCCGGCACGTTCACCAGCACCTGCGGCAGCCGCACCATCACGCCGGCCAGCTCGTCGATCGACGCGCCGGTCGCGGCCATCCGGTCCAGCACCTGCAGCGCGGTGAGGATCCCGTCGCCCGTGGTCGCGTGCTCGCTCATGATCACGTGGCCGGACTGCTCGCCGCCGAGGGTGTAGCCACCGGCCTTCATGTCCTCCAGGACGTACCGGTCACCCACGGCCGTCTGCCGGACCGAGATGCCCGCCGCGGTCATCGCCTGCACGAAGCCGAGGTTCGACATCACGGTCGCGACCACGGTGTCTTCGTGCAGCCGGCCCTGGTCGCGCATCGCCAGAGCGAGCACCGCCATGATCTGGTCGCCGTCCACCACGTTGCCGGCCGCATCGACGGCCAGACACCGGTCGGCGTCACCGTCGAGCGCGAAACCCACGTGCGCGTCGTGCTCGAGGACCGCCTTCTGCAGCACTTCGAGGTGGGTGGACCCGCAGCCCTCGTTGATGTTGAGGCCGTCGGGCTGGTCGCAGATCGCGACCACCTCGGCACCGGCGTCACGCAGCGCCTTCGGACCGGCCACCGACGCCGCCCCGTGCGCACAGTCCAGGACCACCTTGATGCCGGCGAGGTCGTGGGACACCGTGGCGTCGAGGTGGGCGGCGTACTCGTCGATCGCGGTCTCGTGGGTGCGCACCCGGCCGACGTCGGCGCCGGTGGGCCGGTCCCAGGGCTCACGCAGGCGCTGCTCGATCGCGACCTCGATCGCGTCGTCGAGCTTCACCCCACCGCGGGAGAGGAACTTGATGCCGTTGTCCGGCATCGCGTTGTGCGACGCCGAGAGCATGACCCCGAGGTCGGCGCCCAGCGATCCGGTGAGATGGGCCACGGCCGGTGTCGGCAGCTCGCCGAGCAGCAGCACGTTGACGCCTGCGGACGCCAGGCCGGCGACCACGGCTGCCTCGAGGAACTGACCCGAGATGCGGGTGTCGCGCCCGACCACCGCGAACGGCCGGTGGCCGGAGAAGGTGCCCCGCTCGGCCAGCACGTGTGCGGCGGAAACGGAGAGGTCCAGGGCCAGCTCAGCGGTGAGAACACCGTTGGCCAGGCCCCGGACCCCGTCCGTGCCGAAGAGTCGCGCCATGAAGGTGCGGACTCCGATCAGCGCTTGCTGAACTGCGGCGCCTTGCGCGCCTTCTTCAGACCGGCCTTCTTGCGCTCGATCACGCGAGCGTCGCGGGTGAGCAGCCCGGCCTTCTTCAGCGACGGGCGGTTGCTCTCGAGGTCGACCGCGTTCAGGCAGCGGGCCACGCCCAGGCGGAGCGCTCCGGCCTGGCCGGTGATGCCGCCGCCGTGGATGCGCGCGATCACGTCGAAGCGGCCCTCGAGCTGCAGGGTCGCGAACGGCTCGTTCACGACCTGCTGGTGCAGCTTGTTGGGGAAGTAGCTCTCCAGGGTGCGGCCGTTCACGGTCCACTGGCCGGTGCCCGGGACGATGCGGACGCGGGCCACGGCCTCCTTGCGGCGGCCGGTGGCGGCCGCGGGGGCGATCGTCGCGGGGCGGGCCGGGGTGTCCGCGCTGGGCGCGCTCTCCGACGAGTAGGCGATGCCCTGCTCGTTGGCCTCGTAGGTCTCCTCGACCTCGCCGTCGGCCACGGTCTCGTTCACGTTCTCAGTCACGTCTGATTCCTCGATCTCGTCTTGATGCTTACTGGGAGATCTGCGAGATCTCGAACGG
>DATAKN010000133.1:0-5467 GCA_036261595.1 Marmoricola sp.
TGCGAGGAACGAGCAGGGTCACGACGCGAAGAGGTTGAGCGAGCCCGCGGGTGAGCTCGCGAACCCGCGACGGCGGGTCGAAACCTCATCAGTGTCCAGCAAGAACATCAGCAGGGCCCCGGTCTCACGACCGGGGCCCTGTTGCCATGTCACGCTGACCCCGTGACGGTCCACGGGCTCCTCCTCGCGGCCGGTGCCGGGCGGCGGTACGGCGGCCCGAAGGCGCTGGTCGACGGCTGGCTCTCGCACGCCCTGGACGCCCTCGCGGAGGGCGGGTGCCCCGAGCGCACGGTGGTCCTCGGCGCCGAGGCCGAGACGGTCCGGGGACTCGTCCCGGCCGGGGTGCGGATCGTGGTCGCCTACGACTGGGACGAGGGCATGGGAGCGTCCCTCCGGGCCGGCCTCGGACAGGTCCCGGCCGTCGATGCGGTCCTGGTGCACCTCGTCGACCTGCCCGACGTCGGGGTCGAGGTCGTGCGGCGGGTGCTCGCCACCGGTCAGGGCCCGGGTGCGCTCGCGCGGGCGACGTACGCCGGAGTGCCGGGTCACCCGGTCCTGCTCGGGCGCGACCACTGGCCCGGCGTGCTCTCCTCCGCCACCGGTGACCGGGGCGCCCGCGCCTACCTCGCGGGCCACGACGTCACCTTGGTGGAGTGCGGCGACCTCGCGACCGGTCGCGACGTCGATCGCTGATCGATTCGTGCCGTCGTCGAGCCGACCGCGGACCAACGTGGGCTGGGTAACCTCCGTCACATGGAGGCACGGTCCGCCGGTGAGATCGCCGGGAAGCTCGCCGGCACGGGCTACATCATGGACGACGCCCTGGCCACGGTGACGTGGCTGGCCCTGCGCATGGAGCGGCCCCTCCTGCTCGAGGGCGAGCCCGGGACCGGCAAGACCACGCTGGCCGAGGCTCTGGCGGAGGCCCTGGAGCTGCCGCTGGTTCGCCTCCAGTGCTACGAGGGCATCGACGCCACCCAGGCGCTGTACGACTGGGACTTCCCGCGCCAGATCCTCCACCTGCGTGCGCTCGAGGCGGTGGGCGGACCCGGTGGGGTCACCGCTGTCGAGGAGGCCGAGAAGAGCCTGTACGACACCCGCTTCCTGCTCGCCCGGCCGGTGCTGACCGCCCTGCAGGAGAGCCCTGCGGTGCTGCTGGTCGACGAGGTGGACCGGGCCGACGACGAGTTCGAGGCGTTCCTGCTCGAGGTGCTGTCGACCTACCAGGTCAGCATCCCCGAGCTCGGGACGATCAGGGCGAGTACGCCGCCGCTGGTGGTGCTCACCTCCAACCGCACCCGGGAGCTGCACGACGCGCTCAAGCGGCGCTGCCTCTACCACTGGATCGACCACCCGGGCCTGGACCGGGAGGTGCAGATCCTGCGCAGCCGCGCCCCCGAGGTGGCCGAGTCCCTGGCCCGGCAGGTGGTCGCGGTCGTCCAGCAGCTCCGTGACCGCGACGACCTGCTCAAGCCGCCGGGTGTCGCGGAGACGCTCGACTGGGCGCGTGCGCTGCAGCTGCTCGGCGCCACCGAGCTCGACCTCGAAGTGGCTGCCCGCACCCTCGGCGCACTGGTGAAGTACCGCGAGGACACCGACCGCGTGCAGCACGCGCTCGACCGGATGCTCGCGACATGACCACCGTCCACGCCCCCGAGGAGGTGCTGCTCGGATTCGCCCGCGCGGTGGCCGCGAGCGGCGTACCGGTGACGCCCGACCGGGCGCAGTCCTTCCTCGACGCAGTGGCGCTGGTCGGCCTCGACGACCAGCGCGGCACCTACTGGGCCGGTCGCGCCACCCTGTGCTCCGGACCCGACGACCTGCCGCGGTACGACCAGGTCTTCGACGCCTGGTTCAACCGGCGTGAGGGGTTGCCGCGCACGCGGCTCAGCCAGCCTCCGCCGGTGAGTCCGACGGCGATGGTCGACGAGGCGGAGGACGGGGAGGTCTCTGGGGACGCGGACCTGGCTCGAGCCGCGGCCAGCGCGGTCGAGGTGCTGCGGCACCGTGACGTCGCCAGGCTCTCGGCCTCCGACAAGCGCCGCCTCGACAGCCTGTTCGCGACCCTGCGCGTCGCCACCCCGATGCGCACCACCGCCAGGCACGAGGCCTGGCGTCGTGGGTCGGTGGACGGCTCCGGCACGCTGCGCCGCTCACTGCGTCAGCTCGGCGAGCCGGCCACCATCGCTTGGCGACGACGTCGTTCGAGACCCCGCCGGGTGGTGCTGCTGGTGGACGTCTCCGGCTCGATGAGCGAGTACGCCGATGCGCTGCTCCGGCTCGCGCACCGCATCGCGACGGCCGGTGACCCCGGTGGGGTGGAGGTGTTCACGCTGGGCACCCGGTTGACCAGGGTCACGCGCGCGATGCGGCTGCGTGATCCCGAGCGGGCCCTCGTGGCCGCCGGCGAGACCGTCCCGGACTGGTCGGGCGGCACCCGGCTCGGGGAGACCATGCGCGGCTTCCTCGACCGGTGGGGTGCCCGCGGCCTGGCCCGGGGCGCGGTCGTCGTGGTCATGTCCGACGGCTGGGAGCGCGGTGACGTGACCCTCCTGGGCGAGCAGATGGCACGCCTGCACCGACTGGCGCACACGGTCGTCTGGGTCAACCCGCACCGCGGCAAGGCCGGCTACCGGCCGCTGCAGCAGGGGGTGCGCGCGGTGCTGCCGCACGTGGACCATTTCCTGGCTGGTCACTCGATGGCCACCTTCTCGACGCTGCTGGAGGTGATCGCCGATGCGTGAGGTGATGTCGGAGCTGCTCTCCTGGTGGCGTGCGGGCGAGAGCGTCGGCGTGGGCACGGTGGTGGCGACGTTCCAGTCCGCGCCGCGGCCGCCGGGTGCCTCGATGCTCGTCGGCCCGGACGGCACCGCGGTCGGATCGGTCTCGGGCGGCTGCGTGGAGGGCGCGGTCTTCGAGCTCGGTCAGGAGGTGCTCGGCTCCGGCGTACCGGTGCTCCAGCGGTACGGCGTCTCCGACGACGACGCCTTCGCCGTCGGGCTGACCTGCGGCGGCATCCTCGACGTGTTCGTCGAGCGGGTGGACCAGCAGTCCTTCCCCGAGCTGGGCGACATCGCCGAGGAGATCGCGGACGGCCGACCCGTGGCGGTCGCGGTCGTCATCGAGCACCAGGACGCGGCGCGCGTCGGGCGCCGGATGATCGTGCGACCCGACGCGGTCACCGGGTCCCTCGGCAGCGAACGGATCGACGCCGCCGTCCACGACGACGCGCTCGGTCTGCTCGCGGCCGGCCACAGCGCGCCGCTGACCTACGGCCCCGACGGCGAGCGTCGCGGCGAGGGCATGCGGGTGTTCGTCTGGGCCTTCGCGCCGAAGCCGCGGATGCTGGTCTTCGGTGCGATCGACTTCGCCGCGGCGGTGGCTCGCGTCGGCAGCTTCCTCGGCTATCACGTGACGGTCTGCGACGCCCGTCCGGTCTTCGCCACGAACACCCGGTTCCCGCAGGCCGACGAGGTCGTCGTGTCGTGGCCGCACCGGTACCTGAAGGCCGAGCGCGACGCCGGCCGGATCGATGCCCGCACGATCATCTGCGTGCTCACGCACGACCCGAAGTTCGACGTACCGCTGCTCGAGGTCGCGCTCCGCCTCCCGCAGGTCGGCTACGTCGGCGCGATGGGCTCGCGTCGTACCCACGAGGACCGGCTGGCGCGGCTCCTCGAGGCCGGACTCACTCCCGAGGAGCTGACCCGGCTGCGGTCGCCGATCGGCCTCGACCTGGGTGCCCGCACGCCGGAGGAGACCGCCGTGAGCATCGCCGCGGAGATCATCGCCGGTCGCTGGGGCGGTTCGGGGGAGCCGCTCGCGGCCACCGCGGGGAGGATCCACCACGACTGATCTGTCCGTCGGTTGCCGATCCGGATACCGTGGCCGCAGGATCGATCGCGAGGGGCGCCATGACTGATCCGCGCGCTGGTCTCCACGGCCGCCGGCACCAAGCGGTGCGCGCCTGGACCGCGTTCGTCGAGCGGGGCGACGAGGCGGCCTCGCTGGTGCGCCCGGAGATCCTGGACAGCTGGCAGCGCTCGCAGTCCGCGCGCACGCGCGACATCCGCGAGGCACCGCTCGCCGACGAGCACGAGACCCGGGCCTTCTGGGACGACTCGCCGCTGCGGGTCGCCGTGGCGCGGGTGGAGGCCGACCTGCGCCGTACGGCGGAGGACGGCGACCTCGTGATCGCCGTGACCGACCCCCAGACCCGGATCCTGTGGACCTACGGCGGCCGGGTGATGCGGCGCAAGGCCGAGTCGGTGAATTTCGTGGCCGCCGGACGGTGGGACGAGTCCAGTGTCGGCACCAACGCCCTCGACCTCGCCCAGCGCACCGACGGACCGGCGATGGTGTTCAGTGCCGAGCACTACGCCTCGATCGTCCACAACTGGGTCTGCTGGGCCGCGCCGGTCCACGACCCGGTGACCGGGGAGAAGCTGGGCGTGATCGACCTGTCGACGACGTGGGACCGGACGCACCCGATCGGGCTGGCCACGGCACAGGTGATGGCGAGGCTCATCGAGACCGCGATGCCGCACACGCGCGCCGCGGTCTCCGGGGCCGCCGCGCCGACGGAGCCGGGCCTGTCGATGACGCTCCTCGGCACCGCGGAGGCCTTCCTCGACGGCGAGCGGTTGCTGCTCAGCCGTCGGCAGACCGAGATCCTGGCCCTCCTCGCGCTGCACCCGGCGGGCCTGTCCCTCGACCACTTGCACGCGTTGCTGTACGGCGACCAGGCGGTCACGGTGTCCACGCTCAAGGCGGAGGTCTCGCACCTGCGCCAGGCCGTGCGCGGGCAGCTGACGTCCCGGCCCTACCGGCTGGCCATGCCGGTGCAGACCGACGTCGACATGGTCCTGACCCGACTCCGACGCGGCGACGTGCTGGGTGCGGTGACGGCGTACGGCGGCGACCTGGTGCCCGGGACCAACGCTCCCGCCCTCATCGAGCTCGGTGAGTACGTCGCCGTGGCCCTGCGGGAGGCACTGCTGAGCGACCCGGTGCCGTTCGCCGTCCTGCGCTACTGCGAGCTCGCGCCGTACGACACCGAGGTGATCGAGGTGTGCCTCGCCAGACTCGGTGGTGCGCCGCACCCGGCCCGGGCCCTTCTCGTCGGCCGCCTGGCCGCGGCACGCTGACCGCGCCCGTCCACGCCAACCAGATGCCAACCTTGCCTGCCTAGCGTCTGCGCATGGCAACGATCACCCTCACCGTGGACGGAAGCTCAGTTTCCGACGATGTGGAACCCCGGCTCCTGCTCGTGCAGTACCTGCGAGAGCGACTGGGCAAGACCGGCACGGTCATCGGTTGCGACACGAGCAACTGCGGCGCGTGCACGGTCCTTCTCGACGGCGTCAGCGTGAAGTCGTGCAACGTGCTCGCCGTCCAGGCCGACGGTCACGAGGTGACCACCATCGAGGGTCTGGCCACCGACGGTGAGCTGCACCCGGTCCAGCAG
>DATAKN010000135.1:0-44580 GCA_036261595.1 Marmoricola sp.
GCTGCCGCTGCTGGAGAAGGTCATGCAGGCCGGCAAGCCGCTGTTCATCCTGGCCGAGGACGTCGAGGGCGAGGCGCTCTCCACGCTGGTCGTGAACAAGATCCGCGGCACGTTCAGCGCGGTCGCGGTGAAGTCGCCGGCCTTCGGTGACCGCCGCAAGGCGATGATGCAGGACATCGCGATCCTGACCGGTGGCCAGGTCGTCGCCCCCGAGGTCGGCCTCAAGCTCGACCAGGTCGGGCTCGACGTCCTCGGCACCGCCCGTCGCGTCGTGGTCACCAAGGACAACACCACGATCGTCGAGGGTGGCGGCGACCCGTCGGCCGTCGCCGGACGCGTCAGCCAGATCAAGGCCGAGGCGGAGAACACCGACTCCGACTGGGACCGGGAGAAGCTGCAGGAGCGACTGGCCAAGCTGGCCGGCGGCGTCTGCGTCGTCAAGGTCGGCGCCGCCACCGAGGTGGAGCTGAAGGAGAAGAAGCACCGCATCGAGGACGCCGTGTCCGCGACGCGTGCTGCGATCGAGGAGGGCATCGTCGCGGGCGGTGGCTCCGCGATCATCCACGCATCGTCCGCGCTCGAGGGTGACCTCGGCCTCTCCGGTGACGAGGCGGTCGGCGTGCGCATCGTGCGCAAGGCCGTCGACGAGCCGCTGCGCTGGATCGCCGAGAACGGTGGCGAGAACGGTTACGTCATCGTCGCCAAGGTCCGTGAGGCCGGCCCCGGCACGGGCTACAACGCGGCCACCGGCGAGTACGGCGACCTGGTCGCCCAGGGCGTGCTGGACCCGGTCAAGGTCACCCGCTCGGCGCTGACCAACGCCACCTCCATCGCGGGCATGCTGCTCACCACCGAGACGCTCGTGGTCGAGAAGCCCGAGGACGAGGAGCCCGAGGCCGCCGCCGGTCACGGGCACGGTCACGGCCACGGGCACTGACCTTCCGGGCGGTTTCACAAGTTGACCTGTGAATTGGCCGCTTCTCGCATGGAATTCCGTGTGAGAAGCGGCCATTTCGTGTGTCGAGCAGGGCCCGGGCGCCGAGATGGTGCTGGTCAGGGTCGGCGCGGGCTGCTCGCGACCGGACCGCTCGGCACGAGCAGGTCCTCCGGTACGTCGATCTCGCCGAACACCGCGCTGAACAGGCGCACGCAGCGCTCGGTCATCGCCTCGGGAGACTCGTCGGGGTGGTCGAGCCACCAGTTGACCAGCGTGCGGAAGACGTTCTCCCACACCGTCCGCATCGCCGCGGTGTCGGTAGGGTCCTCGTTGCCCGCCAGGCGGAGCAGGTCGGCGACGCCCTCCGTGCCGAACGCGAGGATCCGGCTCTCGTAACCGGCGAGCACGTCCTGCGTCTCCGCGTCGCGCGGCGCCGTCGGGTCGAAGACCAGGTGCCACAGCCACGGCCGAGGGGCCAGCAGCCGGAACATGCCGTCCAGCGTGATCACCGCCCGGGCCAGGCCGACGCTCCCGGTCGCCGCGGTCCGCTCGATCTCGGCGGTGAGCGCCTCGGCGGCGTGCCGGACGCACACGGCGTACAAGCCTTCCTTGGAGCCGAAGTAGTTGTAGATCAGCGGCTTGGAGATCCCCGCCTGCTCAGCCACGTCGGCCACCGACGTGCCGGCGAAGCCCGAGGTGCCGAACGCACGCGTGGCCACCTCGACGATCTGGGACTCGCGCTCGGCGCGGGCCACGCCCTTCGTGCCGGCGCGGGCCCGGGAGGCAGCCGAGGACGTGCCGG
The DNA here is from genome assembly GCA_036261595.1 of Marmoricola sp. Lineage (GTDB taxonomy): Bacteria > Actinomycetota > Actinomycetes > Propionibacteriales > Nocardioidaceae > Marmoricola. The sequence continues at coordinate 1,740 of DATAKN010000135.1, forward strand.
AGAAGGTGCCCGAGAACGTGCTCCGTGTGGTCACCGCGGCAGTCTAGCCAGCGATATGAACCGGTGGTAACTTACCCGGCAGTCATATTGGAGGAGAGGTCATGGCCGAGCTGCTCGACCCGATGAAGAACCCGGTCACCTATGCGATCCCGTTCTTCCTGCTCGCGATCGGCATCGAGCTGGCCGCGCTGAAGTGGCTCGACCACGACTCGGCCTTCGACAACCGGGGCGTCACCGGCTACCACGCCAAGGACGCCGGCACGAGCATCTCGATGGGCCTGGTCTCGCTGGCGTTCACCCTGGCGCTCAAGGTCGGCTCGTTCTTCGTCTACACCGCGGTCTTCGTGTACGTCGCGCCGTGGCAGCTCCCCACCGGCACGTGGTGGTACTGGGCGCTGTTGATCGGCGGTGTCGACCTGTCGTTCTACTGGTCGCACCGGTTCGTCCACCGGGTCAACATCGGCTGGGCGGCACACCAGGCGCACCACTCGAGCGAGTACATGAACTTCGCGACGGCGTTGCGCCAGAAGTGGAACCCGTGGTTCGAGTTCTTCTTCTGGCTGCCGCTGCCGTTCCTGGGCTTCTCGCCCTGGACGATCTACGTGGCCTACGGGCTCAACCTGATCTACCAGTTCTTCACGCACACGGAGCTGATCGACCGGTTGCCGCGTCCGGTGGAGTTCGTGATGAACACCCCCTCCCACCACCGCGTGCACCACGGCTCCGATCCGCTCTACCTCGACCGCAACTACGCGGGCATCTTCATCGTGTGGGACCGGATGTTCGGGACCTTCCAGCCCGAGGTGCACCGGCCGACGTACGGGCTGACCAAGCCGGTCGGCACCTACAACCTCGTGCGGCTCCAGTACGGCGAGTACGCGCGGATCTGGCGCGACGTACGCGCGGCCGACCGCTGGCGGGACCGCCTCGGCTACCTCTTCGGTCCGCCGGGATGGGAGCCCCGGGAGGAGCCGGTCAGGCCGGCAACGGAGCCGGTGCCTGCATCCCAGTGAGCGGGGCGTCGCGCGAGGGGTCGACCCGGCCGCTCTGGCCCGACGGCGCGGAGCTGACCCGGCTCACCTGAGCGGCACGAACCGGTAGTGACCGTGCCGCGTCGTCCGGTCCTCGCCCTCGGACCGTTCGACCACGGTCATCACGCCGGCGACCGGCAGCACCATCCGACCCGGGTCGGCGAGCTGGTCGAGCAGCGTGGTGGGCATCCTGCCCGGTTCGGCGGACACCAGGATCCGGTCGTACGGCGCCAGCTCCGGTACGCCGAGCACGCCCGGTCGGGCTTCCCGGACCGATGCCCAGCCCCCGCAGGTGCGTCGTACGTTCTGCTCGCCCCAGGCGGCGAGCTCCGGCACCAGCTCCACTCCGACCACGAGACCGGTCGGCCCGACCAGGTACGCGAGCAGCGCGGTCGTCCAGCCGGACCCGGCGCCGACGTCGAGCACTCGTTGCCCCGGTTCGACCTCGAGCAGACGGAGCATGGCCTCGACGGTGCGCGGCTGGGAGTTCGTCTGCCCGTGGCCGATCGGGAGCGGGCCGTCGTACGAGGCCCGGCCGCGGTACGCCTTCGGCAGGAACTCCTCCCGGGGAACCGCGCGGAACGCTGCGACGACCCGGTCGCTGTGCTGGCCCTGGAGCGGGTCCATGGGTGGAGTCTGTCACCTGTGAGCGCTTGTTGATCTGCGTGTAACCGGGCTGCAGTCGACCGGCAACACCCGGACGCCAGACTCGGGGCCATGTTCTACCGGGTACGCACCAGGCTCGCCGACTCACCGGGCGCGCTGGCGCGCCTTGCCCAGCACTGCGGCGACGCCCGGGTGAACATCCTCGCGCTGCAGATCTACCCCGAGCTGGGAGCGGTGACCGACGACCTCGTCGTGGAGACACCCGACTCCTGGACGGCTGCGGCCGTCGTGGAGCTCGTGAGTGGCGCGGGAGGAGACGAGGTGAGCGTCGTCCCCTGCGCCACTCACGACCTGGTCGACCAGCCGACGGCGTGGTTGCGCGCCGCGATGACGGTGATGGATGACCCTGACAGCCTTCCCTCCGCGCTGACGGGTCTTCTCGGTCCGCGGGTCTCGTGGTCCGCCACGGAGCAGGTCCGCGCCGAGGTCCTCACCGAGATGGCCGTCCGGGGGCGGTCCACCGCTGTGCCGCCCCCGGCTCCGGCCTCCACCTCGGTCGTCGAGTACGACGTCGACGACGCCGGCGTGGTCGCCCGGATCGGCCAGCACGTGGTCGGCGCCGGCAGCCTGCACGCCGTGGTCGACGGTGCGGTCGAGGCGAGCCTCGAGGTCGCGCCGGCCTGGCGACGCCTCGGCATCGGGCGCCAGCTGCTGCGCCGGCTCAGTGGGATCGCCGTCACGCACGGCGCGACCGAGATGGTCCTGCTCGCGCCGGCCAGCGAGGAGGGCGTCGTACCGGTGCTGGCCGCGGCGGGCATGCGCGGGCGGATTCGGCTCACCGAGCAAGGCCTCAGGGTGCACGTCAGCCTGGCCGGGGTCCGTCCGGTCGGAGACCTGGTTCCTCGTTAGACTGGAGCATGACCTCCGGCCCCACCGACGTCCCGCCGAAGTTCGCCGCTCTCGGCCTCACCTACGACGACGTCCTGCTCGTCCCCGGGTACTCCGACCTCAACCCGAGCGAGATCGACACGACCACCCGGCTGACCCGGGAGATCTCGCTGAAGGTGCCGCTGGTCAGTGCGGCCATGGACACCGTGACCGAGTCGCGGATGGCGATCGCGATGGCCCGTCAGGGTGGCCTCGGCGTGCTGCACCGCAACCTCTCCATCGCCGACCAGGCCTACCAGGTGGACCTGGTCAAGCGCACGCAGACCGGGATGATCACCAACCCCGTCACGATCGGGCCCGACGCGACGCTCGAGCAGCTCGACCAGCTGGCGGGGGAGTACCGCATCTCCGGCTTCCCCGTGGTCGACCTCGACAACCGCCTGCTCGGCATCATCACCAACCGCGACCTCCGGTTCACGCCGGTCGCGGAGTGGGCGACCACCAAGGTCGACGAGGTGATGACCCCGATGCCGCTGATCACCGCGCCGGTCGGGATCTCCCGTGAGGACGCCACGGTGCTGCTGCGCCAGCACAAGCGCGAGCGGCTGCCGATCGTCGACGCCGAGGGCCGTCTGGCCGGTCTGATCACCGTCAAGGACTTCGTGAAGTCCGAGCAGTTCCCGCACGCCTCCAAGGACGACCACGGCCGGCTGATGGTCGGCGCGGCGATCGGCTACTTCGGCGATGCCTGGGAGCGCGCGACCACACTGATCGAGGCCGGCGTCGACGTCCTGGTCGCCGACACCGCGCACGGCCACGTCCGGCTGCTGCTGGACATGGTGGGCCGGCTGAAGTCCGACCCCGCCACGAAGCACGTGCAGGTCATCGGCGGCAACGTGGCGACCCGCGCCGGTGCGCAGGCGTTCATCGACGTGGGCGCGGACGCCGTCAAGGTCGGCGTCGGGCCCGGCTCCATCTGTACGACCCGCGTCGTGACCGGCGTCGGCGCGCCGCAGGTGAGCGCGGTGTACGAAGCCAGCCTCGCGTGCAAGCCGGCCGGCGTACCGGTGATCGCCGACGGCGGCCTGAAGCACTCCGGCGAGATCGCCAAGGCGATCGTGGCCGGGGCCGACTCCGTGATGGTCGGCTCCCTGCTCGCCGGTTGTGAGGAGAGCCCCGGCGAACTGGTCTTCGTCAACGGCAAGCAGTACAAGTCCTACCGAGGCATGGGGTCGCTCGCCGCGATGTCGAGCCGCGGCAAGAAGTCCTACTCCAAGGACCGGTACTTCCAGGCCGAGGTCACCAGCGACGACAAGATCGTGCCGGAGGGCATCGAGGGCCAGGTGGCCTACCGCGGCCCGCTGTCCGCGGTCACCCACCAGCTCGTCGGCGGGCTGAACCAGTCCATGTTCTACGTCGGCGCGCGCACCATCCCGGAGCTGCAGGAGAAGGGCCAGTTCGTCCGAATCACCTCGGCATCGCTCACCGAGAGCCACCCGCACGGCGTGGAGATGACGGTCGAGGCGCCCAACTACACCGGTCGATAGGCCCTCAATCGTCGAGGTAGAGGCAGAACGGGTGGCCGGCCGGGTCGAGCATGACCCGGACGTCGTCCTGCGGCTGGTACGCCGCGACGGTGGCGCCCAGGCTGACCGCGTCCTCCACCGCGACAGCGAGGTCGCTCACGCCGACGTCGAGGTGCGCCTGCATCGTCGGTTCGTCCGGGCGTGACGGCCACGCCGGCGGCTCGTGATGCTCGTCGACCGCGAACGCGAGGTAGTGGGTCGTGCCGGGCATCCGGATCGTCACCCACTCCGGCGAGTCCTCGCCGATCTCCCAGCCGAGAAGAGCGCTGTAGAACTGGGCCAGCGCGTGTGGGTCGCGTGCGGAGAGTGCGGTGCCGATCCAGCCGGTGAGCCCGCCGATGCCTGCCATCCCGCCAGTGTGCCGGAGCGTGGGGTGCTCAGCTGGGCTGGCGTCCGAAGCCGACTGGTCGCCGTCGCTTCCGCACGGTCAGGGCTCCGGTCAGGACGGACAACGCCAGGCACAAGCCTGCGAAAAGCACTGCGCGACCGCCCGTCCCGGTCCGTCGAGCCACATCATCGACGAGCGCCGAGTTGCCCGGATGCCGTGGATCGACCAGTCCGGCCGCTTCGCCGTCCGCTCCGGTCTCGGCCCGGACGTTCCGGTCCACCCGCCACTGGCGCACGCTGCCGCGGTAGTCGGTCCGCACCAGGCAGCCGTAACCGTGGCTGTCGCCCCCCTTGCCGGAACCGCACTCGACGAGGCTGACTCGCACCGGGACGCCGCGGGACTGGAGCGCGTCGTACCGCTGGGGCAGGGCCACGAGCCCGTGCCACAGCACCCAGGCCGTGGTGACGAGGAGCGCGCCGGGCACCAGCCAGTCCAGTGACGTGGGCTTGCGCGACCTCATCGTCGGATCGTAGGCGTCATCGCTGACGCTCAGCCGCCCATCAGCCCTGACTCATGGGCCAGGACGACGGCCTGCACCCGGTCGCGCAGGCCGAGCTTCATCAGCACGCGGGCGACATGGGTCTTCACGGTGGTCTCGCCGATGAAGAGCTCGGCCGCGATCTCGGCGTTCGACATCCCGGCTGCGATCAGGCGGAGCACCTCCCGCTCCCTCGGGGTCAGATGATCGAGGCCCGGCGTCCGAGCCGGTGGGCGCGCGCTGGTGTACCGGTCGACGAGCCGCCGCGTGACGGCCGGTGCCAGCAGCGCGTCGGCCCCGCGGGCGACCTGGCGTACGGCGCTCACGATGTCCTCGCCGGGCATGTCCTTGAGCAGGAACCCCGATGCACCCGAGCGCATGGCCTCGTAGACGTAGGCGTCGAGGTCGAACGTGGTCAGCATCAGGACGCGCGTGGGGACGTCGGCGGCCACGAGCCGGGACAGGGCGCCGAGGCCGTCGAGGCCCGGCATCTGGACGTCGAGCAGGAGCACGTCCGGGGTCGACGTCGTGGTCAGGTCGACGGCCTCCACCCCGTCGGAGGCCTCGCCCACGACGACGAGGTCGTCCTCCACCTCGAGGATCGTCCTGAGACCGCTTCGGACCAGCGGCTGGTCGTCGGCGATGCCGACCCGGATCGTGCTCACCGGACAGCTCCTACCGACGCGGTCACTGGTCCGGGTTCGGTCGCCGACGGCTCCGGCAGCACGGCACACAGCGAGAACCCGCCGTCCGGCCGCGGGCCCCACTCGACCCGTCCGGCCACGGCGGCGACGCGTTCCCGGATACCGGCCAGACCGCGGCCGGTACCGGGCGAGTCCGGCGGGTGGGTCGGTGCACTGTTGGCGACCTCGACGACGTACGCGTCGGGCTCTCGGCGTACGGCGACCACGACTGCCGCGCCGGGCGCGTGCCGCAGCACATTGGTCAGGGCCTCCTGGATGAGCCGCACGACGACGGTGTGCCGGGCATCGTCGAGCAGCTCCGCGTCCTCGACGTCGTGCTCGAGGGTGACGCCGGTCGCCGCGGTGCGGGTGAGGAGGTCGGTGAGCCGGGCCGTCCTGCGCGGGGCGTCCAGGGCAGTCACACCGTCGCGCGCTGCGGCGCTGATCGTCGCCATCAGCGCGCGCGCCCGGTCCGGGTCACGCACCGCCACGCGCCGGGCGGCGCCGGCCTGCAGAGCGACCACGGTGAGGCTGTGGCCGAGCTGGTCGTGGATCTCGCGGGCGAGGCGCAGCCGTTCCTCCACGACGGCGCGTTGTCGGGCCGCCGCCTGCTGGCCGGCCAGCACCGCATGGTTGACCCGGCTCTGCTCGACGAGCCGGCTCGCCTCGTGCACGGCTGCGCCGCCGAGCCAGCAGATCAGCAGGATCAGGATCTCGCCCACCGGGTCGGCGGCCCCGACGCCCACCACCTGGCCGACCAGGCACACCGCCAGGCCGACGATGGCGGGCCGACGCCGCGACAGTGCCGCGACCGCGAACGCGGCGAGCAGCGCGAACGCCGTCCCGCTGAGCGTTCCGTCCAGCGGGGCGACGAGCCGGGAGAACGCCACCGCTGCGCACCAGGAGGCGGCGATCGCAGCGAGCGGCCGCCACGAGACCAGCGCGAGCGGCGCGCCGACGGCCGCACTGCCGACCAGGGCGAGCCAACTCGCCGTGTGCAAGGGCAGCGTGGCGGTCGACTCCAGCGCCAGCCCGGTGGTGACGGCGCCCGCGGCGAGCACCGTCCAGGGCTGGGCCGCCCGCCGCAACCACTCGCCTCGTGGGGCCAGCGGTGCGGCCGGCCAGTCGTCGGCCGGCGCCTCGAGCGGCGCCGTCAGCGCCACCACTTCCTCCCGCGTACGTCGGAGCAGGTCGCGGGCGTCGTGCTCGATCTGCGCGGCATCGGCCCCCGCCTCGGCGTCCCGGGCAAGCGCGCGCATGCCGTCCAGCAGCGCCGGTTGGAGCCGTTCGGTGGCCCGCAGGCGTTCGGCCAGGACGGCCGACTCGCGCTCGGCGGCCAGCTGGTCCAGGATCCGATCGTGCTGGGCGTCCAGCTCGGCCAACCGGTCGCGTCGGGCCTGGACGATCCGCCCCACCGCGGTCGGCAGGACACCGATGAAGGTGGTCACGAAGAGGATGCCGCTGACTCGCTCCCACCCGTGCATCGTGGTCAGGTCCGCAGCGAGGACGACCAGCAGCGGCACGACGCCACCGAGGACGACCGAGCGCCCGCGACCATGACGACCGAGGGAGTAGCAGGCGAGCAGGAGGGCGAACACCCAGACTCCGCCGCTGTCGTCGGAGCCGGGCCAGATCCTCAGCTGGAGGACCGTCGCGCCGGCGGCAACTCCTCCGACCAGAGCCACGGCGGCCGCCGGTCGGGTACGCCGCACCGCGAGCGCGGCGAGCACGGGTGCTCCGGCCAGGTGGAAGGCGAGCAGCCCGGCATGTGCGTGATGGACGACCACGGCCTCGCCCAGTGCGGCCAGCACGAAGCCGGCGGCGACCGCCGCGTCGGCGCGTGGGACCTCTGCCACCCGCGACAGCCTACGGACCGATGGCGCCCTGCGGGTCCTCCTCGAGGATGACCTCCGACGGCGGACGCGGATCGCTCCTGCGGGCGACGACCGCTCCCGTCGCCGCGACCTAGCGTCTCGGCATCTCCTCCACGAAAGGACCAGCGAGATGACCGAGACGATCGTTCGGCCCACCGTCCGCGACGACGCGACCTGGCTTCGGCTCACCCGGGTGGGCGCGGCCGTGGCCATCGTCGGCATCGCGATCATGTGCCCGACGTACCTGTTCTGGAAGACCGTCGACGGCGGCGACTTCAAGTACGCCGCCGACTACTGGCTCACCGCGGCTGCGCTCCCGCTCGGCTCGGGCCTGCTGCTGCACACCGTCGGCGTCCACCGGCTCCAGCACGGTCGTGACGGGAGGCTGGGCGCCGCGGGCACCTGGCTCTTCGTTGCCTGCATCGTCGAGCTCGTGGTGCAGTGCATGGCCTCCGTCGTCGTCGGCGCCGAGCTGCGCTGGGGACCGACGTACGTGTTGTGCGCGTTCGGCACGTTCGTCGGCCTCGCTCTCCTGGCCGCGGGCTCGTGGCGCGCGGGCCTCGTGCCGCGGTGGATGCTCGGCGTGTGGCCGCCGCTCGGACTGCTCGGTGCCTTCTTCGGCGTGGGGCCGATCCCGTTCGTCCTCGCGGCGTTCCTCGTCGCCCTCGAGGTCGTGCTCGGTCGACGGGTCGAGGCGGCCGCGGTCGCCCCGGCGTCGGCGATGTCCCACCACCTCGTCGGCGAATGAGACAATCCCTCGGTGACTGAGATCGAGATCGGCCGCGCCAAGCGGGGCCGCCGGGCGTACTCCTTCGACGACATCGCGATCGTCCCGAGCCGACGGACGCGCGACCCGGAGGAGGTGTCGACCGCCTGGCAGATCGACGCCTACCGCTTCGAGCTGCCGATCCTGGCGGCCCCGATGGACTCGGTGGTCTCCCCGGAGACCGCGATCGCCCTCGGTCGCCACGGTGGTCTGGGCGTGCTCAACCTCGAAGGCCTCTGGACCCGGTACGACGACCCGACCGAGCTGCTCGCCGGCATCGCCGAGCTCGAGGCGGACGACGCGGTCCGCCGGATGCAGGAGGTCTATGCCGAGCCGATCAAGCCCGAGCTGATCACCGAGCGGGTCAAGCAGGTCCGTGATGCCGGTGTCACCGTCGCGGGAGCGCTGTCGCCGCAGCGCACCAAGGAGTTCGCCAAGACGGTCGTGGACGCCGGGGTCGACATGTTCGTGATCCGCGGCACCACGGTCAGCGCCGAGCACGTGTCGGGCCAGGCCGAGCCGCTGAACCTCAAGGAGTTCATCTACGAGCTCGACGTGCCGGTGATCGTCGGCGGCTGTGCGACGTACCAGGCCGCGCTGCACCTGATGCGCACCGGCGCGGCTGGCGTGCTGGTCGGGTTCGGAGGCGGTGCCGCGCACACGACGCGCACGGTGCTCGGGGTCGCCGTACCCATGGCCAGCGCGGTCGCCGACGTCGCGGCCGCGCGCCGCGACTACCTCGACGAGTCCGGGGGCCGCTACGTGCACGTGATCGCGGACGGCTCGATCGGCAAGAGCGGCGACATCGCCAAGGCGATCGCCTGCGGCGCCGACGCGGTGATGATCGGCAGCCCGCTCGCCCGCGCCACCGACGCGCCCGGCCAGGGCTACCACTGGGGCGCCGAGGCGCACCACACCGAGCTGCCGCGCGGCGAACGCGTCGAGATCGGCAGCGTCGGCACGCTGGAGGAGATCCTCTTCGGTCCGTCGCGTGTGGCCGACGGCACCATGAACCTCGTCGGGGCGCTGCGCCGGGCGATGGCCACCACCGGCTACACGGAGCTCAAGGAGTTCCAGCGGATCGAGGTCGTCGTCCAGTAAGCCCGCGGGCGATCGGGGACGGGTGGAAGACTGGTCCCATGACCATCGCGACCGACCTCGGGCCGGCCCAGCGAGCGAAGGCTCTCGATGCGATGGCAGCCACCGCCGAGCCTGGCGGCACCCCGCTCGACGTGCTCGTCGTCGGCGCCGGCGTGGTGGGCGCGGGGGTCGCGCTCGACGCGGTGTCGCGGGGGCTGTCGACCGCGGTGCTCGAGCAGCGCGACTACGCCAGCGGCACCAGCAGCCGCAGCAGCAAGCTGGTCCACGGTGGCCTGCGCTACCTGGAGATGTTCGACTTCGGGCTGGTCCGCGAGGCGCTGCAGGAGCGCGGCCTGCTGCTGACCCGTCTGGCGCCGCACCTGGTCCGGCCGGTGCCGTTCCTCTACCCGCTTCACCACACCTGGGAGCGGCCGTACGTCGGTGCCGGAGTCGCGCTCTACGACGCCATGGCGATGGCGGGCAAGTACGACATGGGCGTGCCCAAGCACAAGCACCTGTTCCGCCGGCAGGTCGCCCGGATGGCCCCGGACCTGCGCACCGACGAGCTCGCCGGCGCGATCCGCTACTACGACTGCCAGGTCGACGACGCGCGCCTGGTGGTGACGATCGCCCGCACCGCTGCGTCGTACGGCGCGCACCTGGCGTCGCGGGCCAAGGTGACCGGGTTCCTGCACGAGGGCGGCCGCGTGATCGGCGTACGCGCTCGGGACCTGGAGAACGACGTGGACCTGGAGGTCCGCGCCCGCGTCGTGATCAACGCGGCCGGCGTCTGGACCGACGAGATCCAGGAGATGGTCGGCGGACAGGGAGCGCTGCACGTCGAGGCCAGCAAGGGCATCCACCTGGTGGTGCCGCGCGACCGGATCCGGTCGGAGGCGGGCTTCATCACCAAGACCGAGAAGTCCGTGCTGTTCGTGATCCCGTGGGGTCGGCACTGGATCATCGGCACCACCGACACCCCCTGGCAGCTTGATCTCGCGCACCCCGCGGCGTCGAGGGCCGACATCGACTACGTGCTCGGGCACGTCAACACGCTGCTCCGCACGCCCCTGGACCACGACGACGTCGAGGGCGTGTACGCCGGCCTGCGCCCGCTGCTCAAGGGCGAGGTCGAGGCCACGTCGAAGATCTCCCGTGAGCACACCGTGGTCGCGCCGGTCCCGGGGCTGGTGCTGATCGCGGGTGGCAAGCTCACGACGTACCGGGTGATGGCGCGCGACGCCGTCGACATGGCTGCGCGCACGCTGCGCCGCACCGTGGGTGACCCCGGCCCGAGCATCACCGACCGGGTGCCACTGTTGGGAGCCCAGGGCTTCGAGACACGCACCAACCAGCGGGTGGCGCTCGCCCGCACGTCCGGGCTCGACGTCGGCTGGATCGACCACCTGCTCGGCCGCTACGGCGGCCTCGTCGACGAGATCCTGCCGATGCTGGTCGACCGGCCGGAGCTGGCCGAGCCGCTGATCCACGCGCCCGACTACCTGTCCGCCGAGATCGTGTACGCCGTCACCCACGAGGGCGCCCGCCACCTCGACGACGTCCTCACCCGGCGTACCCGGGTCTCGATCGAGACCTTCGACCGCGGCGTGCTGTGCGCCCCGCAGGTCGCCGAGCTGATGGCTCCGGTGCTCGGCTGGGACCAGGAGCGCATCGACGAGGAGGTCGACCACTACCTCCGCCGCGTCGAGGCCGAGCGGCAGAGTCAGGAGAAGCTGACCGACCAGGAGGCCGACGAGGCGCGCGTGCAGGCGCCGGAGGGTCCCTGGGCGGTGTGAGGTCGATGCGGCCGCCGAGTTCGTTGCGCGCCCGCAATGGTTGCGCTTGCGCATCATGGCGCCGATCGCAGGGTACGTGCCCGGTTTGTGAGCCCTGAGAAGACGCAAGCCCGAGCAGGACGTGGGTGAGGTCCGCCGATGGCACTGCAGCTGGAGGACTACGGACTGATCGGTGACACCCAGACCGCCGCTCTCGTTGGGTACGACGGGTCGATCGACTGGCTGTGCCTGCCCCGGTTCGACTCGGGCGCCTGTTTCGCGGCACTGCTGGGCGACGAGGGCCACGGCCGGTGGCTGCTGGCGCCGGCCGGCGGCCATCGGGCCACCGACAGGCGCTACCGCGAGAACTCGCTGGTGCTGGAGACCGACTTCACCACCGCCGAGGGCACGGTGAGGGTCATCGACTGCATGCCGGTCCGGGCCGACCACCCGGAAGTCGTGCGCCGTGTCGAGTGCCTGTCCGGCCGGGTCACCATGCGCAGCGAGCTGGTCATCCGCCTCGACTACGGCAAGGTCGTGCCCTGGATCCGCGACGTCGGCCGGCGCAGCACGGCGCTGGCGGGGCCCGACACCCTGACGCTGGACTCGGACGTCGCGCACGACCGCCGCGACAGCGACCTGGTCGCCGAGTTCGCCCTGTCAGCCGGCGAGCACGCCGAGTTTCGGCTGGCGTGGTCCGAGCCTCGTGACCTGCCGCCCCGGCACCTCGACGTCGGCAAGGCGATCAGGCAGACCGAGAAGTGGTGGCACGGCTGGGCTTCCCGGTGCGGCTACGACGGGCCCTACCGCGACGCCGTCGTACGCTCGCTGATCACGCTGAAGGCGATGACCTACCAGCCGAGCGGAGGCATCGTCGCAGCGCCCACGACGTCGTTGCCCGAGCAGCTCGGCGGCGTACGCAATTGGGACTACCGGTACTGCTGGATCCGGGACGCCACCTTCAGCCTCCTCGCACTGCTCCAGGCCGGTTACGAGGACGAGGCGAAGGCCTGGCGTGAATGGCTGCTGCGCGCGGTCGCCGGCCGACCGGAGCAGATGCAGCTCATGTACGGGGTCGAGGGAGAGCGACGCCTGACCGAGCACGAGCTCGACTGGCTCCCGGGGTACGCCGGGTCGTCGCCCGTGCGCATCGGCAACGCCGCGTCCGAGCAGTTCCAGCTCGACGTCTACGGCGAGCTGATGGACGCGCTGCACCAGGCGCGCACGCACGGCATTCCGCCCGACGACACCGCCTGGCGCGTCCAGCAGGTGCTGCTGGACTTCCTCGAGGGCCACTGGAGCGAACCCGACGACGGCATCTGGGAGATGCGCGGCGATCGCCGGCACTTCGTCCACTCCAAGGTGATGGCGTGGGCGGCCGTCGACCGCGCCGTGCGGGGGGTCGAGGACTTCGGCCTGCCCGGGCCGGTCGACCAGTGGAAGCGCCTGCGCCAGGAGATCCACGACGAGGTCTGCGACCGCGGCTACGACGCCGACCGCAACACGTTCACGCAGTACTACGGGTCCCGCGCCCTGGACGCCTCGGTGCTGCTGATCGGATCGGTCGGCTTCCTGCCCGGCTCCGACAAGCGCTACCGCGGCACCATCGACGCGATCAGCGACGAGCTGTGTCGTGACGGCTTCGTGAGCCGCTACAGCATGACCCGTCAGTCGGAGAAGGTGGACGGCCTGCCGCCGGGGGAGGCGACCTTCCTGCCCTGCACGCTGTGGCTCGCGGACAGCTACCTGCTCACCGGGCGCAAGGAGAAGGGCCGCGAGATCTTCGAGCGCGTGCTGGGTCTGAGCAACGACCTCGGCCTGCTGTCGGAGGAGTACGACCCGGAGCAGAAGCGGCTGGTCGGCAACTTCCCACAGGCGCTGACCCACCTCGGGATCGTCAACACCGCCCTCGACCTGCACAGCGACCAGGGGCCGAGCCACCGCCGCGCCGACACCGGCCGAGCCCGCTGAGACGATCGAAAAGCAGGTGCGCGCTCGGGTCATCGCGTGCAGGGTCGTCGCCGTGACCTCCTTCATCTCGCACACCACCGTGGACTGCGCGCACGCCTACGACCTCTCCGAGTGGTGGAAGCAGCTGCTCGGGTACGTCGACCTGCCCGACGACCCCAACGAGCCTGATCACGTGGAGTGCATGATCCAGCGGCCGGACGGCGGCCACCGGTTGCTGTTCATCGAGGTCCCCGACGCCAAGCAGGGCAAGAACCGCCTCCACCTCGACCTGCGCCCCTCCGAGCGCACCCGCGACGAGGAGGTCGAGTGGGCGCTGAGCATCGGCGCGACCCAGGTCGACGACCTGCGCGGGATCCACGGGCCGGGCACCGGCTGGGTCGTGCTGGCCGATCCGGAGGGCAACGAGTTCTGCATCCTGCGCAGCGAGGCGGAGATCGCGGGCTGACGGTCGCGCCTGTCCGCACCTCGACCACCTCGCCCCGGCACCCTCGCGAGCCGCGACCATGGGGGCCGTGCACCCTCGGTCGAGCTCACGCGTCGTGCTGGGCGTCGTGGCCGGCGTGCTGCTCCTCGTTGCTGCACTGGGCCTGGCGATCCTGCGCGTCGGCAGCGGAGCCAGGCCCGACGCCGCTGCCGCGACGTCGCTCCCCGTCGCGCCCGCCTCGGCACCGGATGCCGAGCCCCGGCCGGTCGACCAGAGTCCGTCGAGGTCGGCCGCTCGTCCGCTGGTCGACCAGGGTTGGCTGAACCGCACCGCTGCGGCGGCCGGCATCCCGGCGCCCGCCCTCCGCGCGTACGCCGCCGCCGAGCTCGTCGTACGGGCTGAGCAGCCCGCGTGCCACCTCAGCTGGAACACCCTGGCCGGGATCGGGTGGGTGGAGTCCCAGCACGGCACGGTCGGCGGGCGCACTCTCGGCGCCGACGGCCGGTCGTCGCAGCCGGTCCTCGGTCCCGCCCTCGACGGTGCCGCAGGTCTCGCCGCCATCCACTCGACCGGCGCCTCGGCGCCCTGGCACGGCGACTCCGTCTGGGAGCACGCCGTCGGCCCGCTGCAGTTCCTCGCCTCGACCTGGAGCCGCTGGGGCGCGGACGGCGACGGTGACGGCACCGCCGATCCCATGGACATCGACGACGCCGCGCTGGCGGCCGCCCGCTACCTCTGCGCTGACGGCCACGACCTCGCCACCGGCGCGGGCTGGAACGCCGCCGTGCACTCGTACAACCACGACGCGGCGTACGTCGCGCGGGTTGCCGCGGCCGCCGGCAGCTACGCCGCGCGGGTCGCCACCACCCGATAGTCCCTCACGTTCGGCACCGAATCCGAGGTCCCCGAGGTGCCAAAGGTGAGGGACTATCCGCTTCGGACGCGTCCCACCCGCCACGTAAGGTGGAGCCAGCACCCCCTCTCCTGCTGGAGCGGGGGCTTGCCTGCGTTCCACGACTCCCAGGAGCACCCTTGCGTCTCGCCGGCCTCGCCGATGCCGTCCTTGCTGAACCCACCCTGGCCGGCGCCCTGGCCGATGCCCGCGACAACCGGGTGCCTGCGCTCGACCTGACCGGGCCTGCTGCCCTGCGGCCGTTCGTGGTGGCAGGTCTCGCCCGCACCGGCCGCACCGTGCTGGTCGTGACCGCGACCGTGCGGGAGGCGGAGGACCTCGTCGAGGAGCTCGCCGACGTGGTCGACCCGGCCGGCCTGGCGCTCTACCCCGCGTGGGAGACGCTGCCGCACGAGCGGCTCAGTCCGCGCAGCGACACCGTAGGTCGCCGGCTCGCGATCCTCCGGCGCCTCGTGCACCCGGGAGCCGACGGTGCCACCGGGCCTCTCCAGGTGGTGGTGGCGCCGGTGCGCTCGGTGCTGCAGCCGCAGGTCAAGGGGCTCGCCGACCTCGAGCCGGTCGAGCTCGTTCCCGGCCAGGAGATCGACCTCGAGGATCTCGTGGCCGGGCTCGTCGGCGCGGCGTACTCGCGGGTCGACCTGGTCGAGAAGCGCGGTGAGTTCGCCGTGCGCGGCGGCATCGTCGACGTCTTCCCGCCGACCGAGGAGCACCCGCTGCGGGTGGAGTTCTTCGGTGACGAGGTCGACGAGATCCGGGCGTTCGCTGTCGCCGACCAGCGCACGCTCGACAAGGTCGACCGGCTCTGGGCGCCGCCGTGCCGCGAGCTGCTGCTCACCGACGACGTACGAAAGCGTGCCGCCGCCCTGGGCGAGCAGCACCCCGAGCTGCGCGAGATCACCGACAAGCTCGCCGAGGGCATCGCCGTGGAGGGCATGGAGTCGCTGACTCCGGCCCTGGTCGACGAGATGGAGCTGCTGATCGACCTGCTCCCGCGCGAGACCCACGCGCTGCTGCTCGATCCCGAACGGGTGCGCACGCGTGCCCACGACCTGGTCGCGACCAGCGAGGAGTTCCTCGGCGCCAGCTGGGCGGCGGCCGCGTCCGGGGGCACGGCTCCGGTCGACCTGGGTTCGGCGTCGCTGCGGTCGCTGGCCGACGTACGCGAGACCGCGCTGGAGCAGGGCAAGGCCTGGTGGGGGATCTCGCCGTTCGGTCTGGGCGGTCCCGGCGACGAGGCCGTGGAGACGACGCCCCTGCGGGACTCGCTCGGCGAGGTCGTCCGTGCGGACGTGGACGTCGAGGCAGGGGCCGTGGAGTCCCGGGCCGTCGGCGCCGTCGCTGTCGAGCCCTACCGCGGAGACGTCGAGACGGCCGTCCGCGACATCGCCCAGCACCTGGCCGAGGGGCGCCGCGTGGTCGTGGTGCAGCAGGGCCACGGCCCGGCCCAGCGCACCGTCGAGGTGCTCGCCGAGCACGACGTCGCCGGTCGCCTGGTCGAGGAGGTGGGCACGGCCGACGCCGCAGTCGTCGAGGTGGCCCAGGGCTGCATCACCCGCGGGCTCGTGCTCGCCCAGCCGGGTCTGGTGGTGCTCACCGGCGAGGACATCTCGGGGCAGAAGGCGTCCACCCGCGACATGCGGAAGATGCCCGCCCGCCGCAAGAAGCAGATCGACCCGCTCGAGCTCAAACCGGGCGACTACGTCGTGCACGAGCAGCACGGCGTCGGCCGGTTCCTGGAGATGCGGCAGCGCGAGGTGCACGGCGCCGTCCGCGAGTACCTCGTGCTCGAGTACGGCGCCAGCAAGCGCGGCCAGCCCACCGACAAGCTCTACGTGCCGGCCGACACCCTCGACCAGGTCACCCGCTACGTCGGCGGCGAGCAGCCCAGCCTCGACCGGCTCGGTGGCGCGGACTGGGCCAAGCGCAAGGGCCGCGCCCGCAAGGCCGTCCGGCAGATCGCCGCCGAGCTGATCAAGCTGTACGCCGCCCGCCAGGCCACCCAGGGCCACGCCTTCGGACCCGACACGCCGTGGCAGCGCGAGCTCGAGGACGCCTTCCCGTTCCACGAGACCCCCGACCAGCTGACCACCGTCGAGGAGGTCAAGGCCGACATGCGGCGCACCGTGCCGATGGACCGCCTGATCTGTGGCGACGTCGGCTACGGCAAGACCGAGATCGCCGTCCGCGCCGCCTTCAAGGCCGTCCAGGACGGCAAGCAGGTGGCCGTCCTGGTGCCCACCACGCTGCTGGTCAACCAGCACTACTCCACGTTCGCCGAGCGGATGAGCGCCTTCCCCGTGGAGCTCCGGGCGCTCTCACGGTTCCAGACCGACAAGGAGGCCCAGCAGACCATCGCCGGGCTCGCCGACGGCAGCGTCGACATCGTGATCGGCACCCACCGGCTGCTCAACCCCGACATCCGGTTCAAGGACCTCGGCCTGATCGTCGTCGACGAGGAGCAGCGCTTCGGGGTCGAGCACAAGGAGCAGATGAAGCGACTGCGCACCAGCGTCGACGTGCTGGCGATGTCCGCGACGCCGATCCCGCGCACGCTGGAGATGGCGATCACCGGCATCCGCGAGATGTCGACGATCACGACCCCGCCCGAGGAGCGGCACCCCGTCCTCACCTATGTCGGCGCCTACGAGGACCGCCAGGTGGTCGCCGCCGTACGCCGCGAGCTGCTGCGCGAGGGCCAGGTCTTCTACATCCACAACCGGGTCAGCTCGATCGACAAGGCCGCCGCCCGGATCCGCGAGCTGGTGCCGGAGGCCCGGGTCGCGACGGCCCACGGGCAGATGGGCGAGCAGCAGCTCGAGCAGGTGATGCTGGACTTCTGGGAGAAGCAGTTCGACGTGCTCGTCTGCACCACGATCGTGGAGTCCGGCATCGACGTCTCCAACGCGAACACGATGATCATCGAACGGGCAGACATGTTCGGCCTGAGCCAGCTGCACCAGCTGCGCGGTCGGGTCGGCCGCAGTCGCGAGCGTGCCTACGCCTACTTCCTGTATCCGCCGGACAAGCCGCTCACCGAGACCGCCCACGAGCGCCTTGCGACGCTGGCGCAGCACTCCGACCTCGGCGGCGGCATGGCGATCGCGATGAAGGACCTCGAGATCCGCGGTGCCGGCAACCTGCTGGGCGGCGAGCAGTCCGGACACATCGCGGACGTCGGGTTCGACCTCTACGTCCGGCTCGTCGGCGAGGCCGTCAGCGAGTTCCGCCAGGGTCCCGACGGAGCGCAGGCCGAGGAGCTCGACGAGGTCCGCATCGAGCTCCCGATCGACGCGCACCTGCCCCACGACTACGTGCCCAGCGAGCGGCTCCGGCTGGAGATGTACAAGCGGCTCGCCGAGGTCCGCGAGCCCGAGGACGTCGACCTGCTGCGCGAGGAGATGCGAGACCGGTACGGCGAGCCGCCCGCCCCGGTCGAGCGGCTGCTCCAGGTCGCCCGGTTCCGAGGCCTGTGTCGCCGGGCCGGGGTCAGCGAGGTGACCATCCAGGGCAAGTACGTCCGGTTCGCGCCGGTCGAGCTGCCCGAGTCGCGCGTCGTACGCCTGAACCGGGTCTACCCCGGCAGCCTGCTCAAGGCCGGGGTGCGTACGATGCTGGTGCCGCGCCCCCAGCCGGCGACGTTCGGGGCCAAGCCCCTGCGCGACGACGAGCTGCTGGAGTGGGCAACCGGGGTGATCGACGCCGTGATCACCGTGCCGACCGTGAAGAGCAGCGAGCAACAGGAGACCCGCCCGTGAAGGCCCACCGCCTGGTCCTCATCGCCGTCGCCGGCGCCTCGATGCTGGCGCTGTCCGGCTGTGCGCAGTCCGGCAGCGTCGCGGCGCACGTCGGTGACACGACCGTGCCGACGTCCGACGTCGACTTCCTCACCCGCATGCAGTGCGACGCGCTCAACCACGCGGCCAAGGACCCGACCCAGGCCGGACAGAGCCGGAGCGTGCCGATCGCACAGATCCGCACGGGCATGGTGAACACCTTGGTCCAGTCCGAGCTCAACAAGCAGCTGGCCGAGAAGCAGCACCTGTCCTACGACAAGAATGCGCTGCGCAGCGTGATGTCCCGGTTCGAGTCGGTCGTGACGACGGTGCCGGCGAAGGACCGCACCCGCTTCCGTCAGATGGTCGAGGACGTCTACCGCGGGCAGCTGCAGGTCTACACGCTCGCCCAGGAGCAGCTCGCCCAGCAGGGCGCAGGGCGGCCCACCCAGGACCAGGTCGACCAGGCCGTGGCGTCGATCCAGGCGAAGTTCCGCAAGGGCGTCGACGTCGAGGTCAACCCGCAGTACGGCGCCGACACGGGCACGTCCGCCGCTCCGGCCGACCCGTCGTTGTCGCTGGCGGTGTCGTCGTACGCCAAGCAGGCCCGGTCGTCCCAGCCGGACGCCACCTGGGTGGCGTCGCTGCCCGCCGACCAGAGGTGCGGCTGAGCCTCGAGGCTCTCTCCATGACCGCCGACCGGCCGCTGCTCGAGCTCGTCGAGGTGATGGCGCGGCTACGTCGCGAGTGCGCGTGGAAGGCCGGGCAGACGCACCAGTCGCTCGCGCGGTACCTGCTCGAGGAGACCTACGAGACCCTCGAGGCGATCGACAGCGGCGACGACGCCCACCTGCGGGAGGAGCTCGGTGACCTGCTCCTGCAGATCCTCTTCCACGCCGTGATCGCGGAGGAGGAGGGCCGCTTCGACATCGACGACGTGGCCGCCGACCTCGTCGTGAAGCTGCGCCGGCGCAACCCGCACGTCTTCGATCCCGAGCACGCAGTCGCGACCGACGCCGAGGCGATCAACGAGCAGTGGGAGCGGATCAAGGCCGAGGAGAAGCAGCGCTCCGGGTTGATGGAGGGTGTGCCCGAGGAGCTGCCGGCCCTGCTGCGAGCAGTCAAGGCGCTCGACCGGATCGAGCGCAGCGTGGGCCTACCGGTGCTCGACCCGGCCTCCACGGACCTCGGCGACCGGCTCCTGGCCCTGGTGGCAGAGGCTCGCGCCGAGGGCGTCGACCCCGAGCAGGCGCTGCGGGCCGCCGTACGCCGCATCGTGCCGTCGTGACCCGCCTCGCTCCCGCGCTCCTGTGCCTGCTGGTGCTCCTCGGCGCCTGCGGTGCACCCGACGACGAGAGCGCGCGGCCGGTCGTCACGACCACCCTGCCGCCGGAGCAGCCGCGGCACCTGGCCGACCTCCCGGTCGGGTCCGGCGACGTGCATCCCGGTGACGCTGTCCGGGTGTCCGGCAACGTGCTGGAGGTCAACGGTCACGTGGTCCGGCTCGCTCCGCTGCGGGTGGCGGACGTCGCGGTCGTCCCGGGTGGGGTGTTCTTCCGCAACGGCGCCGAGCTGTGGTTCACCGACCTCGGGCGCGCACAGGCGACCGGCTACACCGACGTGCGCTCCCTGACGGCGTCGCCGGACGGTCGCCGGCTCGCCTTCCTCGACCTCCAGCACGGACCGAAGGACCGCCACGGCACTCCGTTGGCGATCGTGATCGCCTACGACACCGCGAGCGGCAAGGCCCTCGTCTCGTCGTACGCCGGCATGGGTGACGTGCGCACCGACGACCTGGCCGCCCTCTACGCGAAGGCCGAGCCGGCGATCACCGGGTTCGACGGTGAGGACCTGCTCGTCCACGGCGTCACGGGCGACTACCGGGTGCCCCTGGACGGCAGCACCCCGCAGCGGGTCCCGGCGCCCTGATCCTGTCGGCCATGACGAGTACCGTCGCAGTCATGGACCTCCACTCTCGGGGTGCCTGCCCTGGCATCGTCCCTCCGTACCTCCTCCAGCACCTGCTCGCCTCGGGCGACGCCGACCTGGCCGATCACGCCCGGCGCACGCTGCAGCACGACAGCGTGCTCCGCTCGCGGGCTGCACGCCCGACGGCCGAGCAGACCGCGGCGGCCACGAAGGCGTTGCGCCGGACGATCCACGACGCCCATCACGGCAGCACCCTGCCCGGCACGGTGGTCCGTGCCGAGGGCGACCAGCCGACCAGCGACGACGCGGTCAACCAGGCCTACGACGCGCTCGGGGACACCTGGCGGCTCTACGAGGAGGTCTTCGGGCGCAACTCCATCGACGGCAAGGGGCTCCCGCTGGTGGCCTCGGTGCACTACGAGCGCAACTACGACAACGCCTTCTGGAACGGCGCCCAGATGGTCTTCGGCGACGGCGACGGGACGATCTTCCTCGGCTTCACCCGCAGCGTCGACGTCATCGGGCACGAGCTGACCCATGGGGTGACGGAGTCGACCGCTGCGCTCGCCTACCAGGGCCAGTCCGGCGCGCTCAACGAGAGCATCTCCGACGTGTTCGGGTCCCTGGTCAAGCAGCGCACCCTGGGCCAGACGGCTGACGAGGCCGACTGGCTGATCGGGGCCGACCTCCTGGCCCCGGGCGTCAAGGGTGTCGCGCTGCGGTCGATGAAGGCGCCGGGCACGGCGTACGACGATCCCCGTCTCGGCAAGGACCCGCAGCCGGCCGACATGTCCGGCTATGTCGACACCACTGACGACAACGGCGGCGTGCACACCAACTCCGGCATCCCGAACCGTGCCTTCTACCTCGTGGCGGCTGCGATCGGCGGTCGCGCGTGGGAGGCCCCCGGCCAGATCTGGTACGACGTGCTCACCGGCTCCGACATCCGCCCCGACTGCGACTTCGCGACGTTCGCGGGCCTGACCGTCGCGGCGGCGACCACCCGCTACGGCGCGAAGTCCGAGGAGGCGGCCGCCGTGGCCGACGCCTGGAAGACCGTGGGGGTGGTGTCCCACCCGGCGGCTGGGCCTGGCGACACCACCGGCCCCTCCAAGAACCCGGCGCACGCCGACCTGACCCTCCGCCGCACTGGCGGCTTCGGCGGTCTGCGCCAGGAGCGCACCCTCGCGCTGGCCGATCTGTCCGACGACGACGCCGCGCACTGGCGCTCGCTGCTCGCCGACGACCGGCTGGCCCGGCTGGCCGACGCTCCGACCCATCCCGACGCGTTCAGCTACAGCGTGCGCTGCGAGGCGTTCCGGGTGGACGTCACCATCCCGGAGCCGGCCCTCGAGCCCGAGGTCCGCGACCTGTTCGACCGCACTCTGCACCCCTGACCCGGCGCCAGGTGGTGCGACTCCTCGACCGGGGGAGGGTCCCGGGGATCGCGGCACGCCCCCGATAGGCTGAGGCTCGCGCGTCCACCGACGCGGCAACCGGATCTGGACCCAGCAGGAGCTATGCACATGGCCGGCATCGAAGACGTCATCGCCCGCGAGATCCTCGACTCCCGCGGCAACCCCACCGTCGAGGTGGAGGTGATCCTCGACGACGACAGCTTCGGTCGGGCCGCGGTGCCGTCCGGTGCCTCGACCGGCGCCTTCGAGGCGGTCGAGCTGCGCGACGGCGGCGACCGCTACGGCGGGAAGGGCACGGAGAAGGCCGTGGCGGCGGTGCAGTCCCAGATCGCCCAGCGCATCGTGGGGCTCGATGCGGCGGACCAGCGGCTGGTCGACCAGGAGATGCTCGACCTCGACGGCACGCCGAACAAGGCGAACCTCGGCGCCAACGCCATCCTGGGTGCCTCGCTGGCGGTCGCGCGCGCCGCGGCGATGAGTGCCGGCCTCCCGCTCTACCGCTACGTCGGTGGCCCCAACGCCTACCTGCTGCCGGTGCCGATGATGAACATCCTCAACGGCGGATCCCACGCGGACTCCAACGTCGACATCCAGGAGTTCATGATCGCGCCGATCGGCGCACCGACCTTCCGCGAGGCGCTCCGGCAAGGTGCGGAGGTCTACCACGCGCTGAAGTCGGTGCTGAAGAAGCAGGGTCTCGCGACCGGTCTGGGCGACGAGGGCGGGTTCGCCCCCAACCTGGACAGCAACCGTGCGGCGCTCGACCTGATCTCGACGGCGATCGAGACCGCCGGCCTCAAGGTCGGCCAGGACATCGCCTTGGCCCTGGACGTGGCGGCGAGCGAGTTCTACTCCGACGGCAGCTACACCTTCGAGGGCGGGTCCAAGTCGGCGGCGGAGATGACCGCGTACTACGCCGACCTGGTCTCGTCGTACCCGATCGTCAGCATCGAGGACCCCCTCAACGAGGAGGACTGGGACGGCTGGAAGACGATCACCGACGAGCTCGGCGACCGCGTCCAGATCGTCGGGGACGACCTCTTCGTCACCAACGTCGAGCGGCTGCAGCGCGGCATCGACGGCGGTCAGGCGAACGCGCTGCTGGTGAAGGTGAACCAAATCGGTTCGTTGACCGAGACCCTGGACTCCGTCGACCTCGCACACCGCAACGGGTTCCGCTGCATGATGAGCCACCGGTCCGGCGAGACCGAGGACACCACGATCTCCGACCTCGCGGTCGCCACCAACTGCGGCCAGATCAAGACCGGCGCCCCGGCACGCTCCGAGCGGGTCGCGAAGTACAACCAGCTGCTCCGCATCGAGGCCGAGCTCGGCGACGCCGCCCGCTACGCCGGCGCACGTGCCTTCCCGAGGTACACGAGCGCCTGATGCCGCCGAGCCGTCGTCCGTCGCCGCGCGCCGGCCGTCCGCGCAACACCCGACCCGGTGCGCGGGGCGGCCCTGCGCGCAGCCGGGCGACGGCGGCGCCGGCGCCTCGGGCCCGGTTCACGAACCGGGCCGCGATCCTCCTCGTGGTCCTCGCGGTGCTGGTGATCTCCTACGCGTCGTCGATGCGCGCCTACCTGCAGCAGCGCGACCAGATCGACAGCCTCAAGCAGCGGATCGCCTCGTCGAAGGTGGACATCGCCAAGGCGGAGCGGGAGAAGCGTCGCTGGCAGGACCCGGCGTACGTCGAGGCGCAGGCGCGGGAGCGGTTCGGCTGGGTGCTCCCGGGCGAGACCAGCTACCAGGTGCTGGGCGCGAACGGGCAACCGTTGACCCATGACGACAAGCTGACCGACCCGGCCACCGTCGCGCCGCCGAAGCCGCGGGCCTGGTGGGGCAAGGCCTACTCCACCCTCCAGGCGGCCGACCACCCGGAGAAGAACATCGCCCCCACCCCGGCCACCCGGATCACCCCGAAGCAGCAGTGAGTCCCGACATCGAACCGCGCGACGTGCGCGCGATCGAGGCCCAGCTGGGCCGGCCGCCGCGCGCGATCCATGCGGTCGGTCACCGCTGCCCGTGCGGCAACCCCGACGTCGTGGCCACGGAGCCGAGGCTCGAGGATGGCACGCCGTTCCCCACCACGTTCTACCTGACCTGCCCGCGGGCCGCGTCCCTGATCGGCACCCTCGAGGCATCGGGCCTGATGCGCGAGATGACCGACCGCCTGGCCGAGGATGAGCAGCTGGCCGCCGGGTACCTCCGCGCGCATGAGGCCTACCTGGCGGCGCGCGAGGAGATCGCACGCGCGAGCGCACAGAGCGTGCCGGAGATCGCCGGTGTCTCTGCGGGCGGGATGCCGTCGCGGGTCAAGTGCCTGCACGTGCTCGCCGGACAGGCACTCGCGCAGGGGCGCGGCGTCAACCCGCTGGGCGACGAGGTGCTCGACGCGCTCGGTGAGTGGTGGGCCGCGGGTCCCTGCGTGGAGGTCGAGTGACCCGCGTCGCCGCCTTCGACTGCGGCACGAACTCCCTGCGGCTGCTGATCGCCGACCTCGAACCGGCGAGTGCTGAGATGACCGAGCTCGTCCGGGAGATGCGCATCGTTCGGCTCGGTCAGGGAGTCGACCGGACGGGCCGGATCAGCGAGGAGTCGATGGCGCGGACGTTCGCCGCCCTCGACGAGTACGCCGCTCTGGTCGCGCAGCACCGGCCGACCACGATGCGGTTCTGCGCGACCTCGGCCGCCCGTGATGCCGCCAACGCCGCCGACTTCATGCGAGGCGTCGAGCAACGGCTGGGCGTCACACCCGAGGTGATCGACGGAGACGAGGAGGCGCGCGCGTCCTTCGCCGGGGTGACCCGTGTCCTGGGCGACGTACCCGGCCCTGTGCTGGTGCTCGACATCGGCGGTGGGTCGACCGAGCTGATCCTCGGTTCTCCCGACGGCACGGTGGACGTGGCGCAGTCGCTCGACGTGGGCTCGGTCCGGATGACCGAACGCCACCTCCGCGACGACCCGCCGACACCCGCTCAGGTCGCCGAGCTGTGCGCCGACGTCGACGCGGTGCTGGACGGCTGCCTGGTCGACCCGGCGCGGGCGCGCACGGTGGTCGGCGTGGCCGGCACCGTCACCACGGTCGCAGCCGGCGTGCTCGGCCTGCCGGCGTACGACCGCCAACGGATCCACCTCGCCCGGCTCGACCGAGACGCGGTGCATGCGACCGTCGACGAGCTCGTCGGGATGAGCACCGCTCAGCGCACGGCACTGGGCTACGTACATCCCGGGCGCGCTGACGTGATCGGGGCCGGCGGGCTGATCCTCGACCGGGTGCTGCAGCGCACCGCCGTGGACTCGCTGGTCGTGTCCGAGTCCGACATCCTCGACGGCATCGCATGGAGCTGCGTCGGCGCGACCGATGAGGGGAGCTGACTGGCATGGCACAGACGGCGCGAGTGGACCCCTACCCTGTCGCCGAGGCAGACGAGCCCGACGAGCTCTCCGACATCCGGAAGCGGTCGTGGTTCTACATCCTGCGGCGCACCGTCTCCGGCTTCCGTGCCGACCAGTGCACCGACCTCGCCGCCGGTCTCACCTACTACGCCGTGCTCGCCCTGTTCCCCGGGCTGTTGGGCGTCGTGTCGATCCTCGGAGTGATCGGCGCCAACAACGACAAGGTGCGCAACACGATCCTCGAGGTCCTCAGCCCACTGGTCACGTCCTCGACCCTCGACACGGTGCGTACCTTGCTCGACCAGCTCGGCTCCTCGCAGGCCGGCGGCTACGCACTGGTCCTCGGCGTCGCCGGCGCGCTGTGGTCGGCGTCCGGGTACGTCGGCGCGTTCAGCCGGGCGATGAACCGCGTGTACGGCGTACCGGAGGGCCGACCGTTCTGGAAGCTCAAGCCGCTGCAGTTGCTGATCACGCTCGTGACCGTGGTCCTGTGCAGCGTCGGGATCGTGATCCTGCTGGTGAGCGGTCCGGTGGCTGAGTCGGTCGGCAACGCGCTCACGATCGGTGACACCGCTGTGACGGCCTGGAACATCGCCAAGTGGCCGGTGCTCGCGGTGGTGGTCTGCCTCGCGGTGGCGATGCTCTACTACATGACGCCGAACGTGCGTCAGCCGCGCTTCCGCTGGATCTCGCCGGGTGCCTTCGTGGCGATCCTGGTCTGGGTGGCCGCGTCGGTGGGGTTCGCCTTCTATGTCGGGAACTTCTCCTCCTACGATCGCACCTACGGCTCGCTGGCTGCGGTCATCATCGGGTTGCTGTGGCTGTGGCTGACCAACGTCGCGCTGATGTTCGGCGCCGAGCTCGATGCCGAGCTCGAGCGGGGGCGCGAGCTGCAGGCCGGCTTGCCCGCGGAGGAGAACCTCCAGCTGCCGCTGCGCGATGACCGCGGCGTGGCGAAGGCAGAGGAGAAGCGGCGTGAGCAGGTGGCCGACGGTCGGGCGCTGCGTGAGCCGGCGGCGCGGTCCGACGGCGAGGGATGAGTGGCCCGCGTTCAGGTGAACTGGTTGCCGTCCAGGACGTCGAGGACGGTCCGGACGAGGTCAACGGCCGACACCACCGCGACGACGGTGAGCCCGGCCCGAGCGATGTGGAGCACCGGGTCGGGCAGTCGTTGCCAGAAGGTCGGGCCGTCCCCGAGCCAGCGGTCCGCCAGCCAGCTGAGGCCGAGGGCGTACAGGAGGGGCACCGAGAGGGTGAACGCCACCGCCAGTCCGAGCGGGTCGAGCAGCGTGAAGTCGACGCCGTCGGAGTGCACCAGCATCGAGCCGAGCACGAGCGTCGCGCCGGCGGAGAGGCTGGCCGTCCGGAACCAGCCGGGCCCGAACCGCAAGCCTCGGACGCCGAGGAACACCAGGCCACCGATCGCCCCCAGCACCATGGTCACGACGGCGAGGTTGAGCGAGCCGCTGAGGGTGAACTGCCCCATCGCGAAGCCGTCGTCGGTCCTCGTGCCGTGGTCCTCGGAGTTCAGCGCGGCGAGGATCGCCATGAAGGCACGTCCCCAGACTCCTCCGACGACGAGGCCGACCAGGACGCCCGCGGCTGTGGCGGCCGCCAGGCGACGTACGAGCAGCATGTGACTCTCCCTCCGACGGCGCGATCATGGCAGAGCAGGAGGACGTGCGCGTGACATTCGACGGCCGCGGTGCGGCAGGGGCTCCCCTTCCGCACCCGATCACAGGGCAGGATTTCCCGAGCCCGGTCCCGCCCGGCACGGGGTGGCCCGAGGACCCCGGCCGGCCCGACACCCCGGTCGCCGGGGGAGCGGACGACGTGCGGGAGCTCAGTGCCACCGACGACCTGGCCGAGCTCGACGCGCGTGTCTCGGTGTGCCGTGCGTGTCCGCGGCTCGTGTCGTGGCGCGAAGAGGTGGCGCTGAGGAAGCGCGCGTCGTTCGCCGACCAGCCGTACTGGGGCCGGCCGATCGCCGGCTGGGGCTCGCCGGACCCGTCGGTCCTGATCGTCGGGCTGGCCCCGGCGGCGAACGGCGGCAACCGCACCGGGCGGATCTTCACCGGCGACCGTTCGGGCGACTGGCTGTTCGCCTCCCTGCACCGCGTCGGCCTCGCCAGTCAGGCCACGTCGGTGCACGCCGGCGACGGCCAGGTGCTGCGCGGTGCCCGCATGATCGCCGCGGTGCGCTGCGCGCCACCGCTCAACAAGCCGACCACCGAGGAACGTGACACCTGTGCCCCGTGGATCCAGCAGGAGATCAGGCTCGTGGCCCCGACGGTGCGGGCCGTCGTGTGTCTCGGCTCGTTCGGTTGGGCGGCTGCGTTCAAGGCGCTGCGCGGCGCCGGGTACGCCGTGCCGCGCCCCCTGCCGAAGTTCGGCCACGCCGCCGAGGTGCCTCTGACCGGCCCCGGCGACCTCACCGTGCTGGGCTGCTACCACCCCTCGCAGCAGAACACCTTCACCGGCCGCCTCACCGAGGACATGATCGACGCGGTCTTCAGCCGCGCCCAGGAGCTGGCCGCGGCCACCGGCTGAGCCCAGGGCGTGCCGGTACACCGGCCGGGATGCTGGTCGGCCGGTGCGGGGCGGGGTGGCTACTGGTCGGGTGGGCTGAGGTCGGTGGTGCCGTGACGGTCGGTGCGCCACCGGTGTCCGTAGGGGTCGCGCCAGAGGAACACCCCGGGGGCGAGCATCGAGTACGTCCATCTGCTGTGGGTCTTGAGCCGGTGGTGCTTCACGCACAGGCAGGCGAGGTTCGAGGTGGTCGTGGGGCCGCCTTGTTCCCAGGGGACGATGTGGTCGAGCTGGCACGCCCGGGCGGGGCGGTGGCACCAGGGGAACACGCACTCGTGGTCGCGTTGACGGATCTGCTCGGCCAGCCGGTCCGAGGGCTGGTACCCGGTGCAGATGATCGACTCGTTCAGGTCGAGCACCGGCCGCACGGTCACCTTCGCGGTGTCGGCCCGGCGGCACCACGCGGCGACCTGTGCGGCGGTGAGCAGCTGCCCGCCAGCGTTCTCCACCCACGCCGGCGCGTCCGGGTCCCCGGAGGTCAGGTCGTCCGCTGAGAGGTGCGCGTACAAGACCACTTCCCGTCCGGCGGCCCGCCCGGTGGTTGAGGTGCGAGCGCAGCGAGCCTCGAAACCACCATCCGCGAAGTCGTCGAACTCGAGTGCCTGCTCGCCGCGAGCCAGCATCCCGACCGCCAACGACCGGCGCACATCCAGCGACTCGGTGTTGCCGAGCGTGGCGAGCTGTTCGGCACCCCGGCGGATCGCGTCTTCGAGGTCCAACGCGTCAGCGAGGTCCATCTCCCCGTGCACCCGGGAGGTGCCGGCGAAGGAGACCTGGTCGTGGTCGATGGTGAAGTACCGCTGCTCCGCCGACCGCTCCCGCTGCTCGGCAGCCACCTGGGGCATGAACCGTGCGATCGCCTCGTCCACCAACCGTTGGGTCTGCGCCGGGCCGGTCTGGTGCGCGAACGGCGCCACTTGAGCGTCCACGAACGAAGCGGCTACAGCCGAGAGGTGGAGGGTGTTCTCCGCGATCCGCTTGGCCCGCCACGGCGCCAACGACCCGGCCTGCACCCGGGCCCACACCCGTGGGAGCCGGTGGGCAAGCTCCAACGCCAACCCGACCAGGTTCCGCCCGGAGTCCGCGGTCAGGCCAAGCGCGGTGGCGAACTCCAGCACCGCGAACTCACTGACCAACGGTGCACCCTCACCCGCGATCGGGATCCCGGTGTCCTGACCCATCGCCTTCGTGCCCGACCACCACGTCGCCGCATCATCCAGGTCGTTCACGGTGTGCAGGTGCGCCCACTCCACCGCACTGGCCAACACCTGCGCCTCAGCGGCGTTCGCCGCCGCTCGGGCACCCCGCGCGACCGCGAGGATGCCGGTCGCGTCGGTGGTCTTCGTGCCCGAGTTCATGACATTGAATCTAGGTGCGAGCACCGACAGAACTGGTCCCAGATCCCTTGTTTTCAGGGGGTTGTGGAGAAATTTCTGGAAGAGCTTCTCGCCGGCTCCGGCTGGTCCGCGGGCGTGGTTCCGGCCGGCTCAGCCAACCGCGATCGGCCGCTCGCAGCGGAAGGCGACCACGCGCCCAGCCCGTCGTCGCTGCAGAGAGACCCGACGCACGCAGACCCGCGCCGACAGCGGAAGGCGGCCGGGCACCCAGCCCGTCGCCGCCAAGAACCCGAGGCACGCAGAGTGACACCCGCAGCAGAACCCGCCCCGCGTCACCACCGAAACGGACCCGGCGCGGGAGTGAAAGACTTCCGCCATGCCGCTGCTCGCCATCACCGTCCTGGGCCACGACCGGCCGGGAATCATCGCCGAGACGACTGGAGCCCTCGCCGACCTCGGGCTCAACCTCGAGGACTCGACGATGACCCTGCTGCGCGGTCATTTCGCGATGATGCTGATCACGCACGGCGATGCGGACCCCGCAGCCGTCGAGGAGGCGCTGTCGGGACTGACCGAGGACGGCACCCTGTCCGTGTCCGTGCGGGAGGTGCCGTCGGAGCCCACGCCGCCCAGGATGGCGTCGTACCTGCTCAGCGTCCACGGGGCCGACCGGCCCCGCATCGTCTCGAGCGTGACGGAGGTGCTCGCCGAGGTGGGCGGGAACATCACGGACCTGAGCACGCGGCTCGTGGGCGACCTCTACGTGCTCACCGGGGAGGTCGACCTGCCGACGGGGACCGACGAGACCGCCCTCGCCGACGCCCTGCACGAGGCCGCCCTCACGCTCGGGGTCAAGGCGACGCTCTCGCCCCTGGACAGCGACGACCTGTGAAGGACGTGGAGGGGCGGGTGCTCGAGGTGGTCCGGGCTCCCGCCGCCGTGCTCGCTCAGCCCGGTGCGCTGGTCGACCCGACCAGCCCCGAGATCGCCCAACTGGCCGCTGACCTGGTCGCCACCATGCGGGTGTCTCCGGGCTGCGTCGGCCTGGCGGCGCCGCAGGTGGGCGTCAGCGTCAAGGTGTTCTGCGTGGACGTCTCCGAGCACCCCAAGACGCGCAGCTGCCACGGCACGTTCGTGCTGTGCAACGCCGAGGTGGTCAGCGCCTCACGCAACGAGAAGGCCCGGGAGGGCTGCATGAGCGTGCCCGACCTCACCGGCGACGTGAAGCGGGCGACCCGGCTCGTCGTACGCGGTCAGGAGCCGGGCACCGGCGCCGAGGTGATGATCGAGACCGACGCCTTCGAGGCCCGGGCCCTGCAGCACGAGATCGACCACTGCGACGGGCTGCTCTTCCTCGACCGCGCCGTGGGTGCTCACGCGATCCATCCGCGCAAGACCTACCTTTAGTCCCGGGCGTCCCAGGACGCACGCCCCGGTATCCCAATCGGCAGAGGAAGCGGTCTTAAAAACCGCACAGTGTGGGTTCGAGCCCCACCCGGGGCACCACGACGACGGTGGGTCCCGAGCGCGCCGAGGCGAAGGGCCGCCAGGGTCGGGACCTACGCAGGTGGCGCCGGGACTCTCGGCCTGTTGGGATCAAGGCGTGAACCTCACTGACCTCCTCCGCAGCCTGCCCGCAGACCCGCGCGTCGTCCTCAGCGGCAACCACGCCGTGCCGTTTCACACCCTGGGTCTCATCGACGAGGCGCTCGACTCCTACCGCCTGTGGGTGCTCAATGCGCCGCCAGGACTGCCCGACCGCGAAGGTGTCGTCTACGAGACGCCGTTCGTCGGCGTCGGCATGCGGCACAGCCCCCGGCTGAGCTACGTGCCCTGCCGGCTGTCGCTGGTCCCCAGCCTCTTCCGTACGACGATGGCGCCGGACCTCGTCGTGCTGCACACCACTCGTCCCCGCGCCGGTCGGGTCTCTCTCGGTGTCGAGGTGAACATCCTCCCGGCTGCGATCGAGGCCGCCCGCGCGCGCGGCGCCAAGGTGGTCGCCCAGGTGAACGACCGGATGCCCTGGACGCTCGGCGACGCCGAGGTCGACGTGGACCAGATCGATCTGCTGATCGAGGCCGACGAGGTGATCATGACGGCTCCGGCACCCCGGATCGACAGCGTGTCGGCAAAGATCGGCTCGCTGGTCGCTGCGCGCGTCCCCGACGGAGCCACCCTGCAGGCCGGCATCGGCGCCGTACCGGACGCGACGCTGTGCGGCCTCACCGGCCGCCGCGGCCTGAAGATCTGGACGGAGATGTTCTCCGACAGCGCGCTGGTGCTGGAGCAGGCCGGCGCGCTCGACCAGGACACGCCGGTCCAGGCGTCCTTCCTGTTCGGGTCGGCCGAGTTGCTCGACTGGGTGGACGGCAACCACCGCGTGCGGATGATCCGCACCGAGACGTCGAACGATCCGGCCCTGATCTCCCGCAACCCCTCGATGGTCTCGGTCAACACCGCGCTCCAGGTCGACCTCTTCGGTCAGGCGAACGCCTCCCGGGTGCACTCGAAGATCTACTCCGGCTTCGGTGGTCAGACCGACTTCATCGTCGGTGCGCTGCACAGCTGCGGCGGACAGGCCCTGATCGCGCTGCGGTCCTGGCACCCTCGGGCCGACGTGTCGACCATCGTGCCGGTGATCGAGGAGCCGGTGACGTCGTTCCAGATGACCGCGGTCGTGACCGAGCAAGGCGTCGCGGAGGTGTTCGGGCTCGACCAGCGTCATCAAGCCGCGAACATCATCGACCACGCCGCCCACCCCCGGGTGCGTGAGCAGCTCTGGGAGCAGGCCGTCCCGCTCGGTCTGGCTCGGCCACTGGTGCCCCAGACCTAGCGCGATATCAGGCGACGGCCGCCGCGGTCCTGTGGGACCGTTCGGGTGTGTACGTGCCGCACTTCAACCGGATGGGCGACGACGAGGTCGCAGCGTTCCTGGACGCCGTCGGCACGGCCGAGCTCGTCACGGTGGGGCCGGACGGGTTCCCCGTGGCGACGCTGCTGCCGTTCGTCCGTGACGGTGACCGGCTGCTGATGCACCTGGCCCGCGCGAACTCGCACTGGCAGGCGATCGAGCCCGGCACGCCGGCGCTGGCCGTGGTGGCCGGACCCCAGGCCTACGTCTCCCCGTCGTGGTACGCCACCAAGCAGGAGCACGGCAAGGTGGTGCCGACCTGGAACTACTCCGCGGTTCACCTCACCGGTCGCGTGACGACCCACCACGACGAGGAGTGGCTGCGCGACGTCGTACGCCGCCTCACCGACCAGCACGAGCGGCACCGCCCCGACGCCTGGTCGCTCGAGGACGCACCAGACGACTACGTCCGCAAGCAGCTGCGGGCGATCGTGGGCGTCGAGCTCGTCGTGGAGCGCGTCGAGGCGAAGGCCAAGCTCAGCCAGAACCGCAGCGACCCCGACCGCGCCGGCGTGATCCACGGGCTCGAGGAGACCGGCGTCGCCCGAGACCACCTCGTCGCGGGGGACATGCGCCGGCTGGAACGCTGAGGCTGGTCGGGACAGGCTCGGCACCCCGGAAGGCTCACAACTCGGCCTGGTCCTCCAGGGTCGACTCGAGCTCGCTCTTCGACATCCTGGACGCACCGGAGACGCCGACGTTCGCAGCCTGCTGCTCCAGCTCGGCCTTGGTGGTGTCGGCCGGCATCTCGCCGAGGTGCTCCTGGCGGCTGCGGAGGAAGGCCTGGCCGAGCTCGTCGAGTCGCTCGGGCGTCATGTTCTCCCGCATGCCGGGCAGGACCGTGGACTCCTCCTCGTCGACGTGGTGCTTCACCCCGTCGATCAGCTGCTGCAGCGCCTTGGGAAACTCCGGTGAGTCGAAGTCGGTCTCCGCGACCCTGGCCGCCAGCTGGTCGGCCTCGAGGTGCTCCTGCTGGCTGTGCTCGACGTCCTCCTCACCGCCCGCCTCGGCCGCGGCCGGGTAGACCTCCGACTCCTCCGCCCGGCTGTGCGCGGTGAGCAGCGTGATCATGACCGGCACCAGCGTCGGGCGCTTGTCCGGTTGCGTCATCAGCTGGTCGAAGATCCGCTCCAGCTCGCGGTGGTCGTTCATGATCAGATCGACGACGTTCGAGTCCATGGGTTCCTCCCGGGATGCACTGTGGTGTCGCCGAGGTACCCCGCCGCGCCGAAAGCACGTCCCCGGTCAGCCGACCGCGGCCTCGACCTTGGCCTTCGGCCCCGCCACGAACACGTACTCGGTGTTGCGCAGCCGGGACACCTGGCCCACCTTCTGGCCGGCCGGGTTGAAGATCCCGATCTGCGCACCGACGTACCGCTTGCTGTCGAAGGCGAGCATCCGGACGTCTTCGTGACCGCTCACGCGCAGCGCCTGGGTGATCTCCTCGGGAGTCACCCAGGACTCGTCGTTGTAGGAGACCACGACGACCTCCGCGCGGACCCGGCGGAGCAGGTCCGCGAACGCCGCCGGCATCAGTCGCTTGGTGTTGAACACGCTGCGGGTCGAGGGGTCGCGGGCGTCGATGCGCTTGCGGGCGACGCCGTACACCTCCGGCTCGTCCCAGCGCACGAGCGTCTCCCAGATGTGGTAGTTCGTGAAGTACCGGTGCTGGTTGTACGGCGGGTCCAGGTAGACCAGGTCAACGTCCGGCAGCGTGTCGACCGTCTCCATCACGTCGCCGGCGACGGTCCTGCCTGGTCCGTTCAGCAGCTCGGGAGCCCGCAGGTCGAGGTCCTGATGGGCTCGCGGCGCCCACTCCTTGAGGTAGGCCATCTGGAGGCCGGTGGTCGAGTCGACCCGGTCCGCGGCCAGCATCAGGCTGGTCAGCAGGATGGGGAACAGCGGTGTCCCCCGGTGCTCGGCCTCCAGGCAGTCACGGATCGCCTCGACCCGGGCTCCGTTCTTCGGCTGGAAGAACCGTGCCTCCTCGCAGTACGTGCGGGTGAACCACCCCGACCTCCCGGGCAGTGCGGCCAGCCGCTTCAGCTCGTTGTCGAGGACCTGCCGGTCGATCGTGGTGGCGTCGGTGGCGATGTAGCAGTCGCTGAGCACCTGGCTGTACGTCGCCACGTCGGTCGCGGTCACGTGGATCCCGCGACGCTTGAGCTCCTGCGCCACCCGCGTGGTCCCGGTGAACAGGTCGATCGCCGTCCGGGCGCCGACCCGCTCGGCGATGTCGCCGAGCACGGGGACCAGGCTCCGCTTGGAGCCCAGGTACTTGATCACGGGATGACCGTACGCTCCCGCGCGCGCTGACCCGGGGAGGATCAGCCCTGGTCCTCCGGGCCGCTCGGCATGATCTGCTTCGCGAGGTGCTCCCAGGCGTTGTCGATGAGCGTCACCAGGTCGATGTGCATCGCCTTGCGCACGTGCGGCTTCTCCAGCTCGCGGTCCACGAAGCGGACGATGAACCGGCGCAGCTCACCGTCGAGTCCGGTGACCTTCTGCAGGACCGCGGCGCGGCGGTTGTCGGACTGCACGTCGATCTCGACGTCGTCGGGGTGCGGGGGCGTGATGTGCCACAGGATCGTCAGCGGCTCGACCAGCTCCATGGTCAGCCGCAGCGGCAGCAGCACCTTGGCATCGAAGCGCATGACGTCGACGCCGAGGTCGAGGTGGAAGGTGACGTCGATCGGGAGGTTCACGTGGTAGCCCACGACGTCGCCCAGCGCCTCCCCGTACGCCGTGCCGAAGGTGCCGCTCGCGGTCACCTTCGCCACCTTGCGCCCCGGGCCGGCCCCGATCGGCCCGAGCTGGAAGGTGTCGCCGAGCACCCGGTTGACCGACTGCATCACGCGGTCGCGGTGCAGCACCAGGTTCATGAACCGCATCCCGAACTCGTCGTAGCCGATCGGCTGCGGCCCGGGAACCACTGCTGCCGCGGAATCCACGAAGGGCTCGTCGGGATCGGGGGACGTGTCGAAGCGGTGGTCGGTCACCGCACGATCATGCGGCATGGCGGCTGTCGGCAGGACGTCACCCCCATGGTCTGCCGGGCTAGGCGCGCACGCCGGAAATGACCGGTGCGATAACCCCGACGCGGTGGAACTCGTTCCAGAACACATGAGAAGGCTGCCCGTCCTGGTGCTCACCGTCCTGCTCGCCCTGGTGGCCGCCCCCGCGCGGGCGGCCGACCCCGGCCCTGGGGTGCCGCGGCTGCACCGGGAGGGCGGTCACCTCGTCGACCAGTACGGCCGGACCGTGATCGTCCACGGGCTCAACCTCGTGTGGAAGCGGGCGCCCTACGCCCCGCCGGACACGCCGGGCGGCTTCACCACGGCCGACGCGGACTGGCTGCAGCGGTACGGGTTCAACGGCGCCCGGATCGGCATGCTGTGGGCCGGCGTGACCCCGGACCGGCCTGACACCGCCGACCCGGCGTACTTCTCGAAGTGGGACCGGGTGGTGAACCTGCTCGCCGATCGGGGCATCTGGATGCAGTTCGACCAGCACCAGGACATGTGGCACGAGACGTACGGCGGCGAGGGCGTCCCCGACTGGGCCGCGAAGCGACCGCTGCCGTTCTCGCTGGCCCCGTACGCGCCGGTGCCGTTCCCGGAGGGCTACTGGACCCCCGAGGTCTCGACCGTGTTCGACAACTTCTGGGCCGACCAGGGCGGCCTGCAGGACGACTGGGCGACGTACTGGAAGCTCGTCGCCGAGCACTACCGCGACCAGCCGTACTCCATGGGCTACGACCTGATGAACGAGCCCTGGGCGGGCCTGGAGTGGAGCACCTGCATGACCACCGGCTGCCCGCAGACCTACAGCCAGGAGCTGCAGCCGGCGATGACGAAGGCGCTGCAGGCGGTGCGGCAGGTCGATCCGCAGGGGATCGTCTGGTGGGAGCCACAGCAGCTCAACAGTGGCCTGCAGACCCCGACGTTCTACACCGCGCCGCCGGGGGATGAGCAGAACCTCGGCTACTCCTGGCACAACTACTGCCCGTGGGTGTTCCTGCAGAGCAGCGGCGTGCCGGGCTTCAGCAGCGACAACTGCCGCAGCTTCAGCGAGAACCGGGAGCAGGCCGCTCAGGCCCAGGCCGACACCATGCACGCCGCGCCGCTGATGAGCGAGTGGGGCGCCACGGACGACACCACCGCGATCGGCATCGACGCCGACGTCGCGGACCAGCACCAGATGGGCTGGATGTACTGGGCCTACAAGCACTGGGACGACCCGACCACCGCCGACGCGTCGCAGGGTCTGTTCACCGACGACGCCGACCTGAGCACGGTCAAGACCGCGAAGCTGCGCCAGCTGGTACGCACCTATCCCCAAGCCACTGCGGGCACGCTCGAGGGCTACCACTACGACGTCGACACCGGGCGGTTCACGATGACGTTCCGCGCCGACCCGTCGATCCACGCCCCGACGCGCATCTTCGTGAGCCCGCTGACCTCCCCGCACGGGTTCGACGTCAGCGCCTCGTCGGGCGACGTGGCGGTCCACGGCTCGTACGTCGACCTCCGCACCGACTCCGCCGAGGAGATCCAGGTCACGATCACGCCGCGTGTGTGAGACGGGCCGTCGGGAACACGGGACCGGAGCACACACGTTGAACCGGTGACGACTCGATAGGCTCGAGCCGACGACAGGAGCAACCATGCAGAGCAACAACCCCGTCTTCGCCCGTTCCGAGGGCTTCAACGGCCGCGGTGGCGCGGCGTACGCCGGCTTCGGCAGCGGCCCGGCCACCACGGGCTACGCCGACTACCCGACCACGCACACCGGGGCCGGCACCGGCCGGATGAGCGTCGACACGGTCGTGCAGAAGACCGGGATCACGCTCGGCGTGCTCGTGCTCGCCGCCGCCGCGACCTGGATCCTGACCGGCAACGTGGTCAGCACGGACCCGGTGACCGGGCTCGACACGATCGCCGGCAGCAAGGCCCAGACCCTCCAGACGCTGGCCATGGTGGGCGCCTTCGGTGGCTTCATCCTGGCCATGGTGAACTCCTTCAAGCGGGTCACCAGCCCGGCCCTCGTGGTCGCGTACGCCGCGCTCGAGGGCATCTTCATCGGTGCGATGAGCAAGGTCTTCCAGCTGTCCTTCGGTCCCGGCGTCGTGACCGGTGCCGTTCTCGGCACCGTTGCCGCGGTGGCCGGCACGCTGGCGGCGTACAAGTTCTTCGACATCAAGGTCGGCGCGAAGTTCCGCACGTGGGTGATCGCCGCGATGTTCGGCTTCGTCGCGGTCTCCCTCCTGGACATGCTGCTCAGCCTCTTCGGCAACAGCTTCGGCTTCAACGGCTTCGGCACCATGGGCCTGCTGTCCAGCCTGCTCGGCCTCGGTCTGGGCGTGCTGATGCTGATCCTCGACTTCGACTTCGTCGAGCGCGGCATTGCTGCAGGGTTGCCCGAGCGCGAGTCGTGGCGCGCGGCCTTCGGCCTGACCGTCACGATCGTGTGGATCTACATCGAGCTGCTGCGGATCCTGGCGATCTTCACCCGACGCTGATCCTGCAGCGACGGCTCAGCTCACGCCGGCGCCCGACTCGGAGGTCTCCTCCTCCGGCTCGGGCGCTTCGGCGTCCACGGGGGCGGGCCGGCGCCGGCGCATCAGCGTGACCCAGCGGCCGCCGATGCCGCGCGCGGCACCGTCGACCTCGGTCGCGCCGAGCTCGGTGCCCGGCTGCTCGGCTGCCTGTACGGCGGCCCGGCCGATCGACAGCACGCCCTCGCCGCGCCGCGGCTCCGGGACGGCCTCGTCCTCCGCGGGGAAGCCGAGCGCGGCCTGGACCGAGGGCACGAGCACACCGGCGAGCGCGGCGTAGCCGGCGGCCGAGGGATGGAACCGGTCGGGGCCGAACAACAGTGCAGGGGAGGCGTCGAACTCAGGGCCGAGGATCGAGCCCAGGGAGACCGCACGGCCGCCTGCCTCGACCACCGCGATCGCCTGCGCGGCGGCGAGCCGGCGCGACCACGTGCGGGCCACTTGCCGCAGCGGCTGGGGGATCGGCCGCACCGTCCCCAGGTCGGGGCACGTGCCGACGACCACGGCGATGTCGGCCTCGTGCAGGCGGCGCACCGCCTCGCTGAGGTAGCGCACCGACTCCGAGGGCAACGTCTGGTTGGTGACGTCGTTGGCGCCGATCAGGATCACCGCGACGTCCGGCTCGGTCGGCAGCGCAGCATCGACCTGGGGGGCCAGCTCGATCGACTTGGCGCCGGAGAAGCAGAACTCCCGCAGGTGCACGCGCCGGTTGATGCCGGCGGCGACGCCGGACCCGAGCACCGCCCCGGGCGTATCCTCGACGCGGTCCACCCCGTAGCCCGCGGCACTGGAGTCACCGAGCAACGCGATCTTGATCGCCGGCCCGGGTCGACCGCGGCCGTACCACCCGGTGGCGTCGGGCACCGGCGCGTCGATCCGGCCGATCGCCTTGCGGGCGATCTTGGCCTCCATCCGGAGCACGCCGTAGGACAGGGCGCCCAGCACGGACAGGCCCCCACCACCGAATGCGGCGGCGGAGGCCAGCTTCCGAGCGGCAGCGGCTTTCCCCACGCGGCCATCCTACGGACGGCCGCGCGGGAGCCGCGCCCTCTTACTCCGAGAGGTGCGCCCGCGACCAGACGATCGGGTGGTCGGTGAGCTTCATGTTCTTCGGCTTCCAGTCACGGGCGTAGCGCGTGAACCGGGCCGGACCGGCCGCGAAGACCCAGTCGATGCCGTTGCTCTTGGGCATCGCGCACCCCATCGACGGGATGCTGTCCGGCGTGATCGCCAGCATCTGCGTGGTGATGCCGCAGAACGCAGGTGCCCGGTCGTTGAAGTCACCGGTGAGGAACACCGGTCGCCCGGTCGCGCGGAGGTCGATGATCTTCTGCCGCTCGATCGCGATCGCCTGCGCGCGGTGGGCGGCCTGGTCGCCGTACCCGACGCCGGAGGCGGGGTTGTGCACGTTCATGAAGTACGCCGTGAGGCCGGTCGCCCGGTCGCGGAGCAGCACCACGGGCATGTTGCGCCAGCCCTCGAAGTACGGGACGCGCACGAAGTCGGCGCTGACGAACTCCATCGTCGAGTTGCGCCAGATGATGGAGTTCTCCGTTGGCGCGTAGTTGCCCTGCATGAACGGCGACGTCGTGTCGTTGAGCGTGTCGGCGTCGGGGTAGATGCCGAAGGTGCCGGCGGACATGCTCGTGAAGCTGTCGTACTGCGGTCGCTGGAACTCCTGCAGGCCGGCGACGTCGACCGCGTAGCTGTTCAGCAGGTTGTACTGGCCCGCCGTGCGCACGTCGTAGGTCGGGTAGCCACCGCCGTACCGGGTGTGGCTCGCGCCGAGCGTGTTGAGGCTGGCGACCACGAACCCCCAGTTGCCGAACAGGCTGGTGGAGTTCAGCGGCTGGCCGACGAGGCGGTTCAGCCACCGCGTCGGGTTGGCGTTCCTGCCGTAGTTGTTCTTGACCGCGAAGTACAGCGAGCAGAACTTCTTCGGTGCGGCCGAGCCTCTCCGGCCGACCCGGCCGATCTCCTGGCCGGCCTGGACGATCTGGCCGCTGACCACCGAGGCGCTCTTCATGAAGCCGTAGTACGTCGTGGTGCGGCCCGGGCTCGTCACGATCGTCACCAGGTAGCGTCCGCTCGTCCGCGAGTTCGACACGTAGGCCGTGCCCGGGTGGGCCGCGACGACCTTGGTCCCGCAGCCGGCCTTGATCGTCGTGCCGGGGCGCTTGCCCGCGGTCCGCAGGTCCTGGGCGCGACGCGCGGCGGCCGGGAAGAACACGCTCGGTGCGACGGACGGACGGTCCTGCGGCATCCGCTGGGCGTGCGCGGGAGCGGTGAGGACGGGCACGGAGAGCACGGTGGTGGCCAGCATGCCGGTCAGCACACCGGCAAGGCGCTTGGAGAGGGTCACGCCAGGAAGTATGACCTAAATCCGGCGAAATTTGGGGCTCGTGTGAAAAAAAGTGACTGAAGGGGTGTGTTGGTGCTTGCAAATCACAACGGTGTTATACCCGTTTTCACCACGATATGTTGAGCCCATGGACTACGCAGACTCCGTTCTCGACCTGATCGGCCACACCCCGCTGGTCAAGCTCGAGCGCACCCTCGACCGGCCGGCGGGCACACCCGGACCGCTGGTGCTGGCGAAGGTCGAATACCTCAACCCCGGCGGCTCGGTGAAGGACCGGATCGCGCGCCGCATGATCGATGCCGCAGAGGCGTCGGGCGCTCTGAAGCCGGGCGGCACGATCGTGGAACCGACGTCGGGCAACACCGGCATCGGTCTGGCCCTCATCGCGCAGCAGCGCGGCTACCGCTGCGTCTTCGTCTGCCCGGACAAGGTCAGCGAGGACAAGCGCAACGTGCTCAAGGCGTACGGCGCCGAGGTGGTCGTCTGCCCGACCGCGGTGGCGCCGGAGCACCCTGACAGCTACTACAGCGTGTCCGACCGACTCTCCTCCGAACCGGGTGCCTGGAAGCCGGACCAGTACTCCAACCCGAACAACCCGTTGTCCCACTACGAGGACACCGGACCGGAGATCTGGCAGCAGACCGACGGCCGGATCACCCACTTCGTCTGCGGCATGGGCACCGGCGGCACGATCAGCGGGGTCGGGCGGTACCTGAAGGAGCAGAACCCCGACATCCAGGTGATCGGCGCCGACCCGGCCGGCTCGGTGTACTCCGGTGGCACCGGTCGGCCCTACCTCGTCGAGGGCGTCGGCGAGGACTTCTGGCCCGAGACCTACGACCGCAGCATCGCCGACCGGGTCATCGAGGTCTCCGATGCCGACTCCTTCGCGATGACTCGTCGCCTTGCCCGGGAGGAGGGGCTGCTGGTCGGCGGCTCGTCCGGGATGGCTGCGTTCGCGGCCGCCAAGGTGGCCCACGAGCTCGCCGAGGAGGGCCGCGACGACGCGGTGATCGTCGTGCTGTTGCCCGACTCCGGCCGCGGCTACCTCACCAAGGTGTTCAACGACGAGTGGCTCGCCCGCTACGGCTTCCTGCAGGCCAAGGACGAGCAGACGGTCGGGGAGGTGCTCCGCGCGAAGGCCGGCGGGCTCCCCGATCTGGTGCACACGCACCCGAACGAGACGGTGGCCGAGGCGATCGCGATCCTCAAGGAGTACGGCGTCTCCCAGATGCCGGTCGTGCGCGCCGAGCCGCCGGTCATGGCCGCCGAGGTCGCCGGCTCGGTCTCCGAGCGCGCGCTGCTCGACGAGCTCTTCACCGGCAAGGCGAAGCTGGCCGACCAGGTCGAGGACCACATGGGGCCACCGCTGCCGAGCATCGGCGCGAGCGAGGGCGTCGAGGAGGCGATCAACGCACTCGAGACCGCCGACGCGCTGCTGGTCCAGGAGGACGGCCGGCCGGTCGGCGTACTCACGCGGGCGGACCTGCTGACCTTCATCGCCGCCTTTCGATAGTGCCGCCCTTCGGCATGCTCTAAGGTGGCTTCACCGGTCGCGTAGATCCGTACCCCACATGGATGCGGCTGGGATCCGTTCGGGTGCAGCGCGCGCTTCGGCGACGCGCACGACGGATCAGGTGGCGGGGTGATCCTGGGAGGGGTACCCCGCCACCGCCCGAACTACTGCGAGGATCCGATGTCCTACCTGACCATCGCGGGGCGCGCGACCGGGGAGATCGTGGTCAGCCGCTCGCGGTTCCTGTGCGAGGTCGTGCGCGTGGAGGACGAGCTGTCCGCCCGAGGGGTGATCGAGCAGGCCCGGCGCGCGCACTGGGACGCCCGCCACCACTGCTCGGCGTTCGTGCTCGGACCCGAGCGCAGCATCGAGCGCACCAACGACGACGGCGAGCCTCCGGGCACGGGCGGGGCGCCGATGCTCGAGGTGCTCCGCGGTCGCCAGCTCAGCGACGTCGTGGCGGTGGTGACCCGGTGGTTCGGCGGCACGCTGCTGGGCACCGGCGGGCTGAGCCGGGCGTACGCCGACGCGGTCCGCGCCGCGCTCGAGACCGCCACGGTCATCCAGCGGGTCGAGCAGGAGCTGTGCGAGGTGACCGTCGACCTGGCGGCCGCCGGCCGGCTCGAGCACGAGCTTCGGTCGCGAGGCACCAAGGTCATCGCGACGGACTACACCGACATGGCGACGCTGTCGATCGCGGTGCCGCTGATCGCGGTCCCGATCGCCGAGGAGATCGTCGCCGAGCTCACCGAGGGCCGTGCCGAGCTCCACCGTCGTGGGCGCCGTTGGGTGGACGCCCCGTTGAGCACCGCCTGACCCGCGCGGAGGTCACCGGGCGCGGAGCCGGTCCAGGGTACGGCGCACGACGTCTGCCGGGATCTTGAGCAGCTCGCGGTCCCAGGTGAGCAGGCCGTTCAGCTCGTCCTCGACGTCGCTGAGCTGGGTGTAGACGGTCGCGGCCAGCCCCTGGTCCAAGGCGGGCTCGACCTGTTCGCGGTGGAGGTCGACGAAGCCGGCGGCCAGGTCGTCGACGCTCTCGAAGTGGCGGTAGCCGAACTCCCGGGTGCTCCAGTCGTGCCCCGGCACGGCGAGGCTGTAGCCGCCGTACTCGCTGAGTGCGTAGACGCGACGCTCGCGACGTCGCCGGAACCGGTGCGGTAGCCGGAACGGGCGCAGGTAGCTGTGGAAGCTCTTCACGTCGCCGCCGCCCTGGTCGATCCAGCCGCTCACATGGTTGACCGGTCGGGTCGGGTCGAGGCGCTTCACCTCCTCGGCGATCGCATTCGCGTCGAACTGCCCCCAACCCTCGTTGAACGGGGTCCACAGCACCACCGACGGTGCGTTGCGGAGCAGGGCCACCGTCCGGCGGACCTCGTCGCGGAACTCCGCGCGCGCCGCGTCGTCATCGCGGAAGTACAGGCCGTAGCGGTGGTCGGCGAGCCGGATCGGCCAGCGCGCCGGGAGGTTCGCGACCAGCTCGCGGTAGCGCCCGCCACCGTTGACCATGTCCTGCCAGACCAGCATGCCGAGCCGGTCGCAGTGGTGGTACCAGCGCAGCGGCTCGATCTTCACGTGCTTGCGCAGCAT
>DATAKN010000137.1:0-13115 GCA_036261595.1 Marmoricola sp.
CTCGTGATGCAAACTCGTGCGGAAACCGTGTCCATCGGCGGCCGACCGCGAAACCAGACGTCCCAATTCGGGGTCAGTCCAGGCGGGATCGCGGGTCAGTATGCCAACTCTGAGCGCACCTCGGATGACGTGGCACCAGTGGCAGGCGGCGTACCCGACGCTGAGCAGGACGGGTACGTCGCGCCGACGCGCCGCCGCGAAAGCGTCCTGGCCCCACTCCCACCAGTCCACCGGATTCTCGGCGTGCTGGAGCAGGTAGGGGCTGGTCGCGTGGACGAGGCGGTTCGCCATTCCTCTGACTCCTGACGAGTGGCACGGATGTCGCTCTGTGCTGTCAGTGATACACGAGAGCGCGAGGCGAGCCCGAACCCTGCTGTCGTCAGGCGCCCCACTGACTGCCGCGGTGCTGGTCGAGCTCGCTCCGGTCGGTGACCACCTCCCCGTCCTCGGTCGGTCCATGCCTGCGCCACGCGTCGACGGCTCGGCGGGCGACCGACAGCTGTCCCACGCCCACCACACCCCATGCCGCTGCGATCGCCGCGAGGAGCCACGCGCGAGCGAGCAGGGCGAGGATGAGCAGCAGCACCGCCACGACTCCGTCGAGGACGGCGGTGAGGTGCTCGCGGTACTTCATCGGGCCACTCCCGTCGCCCGGTGACCGTCGCCCACTCCTGCCCCGCGGCGCGCGCCGACGGTGCGCCGGTCAGGCTGGAGGTCGACGGGCCGGCGACGTGGGCGCCACGGC
Organism: Marmoricola sp.; assembly: GCA_036261595.1. Lineage (GTDB taxonomy): Bacteria > Actinomycetota > Actinomycetes > Propionibacteriales > Nocardioidaceae > Marmoricola. The sequence goes on from DATAKN010000137.1 coordinate 746, forward strand.
AGGCGTCGTACCCGCACCCTCCGCAGCGCGTGAGCTGTCAGGGTGGCCGTGACGAGGCTGAGGACGATCGGCAGTACGACGCCGGACCCGAGATGGGTGAGCTCGAGGGCGAGCACCCCCGCGGTGACTGGGATCCGTTGAGCGACGGCGAGGAAGGCGGAAGCGCCCATCAGGGTGAACACCGCGGTGTCGGAGCCGCTGACGTTCCAGACGTGCGAGAGCAGGAAGCCCAACGTGGCGCCGGTGGCGAACGCCGGGGTCAGCAGCCCGCCGATGGCGCCGCTGCGCAGGCACAACCATGTCGCGAGCGGCTTTGCGAGGACCAGCACGGCCGCCAGGGCGAGTGACGTGGGACCGCTGAACACCGCCTGCGCCAAGGACTTGCCGTTGCCCAGAATCTCCGGGAGAGCGATCGCCGCAACGCCGAGACTTGCGAACGAGGCGGTGATGGCGAGTGCCGATCGCCACCCCTGCGGCGCCGCGATGCGAGCACGTGTCATCGCCGCGCGGAAGCCGAGTGCGCCCAACGCGCACGCCGGTCCGATCACCAGCGACGCGACCAACACGTCAGCTGTCTGCGCCGAGGTCGGCACCCGGTAGGTCACCTGGTCCCCGACGAAGACCCGGGCGGTCGCCGTCGCGGCGGCGCTGCTGAGTGCCGCAAGCAGGAGCGCACGCGGACGGACGGTGAGCAGCAACGCTTCGAGCGCGAACGCGACCCCGCTGACGGGCACGTTGTACACCGCGGCGAGCCCGGCGCCGGCGCCGGCGGCGAGCAGGATCCGGCGATCGCGCCCGTCGAGGCCGAACCATCCTGCAAGGCGGTCACCGAAGGCAGCGCCGATCTCGCGGGGTGCTCCCTCCCGCCCCAAGGAGGCACCCGCGCCGACCGCGACGATCTGGAGCAGACCGTCGGCAGCTACCGGAGCGATCTTCATCCGGTCGGTGACCGAACGCAGGGCGTGCGTGACCGAGACGTTGCCGCGCGTCACCCGCCGGTGGATCCACCAGCCCACGCCGGCGATCGCACCGCCGACGGTGAGCGCCAGGACCCGGCGCACGGCACTGGCCTGGTCGACGCCGATCAGGAACGACTCCTCGGTGTAGCCGAAAGCCAGGTGCTGGACCACGTGCAGCAGCGCGATGAGCAGTACGCCGGTCAACCCGGCCAGAATGCCGGTCAGCACCGCGGCGAGCGCTGTGCGCACCAGGGTTCCTCCACGACCTGACCTCGCCGAGAGTGCCCGGCCCAGTCGGGGTTCGTCGCTGTGCCCTGCCACGGTCACGCGGAGTCACCGCGGCGTCGAGCCCGCTGTCCGACCGACGGCCCTGGGGCGGGTTCGTCGGCGGTGCGGCCGGACGCTGTTGCCTGTGCTTCGAGGACCTCGACGAGCTGCGCCAGCACCGGCAGAGCTCGAGCAACGGCCTCCCGGTCCGCCGGGGCGAGCTGGTCCAGCGCCGACCTGATCCGACGCGTGTTCGCGTCCTGCCATGCGCGCAGCGCCAGGAGTCCGGCGGCGGTGGGCTCGAGCACCTGTGCCCGCCGGTCCGCCGGGTCAGAACGCCGTTCCACCAGATCCGCCTGGACCATCTGCTGCACCACAGTGCTGACCGTGTTCGTGGCAAGTCGCTGCCGCGCGGCCAGCTCCCCGACACGCAACCCCGGTTCTTCTGCCAGGCGCTGCAAGAGCTCGACCTGGGCCATCGGCAACCGTTCCCAGGGGATCTCACTGCGAACCCCAGAACGCAGCGCCCGTCGCAGTCGCGTCACCAGTCCTGCGAGCACCGACGCGGCGTCGAAGGTTCGCCCCCGTTGCAGATCCACAGACCAATAATACTTCTGAGACAGAAAGGTTCGTCATCAGATCCAAGACAGTGGCGTTCTCGTGCGCAGGAACCGGACAGGCCAGTGACCGGTGGGGGCCTGAGTCCGGGCGCCCCCACCGGCCTCCGGCCGGTCAGAAGTGGAGCTAGGAGTCGAGCCGTCGGCGACGTGACGTCGCCACCGCGGCAGCTCCGGCGAGCATCACGAGCACCGCGAGCGCGGCCTCACCGGCCAGTCCACGGGGAGCGCCCGTCTGGGGCAGCGCGGCCGCCTGCGGCAAGGAGCTGGAGGTCGGCGCCTGCACCGCCGCCTGCGCCGGGACGGAGGTCCCGGTCAACGGCGCGGACACGACGGGCGGGGAGACGAGCGGCGGCGGAGCCTGACCACACGTCTCCGTCGCAGACGGGACACAACCCGGCTGCGGCTGACCGCAGTAGTCGTTGCTCGCGGACGGGACACACACCGGCGGCGGGGTCTCCCCCGACTGGCAGCCCGTGTGCGCCGGGTTGCTGCGGCCGATGCCGTGGTTGGTGTCGCACTCGTAGCCGGCGTTGGCGTCCGCACCGCTCGGCATCTGGCCGTGGGGATTCTTGTTGTCGGCCTTGCCCACGCACCCGGCGCAGGGCTTGCCGACGGCCTTGCCGCCGCCGTTCCCGTTCAGCGAAGCCGAACCGTCCCGCGTGGAGCAGTAGGGACCGCTGGGGCACTGCCCGTTGGCACCGCCGGTGTTGGCGTCGGCCTTGCTGATCGGCTGCGGGCTGGTGAGGTCACCGGTGCCCGGAGCGTGGTCGGCATGACCGGACGAGCCTGGGCCGTGCGTTCCGGTCTCCGCGGCCTGCGGATCGGCCTGGGCCGGTGCCGAGGAGGACGTCTGGGAGTGCTCACCGGACTGCGGAGCAGGCGGATGAGATGACGAATCGGCCCGGGCCGTGCCGGCGAAGCCGACGAGTACGGCGATCCAGACCAGTGCTGCGAGTGGCGACAGCAGTCGCGCGTAGTTGTGTTTGCCGAAGGACATGACTCTCCTCGGCCCCCCGGATTGGGCCCGCTGATAGTTCGTCGGCACGCTCGAACGTGCCCCTGTCGAAGTAGCGGACCGCGAGTGATCCCCCCGCTGGTCGTGACCCGCGTCACGTACCCCGTGACCCGGAGGGCATGCGGGTCAGGTCACCTGCCGCTGGACACCTGCTCCCCCCAGGCGGCGCGAGCGCCGGAGTCGCCGACGCGGTAGACCTGAACGCCGGCGGCCACACCGGCCAGGACCGCCAGCACGGCGAGCACCGTGAGCATCCGGCTGCCGCTGGCGAGGGTGGCACCCTTCTCGTCGGCGGGGTCGGCGACTGCGGCCAGGCGCACGGCGCGACGATCGACGTACATGAGGGCTGCACTGAGCAGCAGCAGCGGCAGGGCGAACCAGATCAGCTGGTCGCCGAGCTCAGCGTGCTCACCGGGGTCGCCGACTCGCTTCTCGAGGTCTTCACCGCTCGACGTGGCGATCGGGACGAGGACCGTGGCGGCGGCCGTGACCGCGACCACGAGCCAGCCGTAGTGATGGCGCCAGCCAGGGCGAACGGCCATCGCGATCGTGCCCACGATGCCGAGCGGCAACAGGACCACGATCGCGTGGACCACGAGCGGGTGGACGGGCAGTCCGTTGACGAGATCGAACATGAGGACCTCCTCGACTCGGGCCGGTCCCGCGTGAACTCGACCGCGGCAAACGGCCCGAGGCGCGGTCCGGCCACCAATTCGACGCTAGGCCTCCCGGTGAGGCCTCGCCACGAGCGAAGGTCACCTGTCGCTCGCCGAACGGTCCTTCTGCAGGGGTGAGGCGAGGCACACCGCCGCTGCGAGGGCGCCCACCGCGCCCGCGATCGACTCGACGAAGGGTGCGCTGGCGCTCTGGTGGGCGAGGAAGATGCCGCCCGCGAGCAGCACGAGCGAGACCACCAACGACAGCCCCGCGGCCACGAGGTGTCGACCGGGGGCACCGAACACCACCCGCAGGCCGCCCAGCGTGAGGACCACCCCCGTTCCGAGCGCACGGAGCGACCCGAGCTGACCGGTGTGGCTCATCGGGTACAGCGGCGCCTGGGCCGCGAGCAGCAGGATCCCGTCGCCGGCCAGCACCAGGGCCGCGAGGGGTGCCAGCGGTGTGACCGGCGTCCGAGCGGTGGCGGTGAGCAGCGCGCGACGCGTGCGGTCCGCGTCGGAGGACTCCTCCTCGAGACGGGCCGGGACCTCTTCGTGCCGCACCGTGCGACGCGTCGAGCCGTGCACGACCGCCCGCGCCTCCTCCGTCATCAGCCCGGGCCGGTGGGTGTCGTGCAGCCCACCGCCGCGCACGCCGACGACGACGCCTGCCGCGAGCAGGACTGCGCCGATGACCAACCACACCGCTGACGAGACCATCAGGCCGAGGGCGAGGACCACCATCCCGAGGATGGCGACCGCCAAGCCGCCCCACACCAGCCGGGGACGGATCTCGTAGGACCGCGAGGTTGGGCTCATCAGGCCACCCGGAACTGCTCGGCCGCCTGCGACCGGAAGTGCAGGCCGTGGCCGGGCTCCGCGGCGGGCCGGAGGACGCCCCCGACAGGGTCGGCGTAGCCGTCGAAGAGGTCCTGAGCGATCCGGACGTGGTCGTGGAACCACTCGACGTGGCGGAGCCCGGGCGTCGTCGCCGCGACCGGCACCGTGACGTACGGCGCGCAGTGGGCCGACAGCGCGGTCCCGGCGGGAAGCGCCGAGACCGCCCGCCGCCAACCGGTGTACCCGCCGCAGCGGGTCACGTCGAGCTGCAAGCAGTCGACGTACGGCGCCATCCGGGCGAGGTAGGCCTCGTCGTAGCCGTACTCGCCGGCCGCGACGTCGGCCTGCACCCGGTGACGGACCTCGTCCAGCCCGGCGAGGTCGTCGGAGCTGACCGGCTCCTCGAACCAGGCGACTCCCAGGCCGTCCAGGACGCGGCCGACGGTGCCGGCCTGCTCCGCGGAGTACGCCCCGTTGGCGTCCACGAACACCTCGACGTCCTCCCCCACCGCCCGGCGCACCTGCTCGGTGCGGTCGAGGTCACGCTGGACCCGGCTGCCCCAGGACTCCCCGATCTTGATCTTGACGTGCCGCAGGCCCAGCGCGAGCCAGTCGGCCACCTGCGCGTCGAGCTGCTCCGCGTCGTACGTCGTGAAGCCACCGCTGCCGTACGCCTCGACCCGCGCGGCGCTCACGCCCCACAGCTCGGACAGCGTCCGTTCTTCGACGCGACCGCGGAGGTCCCACAGCGCAATGTCCACGGCTGAGAGCGCCATGCCGACCAGTCCCGGGCGTCCGGCGTTGCGGACTGCTCGCACCATGTCCTCCCAGCACCGCTCGACCTCCGCCACGTCGCGATCGCGCAGGACCGGCGTGAGCAGCTCGTCGACCACGGCCACCGCGGCCGCCGGCGCGAACGTCCAGCCCGCGCCGACCGCTCCCTCGGCCGAGGCCTCGACGACCACGACGGTCGTGCTGTCCCAGGCAAAGGTGCCGTCAGCCTCCGGGCCGTCCGTGGGCACCCGGTAGGCCGCGGCGTCGAGCGAGGTCAGCTTCACGAGTCGTGGTGCGGCAGGAACTCCTGCGCCTTGGTCTTGATCCCTTCCTTGACGACGTCCCAGCGGTTGACGTCACCCTTGGCCAGCGCCTTGGCCATGTTCGTGGCCTCCTCAAGCGTCGCGTGCGGCGGGATCGGCGGCACCGAGGCGTCGCAGTGCACGTCGAGCACGCACGGCCGGTCGGCGGACAGCGCGGTCTCCCAGGCACCCGCCAGCTGCTCCGGATCGGTGACCGTCATCGACAGCAGGCCCAGCGACTCGGCGAACCGCGCGTAGTCGACGTCCGGCAACGCCTGCGACTCCACGAACCGCGGCGTCCCGCCCATCGCCCTCAGCTCCCAGGTGACCTGCGTCAGGTCGTTGTTGTGGAGCACGGCGACCACCAGCCGAGGGTCGGCCCAGTCGCGCCAGTAGCGAGAGATCGTGATCAGCTCCGCGAGCCCGTTCATCTGCATCGCCCCGTCGCCCTCGAACGCGATCGCCGGCCGGTCGGGGTGGGCGAACTTCGAGCCGATCGCGTACGGCACGGCCGGTCCCATCGTGGCGAGCGTGCCCGAGAGCGTGCCTCGCATCGAGCCGCGCATCCTGACCTGGCGGGCGTACCAGTCGGCTGCGGAGCCGCTGTCCGCGGCGATCATCGCGTTGCGCGGCGCGACGTTCGAGAACTCGCTGAAGATCCGCATCGGGTTGACCGGATCGGCCGACACCTGTGCCTCGGACTCCATGGTCTCCCACCACCGGGCCACCTGGTCGCGGATCTGGTTCTGCCACGAGCGGTCGTCCTTGGGCTTCAGCAGCGGGATCAGCGCCCGCAGCGTCGCGCCGGCGTCCCCGACGAGGTTCACCTCGTACGGGTACCGCATCCCGATCATGGTGCCGTCGATGTCGATCTGCACGGCGCGCGCCTGATCCAGGTCGGGCAGGAACTGGGTGTAGGGGAAGCTCGAGCCGACGGTCAGCAGCGTGTCGCAGTCGCGCATCATCTCGTAGCTCGGGCGCGTCCCGAGCAGGCCGATCGACCCGGTCACGAACGGCAGGTCGTCGCTGAGCACGTCCTTGCCGAGCAGCGCCTTGGCCACGCCCGCGCCGAGCAGCTCGGCGATCTCGACCACCTCGTCCACGGCGCCCCTGGCTCCCTGGCCGATCAGCATCGCCACCTTGTGGCCGTCGTTGAGCACCGAAGCCGCGCGGGTGAGCGCGTCTTCGTCGGCGACCACCTGGGGCCAGGTGATGCCGACGCTGGAGGGCACCATCTTGAAGGCGTGGCCCGGAGCGGTGTACTCCAGCTCCTGGACGTCGGACGGGATGATGATCGCGGTGGGCGCGTGGCGGGTCATCGCGACCTTCATCGCCCTGTCGAGCACGTTCGGCAGCTGCTCGGGCACGGTCACCATCTGCACGTAGTCGCTGGCGACGTCCTTGAACAGGCTGAGGAGGTCGACCTCCTGCTGGTAGCTGCCGCCCATGGCGCTGCGGGCGGTCTGGCCGACGATCGCCACGACCGGCACGTGGTCGAGCTTGGCGTCGTACAGGCCGTTGAGCAGGTGGATCGCGCCCGGCCCGGAGGTGGCCATGCAGACGCCGGGCGTGCCGCTGAACTTGGCGAAGCCGACGGCCTCGAACGCGCTCATCTCCTCATGGCGCGCCTGGATGAAGCGCGGCTGGTCGTCGGCTCGCGAGAACGCCCCGAGGATCCCGTTGATCCCATCCCCCGGGTAGCCGAACACCTGCTCGACGCCCCACTCGCGCAGTCGGCTCAGGAGCTGGTCAGCGACGGTTGGCATGGCGAATCCCTTCCTCGATGGTGTCTGACGACTCGAACCCCGTACCCCGGTACGCCGCGGCCAGCAGCTCGGCGAGGTGGACGGCTTCCCGACCGCCGCTGTCGAGCTGCTGGATCTGGGTACGGCAGGAGAACCCGTCGGCGAGTACGGCGACGTCGCGGTCGGCCTCGCGGACCCGTGGCAGCAGGACCTGCTCGGCGCAGGCCTCGCTGACCTCTCCGTGCCCCGCGGTGAACCCGAAGTTCCCGGCCAGCCCGCAGCAGCCGGACTCGAGGTGCTCGACGTCGACCCCCGCCCGGTGCAGCAGCCGCTCGTCGGCGTCCCAGCCCAGGACGGCGTGCTGGTGGCAGTGCACCTGAGCCATGGCCTTGAGCCGCTGCCCACTTGTGTCGAGCCGCGGTGGCTGCCAGCCCTCGCTGTGCTCGGTGAGCAGCTCCGCCAGGGTGACCGTGTGGTCGCGCAGCCGCGAGACATCGGGGTCGTCACCCATCAGGTCGGGCGCGTCGGAGCGGAAGACGGTGGTGCAGCTCGGCTCGAGGCCGACCACCAGGCCACCGGCGCGCACGTGCGGGGCGAGCGCCGCCACGGTGCGCTTCAGTCGCCGCCGGGCGGTCGCGAGCTGACCGGTCGAGATCCAGGTCAGGCCGCAGCACAGCGGCTCGGTCGGGATGTCGACGTCCCAGCCGGCGGCCCGCATCACCTCGACGGCAGCCTGGCCGACCTCGGGGTGGAAGTAGTTCGTGAACGTGTCCGGCCAGAGCAGCACTCGGCCGCGTGGGCGGTCCGGCACGGCCTGAGGTCCGCGCTCGCGCCACCAGTCCTGCAACGTCTGCGGGGCGAATGCCGGCGGGTCGCGGTCCTCGAGCCCGAGGGCGCGTGAGCCGAGCCGGCGCAGCGGAGTGATGCCGGCGAGGGCGTTGACCGTGCGGGCGAGCCCCAGCCGGTCGACCGCGCGCGCCGCCGAGGGCAGCCAGCCGGTCGCATAGTCGGCCCGCGGCCGCAGCCGATGGCGGTAGTGCTGGGCGAGGAACTCCGCCTTGTAGGTCGCCATGTCGACGGACGCGGGACAGTCGGCCTTGCAGCCCTTGCAGGCCAGGCACAGGTCGAGCGCCTCCTTGACCTCCGTTGACCGCCAGCCGTCCTTGATCGGTCCGTCCCCGTGCCCGTCGAGCATCTCGAAGAGCAGCCGGGCGCGACCGCGCGTGGAGTGCTTCTCCTCGCGCGTCACCTGGTACGACGGGCACATCACCTTCTGCCCGTCGTGGCTCAGCTGACGACAGCGACCGACGCCGACACACCGGTTGGCCGCGTGGTTGAACGAGTGCTCGTCGTCGGGATAGCTGAAGAACAGCGGCAGCGGCTGACGGGGCTCCCACGAGCCGCCGAGGCGGAGGTGCTCGTCGAGCCTGGCCGGGCGCACGACCTTGCCGGGATTCATCAGGTCGTCGGGGTCGAACAGAGACTTGACCTGACGGAAGAGGGCCACGACGTCATCACCGAACATCGTGGTGAGCAGCTCCCCGCGGCTCTGTCCGTCACCGTGCTCGCCGGACAGCGACCCGCCGTACGAGACCACGAGATCGGCCGCACGCTCCATGAACCTCCGGTACGTCGCCACGCCCTCCGTCGTGAACAGGTCGAACGGGATCCGGGTGTGCACGCAGCCCTGGCCGAAGTGGCCGTACAGGCTCGGGCCGGTGTCGCTGAGGTAGCCGAACTCCTGGTAGAGATCGTGGAGGTCGCGCAGGTAGTCGCCGAGCCGGTCGACCGGGACGGCGGAGTCCTCCCAACCCTCGAAGGTCTCCGGCTTGTGCGGGACGTGGGCCGTGGCGCCGAGGCCCGCCTCCCGCACCATCCACAGCTCGTGCTCGCGCTCGGGGTCGTCGAAGAAGGCGACCTGCGGAGCGTGGTCGCCACCCTTGACCGCCTCGACCATCTCGTGGGCGCGCCGGTCCGCGTCGTCCTGGTCGGTGCCGCCGAACTGGACCAACAGGTAGCCCGTGCCCTTCGGCAGCTCCTTCAGTCCCTGGGGGTTGAGGCCGGCGAGCTGCTCGTCGCGGACGAGGTAGTGGTCCACACCCTCCAGCGCGATCGGGTCGTGCTCGAGCAGCTCCGGCACCGCATCGGCCGCCGCGGCGATGTCCGGGTAGCCGAGGACGACCAGGGCCCGCGCCTGCACGACCGGCACGAGCTCGAGCTCGGCCTGCAGCACGGTGACCAGCGTGCCCTCGCTGCCGACCAGGAAGCCAGCCATGTCGAAGCCGTGCTCGGGCAGCAGGGAGTCGAGGTCGTAGCCCGACACGCGGCGCGGGATGTCGGGGTAGCGCTCGCGGATCAGGTCGCCGTGGTCGTCGCGCAGGCGGCGCAGGGCGCGGTGGATCTCGGCGACGCGCGGGGGTACGCCGTCGCGACCGCTGGCCACCGCGGCGTACTCGTCGTCGTCGAGCGGTCGGGCGGTGAACCGGGTGCCGTCATGGAGGAGCACGTCGAGCGAGGCGACGTTGTCGACCACCTTGCCGGTGCGCTGCGCCGTCGCGCCGCACGAGTTGTTGCCGATCATCCCGCCGAGGGTGCAGTTCGGGTGCGTCGCCGGCTCGGGGCCGAACCGCAGGCCGGTGTGGGCCAGCTGGTGGTTGAGGTCGTCGAGCACGATGCCGGGTTCCACCACGCAGGTCCGGTTCTCGACGTCGACCGACACCAGCCGGTTGCAGTGCCGGGAGAAGTCGATCACGACCGCGGCATTGGTCCCCTGGCCGGCCAAGCTGGTCCCGCCACCCCGCGAGACGATCGGTAGCCCGAGCTCGTGACAGACCGCCACCGTCTCGATCGCCGCCTCGATCGTGCGCGGCAGCACCACACCGAGCGGCACCTGCCGGAAGTTCGACGCATCCGTCGAGTACATCGCCCGTGAGCCGGGGTCGAAGAGCACCTCACCGTCGACGCGGGCGCGCAACCGTGCCGCCACCTGGTCGAGCGACGACGCGTCCTGCACCAGGACCATGCGCACCTCCTGTGATCGGGTCAGATGCGCGGCGTACCCCCGGCACACGACAAATATGCGCCAGAGCAAAGATTGCGTTGTCGCAAGTTTGTGCGAACATGTGCGGATGGCGCCCGTTCCCGAGCCCGCCGATCCCGACGACCTCGCCGAGGCCTTCCTCGCGGCCGGTCGCGCGCTGCTGGGCATCGTGATCGCGTCGATCGCCGCAGCCCCGGTGGAGATCACCGTGCTGCAGCACCGAGTGCTCGTGCTGCTGGCCGCCGAGGGCGAGCAGACGGTCGGGCGGCTGGCCGAGGAGCTCGGGGTCAACGCCTCCAACGCGACGCGCCACTGCGACCGGCTCGAGCGGCTCGGTCTGGCGTCACGACGGCGTTCGACGACCGACGCGCGCGTCGTACGCGTCGGGCTCACACCAGCCGGTCGTCAGCTGCTGGAGACAGTCGCGAAGCACCGGCGGACCGAGGTGCTGCGTGTCCTCGACCGGATGCCCGCCCGCGAGCAGGCTGCCGCCGCCCGGGCGCTCGACGCCTTCAACGCCGCTGCCCACGAGGACGGCAGCACGGAGTGGGTCGCGCCGTCGGGGATCACACCGGTCGCGCAGGCGTGACCGTGCAGTGAACCGTCAGGCGGACCCGTTCTTGTCGAAGACGCCGTGCTCGGCGTTGTTGCGGACCTTGCGCAGATGCTTGGTCATGCTGAACCCGAGGAACGTCACGGCCGCGGCGAGCAGGACGAACAGGACCAGGTACATCCAGCCCGTGCCGATCTCGTCCTCGGTCGGGACCTTGTCGGCGAGCGGGGCGAGCGCGGTCAGGGCGACAACCAGGGTGCTCATGGGCCCATCCTCTCAGGTTCCCAGGCCCGGGGCGTCCCTGGGCAGTGCGTGAGGACATCCATCGCCGAGGGCGTGGGAACGGTGACCTCCTCCTCCAGGAGCGGCAGCGGCTCCGCACCACGCGGCACCTGCCGGCTGTTCACCGGCCGCGTGGCCAGCACCTCACCCGTCGGAGCGACCCAGGCGACGACCTCGGTCACCCCGCCGTCGGGACGCCGCCGCCAGGTGCTGATCTCCTCCAGGCCGCAGCGGCGGCACGCAGCACGATGCTGCGGCTCCCCGGAAGGAGCCGGTCCCCATTGATGTCGCACCGAGATGTCCATCGCCCTCTGACGTGTTGGCCTCCGCCCCGGTTCCTACCCCCGCGAGGGACAACCCATGCAGCAGCACCTGCCCGGAGTGCCGGGTGCCCGGACCGTTCAGGAGTCGGCGGGGACGAGCACGCGGATGCCGGCGAACAGGTCCTCCTCGGGCAGCTCGGTGGGCACCGTGCTCTTGACCAGCTCGAAGTCCTCGGTGGGCCACACCGCCTGCTGCACCTCCAGCGGCACGTGGAACCACGGGCCGTCGGGGTCGATCTGGGTGGCGTGGGCGATCAACGCCCGGTCACGGACCGGGAAGTACTCGGCACAGGGCACGCGCGTGGTGATCCGGGCGTCGTGCGCGGGGTCGGGCTTCCACTCCTTCAGCCGTTCGGCGTACGGCGACTCCAGGCCGCGGCGCAGCATCTCGTCGTGGATGGCCTGCGTCTTCGGCCGGTTGAAGCCGTGCTGGTAGTAGAGCTTGAGCACCTGCCACGGCTCGCCTGCGTCGGGGTAGCGCTCGGGGTCGGCCGCCGCCTCGTACGCGTACATCGACACCTCGTGGCACCGCACGTGGTCCGGGTGGGGGTAGCCGCCCTTCTCGTCGTACGTCGTGAGCACATGCGGCCGGAAGGACCGGATCAGCCGCACCAGCGGCTCCGCGGCCTCCTCGAGCGGCACCAGGGCGAAGCAGCCCTCGGGGAGCGGCGGCTTCGGATCGCCCTCCGGCCAGCCCGAGTCGACGAAACCGAGCCAGTCCTGGGTGATGCCGAGGATCTCGCGGGCCCGGTCCATCTCCTGGCGCCGGATCTCGGTGATGTTGGCCAGCACGTCGGGACGGTCCATCTTGGGGTTCAGCACCGAGCCGCGCTCTCCACCGGTGCAGGTCACCACGTGCACGTCGATGCCCTCGGCGACGTACTTCGCCGTGGTCGCGGCGCCCTTGCTCGACTCGTCGTCGGGATGGGCATGGACGTGCATCAGGCGAAGGCGGGACTGCCCGGGGTCAGACATGGCGACCATCCTAGGATCG
>DATAKN010000143.1:0-5069 GCA_036261595.1 Marmoricola sp.
CTGCTGCCGGGCAGCGAACTCGATGCCGCGCTCGTCCTCGAAGCTCTGTCCGCCGAGGCGGGCTCCTCGTAGCGTTCGGTCTCCCATGGCATCCTCCACTGTCTAGGTCGGCCAGATCGTGGCCTCACTCATGCGTACAACTTCAAGGACGCTCAAGCAAGGCCGACGTGACGGCATACGGCCGACACACCCTCTTCCGTACCCAACGGACGGCGGAGTACGAGGATTCCCCTGGGACGGCACCGCGAGAGGAGGGTCACAGTGCGGCGCCGTCCGCGACGGTCAGACGACGGAGGGCACCGTGTTCCCGGCCTCGCGGATGCCGCGGGCGGGGTCGACGCGGGCCAGGAGGGCGCCCCCGACGAGGAAGAACACGATCAGCGCGAAGATGGCCGGCCGGTAGGAGTCCGTTGCCTGGTGCACGAGCCCGAAGACCAGCGTGCCGAGCCAGCTCGTGCCCCGCTCGCAGGCCTGGTACAGGCTGAAGTACTCCGCCTCGCGACCACGCGGGATCAGCAGGCTGAAGAAGGAGCGGGAGAGCGCCTGGGTGCCGCCCATGACCAGACCGATCCCGACCGCCAGGCACAGGAACAGGACCACGTTGTGGGCGGGCAGGAAGTAGCCGGTCGTGACCACGAGCATCCACACCCCCAGGCCGGCCAGGATGATCCGCCGGCTGCCGAAGTGCTCTGCCAGCCGCCCGAACAGCAGGGCTCCGCCGAAGGCCACGAACTGCACGAGCAGGATCGTGGCGATCAGCACCGAGGTCGCGAACCCGAGCTGCTTCTCGCCGTACACCGACGAGGAGACGATCACCGTCTGGATGCCGTCGTTGTAGAACAGGTAGCCGAGCAGGAAGGTCATCGTCATCGGGTAGTGCCGCATGTCCCGGAGCGTCGCCGCCAGCTGCCCAAAGCTCTGGGTGACCAGGTTGCCCTGCTGCGGCACCCGCCCGAGGGGTGCGCGGTCCTTGATGCCGCGGTACGGGATCAGCGTGAAGGCGGCCCACCACACTGCGGCGGAGAGCATGCTCAACCGCACGGCGAGCGCGGTCGACAGCCCAAGCGTGTCGTGGAGGGTGACGACCGCGAGATTCACCGCGAGCAGCAGCCCGCCGCCGAGATAGCCCAGCGCCCAACCTCGGGAGGAGACGCGGTCACGCTCGTCCTCCACGGCGATGTCGACGAGGATCGCGTCGTAGACCACCAGCGAGGCGCCGAGCATGATGTTCGCCCCGAACAGCAGCACCGCACCGAGCTGCCAGTTCGATCCCGTGACCAGGAACATCCCCGCGGCGAACGCCGACCCGATCCAGGCGTAGCGACCCATCAGCACCCGCTTGTGCGGGCTGCGGTCGGCGTGGGCGCCGACGATCGGGAGGACCAGCGCAGAGATGATCGTGGACAGCGTGACGACGTAGAACACCAGGGAGCCGGGCGAGACGCTGATCCCGAGCACGTCGAGGTTCGTCGTGCACTTGCGTTTGTCGTCGCCGACGAAGCCGCAGGACGCCTTCTCGGCCACTGACGTCAGGTACGGCGAGAACAGCACCGTGGCGATCGTCGTGACGTAGGCGGAGTTGGCCCAGTCGTACCAGTACCAGGCGCGCTGCTCCTTCATTCGCTCGAGCGCCGAGAAGTCGCCCAGACCCGTCGATGGCGCGGTCATGGCGCCGTGTCCCTCGACCTCGTCATGGCAGCTCCCTCCAGAGTCCTCGTTCCACCAGTACGCCCTTGAGCAGGTCGGTGCGGTCGGTGATCAGCCCGTCGACGCCCAGGTCGAGCAGCTCCACCATCTCCGCGGGCTCGTCGACGGTCCAGACGTGGACCTGCAGGCCGGCTGCGTGGGCGCGTCGTACGAGGGACCGGGTGACCAGTGGCACCCTCCCGGTCCGGCGCGGGATCTGCAGCGCGGCGAACGGGTGCCGGCGTACCAGACGCCTCAGCCCGGGCCACGACGTGGTGAGGAACGCCGCCACCTCCCGGGGAGCCGCGGACGTGGCGACCCGGCCGTGCGTGCGGCGGCGGAAGTCCTGCAGGTCACGCCACGAGAACGAGCCGACGCAGACCCGGTCGTGGGCTCCCGTGTGCTCGAGCAGGTCCGCCAGGGCTTCCGAAGCACCCGGGGCCTTCAGGTCGATGTTGAACCGGCACTGAGGCAGTTCCTCGAGGAGCTCAGCCATCCCCGGTACGGCGTGCGCCCCGCCGATCCGTGCCTGCGCCAGCTCCTCCGCGAGGACCGCCGCCAGCTCCCCGGCCCGATCGGTCATCCGATCGAGCCGGACGTCGTGGAAGGCCACGAGGTGACGGTCCCGCGTGACGTGCACGTCGGTCTCCAGGTACTGGTACCCGAGCTCGGCGGCGTGCCGGAACGCGTGGAGCGTGTTCTCGAGCCCGCGGAGCTGCGGATGACGTGCTCCGCCACGGTGAGCCATCGCGATCACGGACCCGGGCTGGTGGAGGACAGCGTCGAGGAAGGCATGACCGGTCACCGGACGTCCCTCCTCGACTCCCACGGGAGCAGTATTCACCGCTCCCGCCGGCCTGGGGGCCGACACGACCGGAGTCGCAGCGGATCTTGCCCAGCCCTGTGACCCAGCGCGAGGTACCGTCGCAACGTGGACGAACTGACCTGCCCCCGTTGCCAGGGAACGATGACCCCACGAACCTTGGGCCACGTGCCCGTACGCCGCTGCGACGGCTGCCATGCGGTGTTCCTGGAGCAGTCGGCGCTGGGCGCCCTGATCGAGGCCGAGAACGACTGGCACGCACACCAGTCGGCGAACACCGCCGCCCTTCCCCGCATCACCGCGGACATGGCCGAGCCGCCCACGGCCCAGCCCCGCAGCCGGGCCTTCGTCGAGACGCTGTTCCGGGGCTGACGCCCCCGCTGGCCGCGGTCAGCCGATGTCGCGGAACATCTCGATGCGGGCTCCGAGATGGTTGAGTCGCTCGGCGAGGTCCTCGTAGCCGCGGTTGATCACGTAGACCGACCGGAGCACCGAGGTGCCCTTCGAGGCCAGCATCGCGAGCAGGATCACCACCGCCGGCCGCAGCGCCGGCGGGCAGACGACCTCCGCTCCGGACCAGTGCGTCGGCCCGTCGATCATCACGCGGTGCGGGTCGAGGAGCGTGATCCGGCCGCCCAGCTTGTTCAGCTCGGTCAGGTAGATCGCACGGTTCTCGTAGACCCAGTCGTGCAGCATCGTCTGGCCGGTCGCGACGGCGGCGATCACCGCGAAGAACGGGAGGTTGTCGATGTTGAGGCCGGGGAACGGCATCGGGTGGATCTTGTCCAGCGGCGCGTGCAGCACAGAGTGCCGCGTGGTCAGGTCGACCAGTCGGGTCCGGCCGTTCGCTGCGAGGTACTCCGCGGAGAGGTCGTAGCGGAAGCCCATCTCCTCCAGGACCGCCAGCTCGATCTCGAGGAACTCGATCGGGACCCGGCAGATGGTGATCTCGGAGTCGGTCACGATCGCGGCGGCGAGCAGGGACATCGCCTCGATCGGGTCCTCGCTGGGGGAGTACTCGACGTCGACGTCGATCCGGGAGCGGCCCGTGACCGTGAGCGTCGTGGTGCCGATGCCCTCGACCCCGACGCCGAGCGCCTGCAGGTAGAAGCACAGGTCCTGGACCATGTAGTTCGAGCTGGCGTTGCGGATCACGGTCACACCGTCGTGGAGCGCCGCGGCCATCAGAGCGTTCTCCGTCACCGTGTCACCCCGCTCGGTGAGCACGATCGGCCGGTTCGGGGCCACCCCGCTCGTGACGATGGCGTGGTAGTTGCCCTCCGTCGCCTTGACCTCGAGCCCGAACGGGCGCAGCGCGCTCATGTGCGGCTCCACCGTGCGCGTGCCGAGGTCGCACCCGCCGGCGTACGGGAGCTGGAAGCTGGCGGCGTGGTGCAGCAGCGGGCCCAGGAACATGATGATCGAGCGGGTACGCCGGGCCGCCTCCGCGTCGATGCCGCCGAGGTCGAGCTCGGGCGGCGGCACGATCTCGAGGTCGTTGTCGTCGTTGAGCCAGCGGGTCCGCACGCCGATGCTGTCGAGCACCTCGAGCAGCCGGTTGACCTCCTCGATCCGGGCCACCCGACGCAGCGTGGTGCGGCCACGGTTGAGCAGCGAGGCGCACAGCAACGCGACCCCGGCGTTCTTCGACGTCTTCACGTCGATCCGTCCCGACAGGGTGGTCGGGCCTGTGACGCGCAGGTGCATGGGACCGGCACCGATGCTCACCAACGGCTGGTCGAGCGCTTCGCCGATGCGCGCGAGCATCTCCAGGGAAACGTTCTGGTGACCCCGCTCGATGCGGTTCACCGCGCTCTGACTGGTGTTCAGCACGTCAGCGAGCTGCTGCTGGGTCCAGCCCCGGTGCTGCCGGGCGCTGCGGATCAGCGTCCCGATCTGGGTCAGGTAGTCCGTCACCTCTGGACTGTATCTCACATATGAGATGAAAAGGGTCACGCCCGCACTGGCAGGATCGAGCCATGCGAGTCACCACCATCCATGCCCCCGGCGACATCCGTCTCGAGGAGCGCCCGCGGCCCGAGATCACCGCCCCGACCGACGCCGTCATCAAGATCATGGCGAGCTGCATCTGCGGCTCGGACCTCTGGCCCTACCGCGGCGCCAACGACGTCACACCCGGCTCGCCGATCGGCCACGAGATGGTCGGCGTCGTGGAGGAGGTGGGCGGCGAGGTGACGTCGTTCGCGCCCGGGGACTTCGTCATCGCGCCGTTCTGCACCTGTGACAACACCTGCCCGCACTGCCGCAACGGCGTCCAGTCCGCCTGCCGCAACGGCGGCATGGTGTCCGGCGGCCAGGGGGAGTACGGACTCGTGACGCAGGCGGAGGGCAGCCTGGTGAAGACCGAGGACATGCCGGACCCGGACCTGATCCCCTCGCTGCTGACCCTGGCCGACGTCTTCCCGACCGGATGGCACTGCGCCGTCTCGGCCGGGGTCCGGAAGGGTGACACCGTCGTCGTCGTGGGTGACGGCGCGGTCGGCCTCTGCGGCGTGCTGGCAGCGGCCCAGATGGGAGCCGAGCGCGTGATCGCGATGTC
>DATAKN010000149.1:0-5079 GCA_036261595.1 Marmoricola sp.
GATCAAGAAGCTGCCGGCGCTGCGCGGGCGCACGATCGTGAACCTCTTCTTCGAGGACTCCACGCGCACGCGGATCTCGTTCGAGGCGGCCGCCAAGCGGCTCTCGGCGGACGTCATCAACTTCTCCGCCAAGGGCTCCTCTCTGAGCAAGGGCGAGTCGCTGAAGGACACCGCCCTCACGCTGGAGGCGATGGGTGCCGACGCCGTCGTCGTCCGGCACTGGGCCTCGGGCGCGCCGCACAACCTGGCGCACGCCGGCTGGTCGCGCTCGAGCGTGGTCAACGCCGGCGACGGCACCCACGAGCACCCGACGCAGGCGCTGCTGGATGCGTTCACGATGACCCGGCACCTCGGCAGCCTCGACGGCCGCCGGGTCGCGATCGTCGGCGACGTGCTGCACAGCCGGGTCGCCCGCTCCAACGCGCTGCTGCTGCACACGCTGGGCGCGGAGGTCACCCTGGTGGCTCCGCCGACGCTGCTGCCGTACGGCGTGGAGACCTGGAACGTCCAGACGTCCTACGACCTGGACTCCGTGCTGCCGAAGACCGACGTCGTGATGATGCTGCGGGTCCAGCGGGAGCGGATGAACGCCGCCTACTTCCCGAGCGTCCGGGAGTACTCCCGGCGCTACGGCCTCGACGCCCGCCGCATGGCCACGCTCCAGGATCACGCGATCGTGATGCACCCCGGTCCGATGATCCGCGGCATGGAGATCACCGCCGACGTGGCGGACTCGAGCCGCTCGGTGATCGTCGAGCAGGTCACCAACGGGGTCGCCGTTCGGATGGCGGTGCTGTACCTCCTGCTGGGCGGCAACGAGCCGGCGATCGCCATGACCGGGTCCGACGACGAGAGCGAGCAGCAGTGACCGACTACCTGATCAAGAAGGCCCGGCTCCTTGGCGGCGACCCGGTCGACATCCACATCGAGGACGGCCGGATCGCGGCGATCGGGAGCGACCTGGCCGCCCGAGGCACGGACCACGTCGAGACGGTCGACGCGACCGGGCTGATCGCCCTGCCCGGGCTGGTCGACCTGCACACCCACCTGCGCGAGCCCGGTCGGGAGGACGCCGAGACCGTCGAGACCGGCACCCGCGCCGCGGCGATGGGTGGCTTCACCGCCGTGCACGCGATGGCCAACACCGACCCGGTCGCCGACACTGCCGGCGTCGTCGAGCAGGTCTGGCGACTCGGCCGGGAGGCGGGTCACTGCGACGTCTTCCCCGTGGGTGCCGTCACCGTGGGCCTCGGCGGGGAGCGCCTCGCCGAGCTCGGTGCGATGGCCGACTCCGCGGCGCGGGTCCGGGTGTTCTCCGACGACGGCAAGTGCGTCTCCGACCCGGTGCTGATGCGGCGCGCACTGGAGTACGTCAAGGCATTCGACGGCGTGATCGCCCAGCACGCCCAGGAGCCTCGGCTGACCGAAGAGGCGCAGATGAACGAGGGCGAGCTGAGTGGTCGCCTCGGCCTGCGCGGCTGGCCCGCGGTCGCCGAGGAGGCGATCATCGCTCGCGACTGCCTGCTCGCCGCGCACGTCGGGTCGCGGCTGCACGTCTGCCACGTCTCGACCGCCGGGTCGGTGGAGATCATCCGGTGGGCCAAGAGCAAGGGCTGGAACGTCACCGCGGAGGTCTGCCCGCACCACCTGCTGCTCACCGACGACCTCGCCGCGACCTACGACCCGATCTACAAGGTCAATCCGCCGCTGCGGACAGCGGCCGACGTGGAGGCGGTCCGCGCCGGCCTGGCCGACGGCACGATCGACGTCGTCGCGACCGACCACGCGCCCCATCCGCACGAGGACAAGGACTGCGAGTGGCAGGCCGCGGCGTTCGGCATGCTGGGTCTGGAGACCGCGCTCTCGATCGTGCAGCACACGATGGTCGACCCCGGACTCGTCGACTGGGTCGGTGTGGCGGAGCGGATGTCCGTCGTACCGGCGCGGATCGGTCGGCTCGAGGATCACGGCCGGCCGATCGCAGAGGGCGAGCCCGCGAACCTCGTCCTGTACGACGCCGCGGCGACGCGCACGATCGACCCCAGCGAACTGGCCTCACTCTCGCGCAACACCCCGTACGCCGGCATGGAGCTGCCCGGCCGGGTGGTGGCAACGTTCCTGCGGGGCCGGCCGACCGTGCTCGACGGGAAGCTGTGTTGATGGCGCCGCTGTTGCGACGGAGGTCGCCGAAGTTCGCGCCGCTCGTGCCGGTGCCGCCGATGGCAGAGCTGCCGCCGGCGAAGCTGCAGTCCGCGGCCCGCTACCTGGGCACTCTGGACGAGCAGGGTGATCGCGTCGTCGGCCAGTCGCTGGCCGCCCGCAGTGCGGCCCGGCTCTCGCTGTCGCCCGAGGCGCTCGACGTGGTGCGGGTCGCGGGGTCGTTCCGCATCCCAGCCGCCGCACTGCGCGGTGCCAGCACGGCCGACCGGTTCGCCGGCAAGCCGGTGCCCGACCTGCTGCTGGTCCGCTGGGCGCACGGCGAGCACCGGTGGCAGACCGGCTTCCGCATGGAGCCCACCAAGGGTCTCGACCGGCGCGACCGCCGCGCCGCGACCCAGCCGCCCGACGTGGGCGCGTGGGTGCGCACGATCTCGAAGATGGCCCGACACAAGGATGGGGGAGACCAGTAGTGGTTTCGACAGGCTCAACCAGCGGAGGACCCGCGATCCTCGTCCTCGAGGACGGTCGCACGTTCCGTGGCGAGTCCTACGGCGCGCAGGGGGAGACCTTCGGCGAGGCGGTGTTCTCCACCGGCATGACCGGCTACCAGGAGACGCTGACCGACCCGTCGTACCACCGCCAGGTGGTCGTGATGACCGCGCCGCACGTGGGCAACACCGGCATGAACGACGAGGACCCGGAGTCGACCCGCATCTGGGTCAGCGGGTACGTCGTCCGCGACCCCGCCCGCATCCCGTCGAACTGGCGCTCCCGCCGCACACTCGACGACGCGCTGCGCGAGCAGGGCGTCGTCGGCATCAGCGGCATCGACACCCGAGCGCTGACGCGGCACCTGCGCGAACGCGGCGCGATGCGCGTCGGCATCTCCAGCACCGAGACCGACCCGCAGGCACTGCTCGAGCGGGTTCTCGCCAGCGGGGAGATGGTCGGGGCGGAGCTGTCCGACGAGGTGACCACCTCGGAGGCGTACGTCGTGCCAGCGCGCGGCGAGAAGGTCGCCACGGTCGCGGCGGTCGACCTGGGGATCAAGGCGAACACGCCGCGGATGATGAGCGAGCGTGGCATCGAGGTGCACGTGCTCCCGGCGACGGCGAGCATCGACGACGTCCTCGCGACAGCACCCGATCAAGGGGGGCCGGACGGGCTGTTCTACTCCAACGGTCCCGGTGACCCGGCCGCCACGACCGCCCAGATCGAGCTCCTGCAGCAGGCGCTGGAGCGCGGCATTCCGTACTTCGGGATCTGCTTCGGCAACCAGCTGTTCGGCCGCGCACTCGGGTTCGACACCTACAAGCTCAAGTACGGTCACCGCGGCATCAACCAGCCGGTGATGGACCGCACCACCGGCAAGGTCGAGGTGACCGCGCACAACCACGGGTTCGCTGTGGATGCTCCCCTCGAAGGCAGCACCACGACGCCGTACGGCGTCGCGACGGTGAGCCACGTGTGCCTCAACGACGACGTGGTCGAGGGGCTGGAGCTGCGCGACGACGAAGGCCGGCTGAAGGCGTTCTCGGTGCAGTACCACCCCGAGGCCGCAGCCGGCCCGCACGACGCGGCCTACCTGTTCGACCGGTTCGTCCAGCTCATGAACGACCGGGGTTTCGAGGCTCGCTCCGCTCGCACCTCAACCACCGAGGAGAACTGATGCCGAAGCGTGAAGACATCAAGTCGATCCTGGTGATCGGATCGGGCCCGATCATCATCGGCCAGGCCTGCGAGTTCGACTACTCGGGCACGCAGGCGTGCCGGGTGCTCAAGGAGGAGGGGTTCCGCGTCGTCCTGGTGAACTCCAACCCGGCCACGATCATGACCGACCCTGAGTTCGCCGACGCGACGTACGTCGAGCCGATCACTCCGGAGTACGTCGAGAAGGTGATCGCCAAGGAGCGTCCCGACGCGCTGCTCGCCACGCTCGGTGGTCAGACCGCCCTGAACACGGCGATCGCCCTCGGTGAGAACGGCGTCCTGGAGAAGTACGGCGTGGAGCTGATCGGGGCCAGCATCGAGGCGATCCACCGCGGCGAGAACCGGCAGAGCTTCAAGAAGATCGTCGAGGAGCTCGGCGGCGAAGTGGCGCGCAGCGTCATCTGCCACTCCATGGAGGACTGTGTCGCGGCGACCGAGCAGCTTGGCTACCCGGTCGTCGTGCGTCCATCCTTCACGATGGGCGGGACCGGCTCCGGGATCGCCCACGACGAGCAGGACCTGCACCGGATCGCCGGTGCCGGCCTCGCCGCCAGCCCGACGACCGAGGTGCTCCTCGAAGAGTCGATCATCGGCTGGAAGGAGTACGAGCTCGAGGTGATGCGCGACCAGGCGGACAACGTCGTGATCGTCTGCTCGATCGAGAACCTCGACCCGATGGGCGTGCACACCGGTGACTCGATCACCGTTGCGCCGGCCATGACCTTGACCGATCGCGAGTACCAGTACCTGCGCGACCTGGCGATCGGCATCATCCGCTCGGTCGGGGTGGACACCGGCGGCTGCAACATCCAGTACGCCGTCAACCCGGCCGACGGTCGCGTCGTCGTGATCGAGATGAACCCGCGCGTGTCCCGGTCGAGTGCGCTCGCCTCGAAGGCCACCGGCTTCCCGATCGCCAAGATCGCCGCGAAGGTGGCGATCGGCTACACCCTGGACGAGATCCCCAACGACATCACCGCCGAGACGCCGGCCAGCTTCGAGCCGACGCTCGACTACGTCGTCGTGAAGGTCCCGCGGTTCGCGTTCGAGAAGTTCCCGACCGCCGACCACCGGCTCACCACGCACATGAAGTCCGTGGGCGAGGCGATGGCGATCGGACGCAACTTCACCGAGGCGCTGCAGAAGGCCCTGCGCAGCCTGGAGAAGAAGGACGCGGTGTTCGACTGGCACCACCGCTGGGTCGACCTG
>DATAKN010000165.1:0-2758 GCA_036261595.1 Marmoricola sp.
TGGCCGAGCTGACCGCGCGGGGAGCCGTTATCGTTCACCGCGAGGAGACGCAGGTGGAGCGTGCGGAGGGGCAACCCGCCCGCACCCTGGCTCGATTGGTGGCGCAGTGGCACAGGTGAGGAAGCGGCCCGGACTGCGGCGTCGGATGGTGGACGTCGTGGGCGGCGGCATGGTCAGCGACCTGCTCGCGCGCGTCGACGAGCTGGAGGCGGCGGTGGAGGAGAACCGCAACCTCAACCTCCGCGTCGCCGAGCTGGTCGACCTGGTCCAGGAGCTGCTGATCCCGGTCGCGTCCCAGGACAAGGACAAGATCGAGGCCGCGCTCGCCGAGTTCCAGCGCAGCCTCTGACCGCAGGGAGGACGGCGCGATGGCAGCGAAGGTCTTCCTCCACCTCGGCCTGCCGAAGACCGGGACGACGTACCTGCAGACCGTGATGTGGGCCGACCGTGAGCGGATGCGGGCTCAGGGCGTGCTGCTCCCCGGACGCGAGCGGCGCGACCACCTGTGGACGACGCGGATCATCCGCGAGGACCCGAACCTGCCGACGTACGAGCGCCGGGTGCACGAGTCCTGGGACGTCTTGAAGCGCGAGATCGCCGACTGGCCCGGCACGGCGCTGATCAGCCACGAGTTCTTCGCCGGCGCCGCGCCCGAGCAGGCGGCCCGCATGGTCGCCGAGCTCGCGCCGGCCGAGGTGCACCTGGTCGTGACCGCCCGCGAGCCGGTCGGCCTCTACTCCGGCGGGTGGCAGGAGAGCCTGAAGAACCGCGACTCCCGCACCATGACCGAGTTCGCCGAGGCCGAGGTCTCCGACAACCCGATGTCGGTGTGGAACTGGCGCACGCTCGACGTCCGCCTGGTGCTCGAGCGCTGGGCGGCGACCGTTCCGGCCGAGCGCGTCCACGTGCTGCCGCTGCCGCCGCCGGGGTCGCCGCGGACCCTGCTGTGGCAGCGGTTCGCCGGGTTGATCGGGCTCGACCCGGACAGCTTCGACCTGTCCGCCACCTTCCCCAACGAGTCCATGGGCGTGGCTGAGGCCGAGACGCTGCGGCGGATCAACGACCACCTCAAGGACGAGGATTTCGAGCGGCCCTTCGACCGCGGCGTCTACATCCGCACCTTCCTGGCCGACGAGCGGCTCGCCACCCGCCACGGCGAGAAGTACTGGCCGACCGAGGGGATCGTCGCGGACTGCCGCAAGCGCGCCGTGGACGCAGTGGCGCACATCGAGTCGGCCGGGTACGACGTGATCGGAGACGTCCGCGACCTCCTGGTGGCCGACACCCTCGAGCCGCGCCGACGGGTCGACTCGGTGACCGAGGACGAGGTCGCCGACGTGGCGACCGCCCTGGCGGGCCAGATGCTGCACGACGTACGTCGGATCCGGAACCAGCGCAACGACCTGCGCCGGCAACTGGAGGAGGAACGCGCCAAGCCGGTACCCGGCCTGCGGGCCGCACTGGTGCACCGCTTCCCGTGGACGGGGCGGTTCGTCCGGACGTGAGGTGCGTCATGGTGGACGCGGACATCCCGGGACATACTCACGGGTAATCTTCGAGCACCCGCGCGCCGCGGGCTCCGCCGTATCTTGGGTTTCCCCACCGGAAGGACAACACCAGCATGGGTCGCCTGCGCGAGACCGAGGGCCTCACCGACATCCAGGAAGAGATCCTCAAGACCATCCGCCAGTTCGTGGACGAGCAGATCATCCCGGTGGCGACCGAGCTCGAGCACAAGGACGAGTACCCGACGGAGATCGTCGAAGGACTCAAGGAGCTCGGGCTGTTCGGGCTGATGATCCCCGAGGAGTACGGCGGCCTTGGCGAGTCGCTGCTGACCTACGCCCTGGCCGTGGAGGAGATCGCCCGCGGCTGGATGAGCGTCTCCGGCATCATCAACACCCACTTCATCGTGGCCTACATGCTGCTCCAGCACGGGACCGAGGAGCAGAAGCAGAAGTACCTGCCCCGCATGGCGACCGGCGAGGTGCGCGGCGCGTTCTCGATGTCCGAGCCGGGCTGCGGCTCCGACGTCAGCGCGATCAAGACCAAGGCCGTCAAGGACGGTGACGGCTACTCGATCACCGGCCAGAAGATGTGGCTGACCAACGGTGGCTCGGCCAACCTGGTCGCCGTCCTGGTCAAGACCGACGAGGGTGCCGACTCGGTCTACCGGAACATGACCACCTTCCTGGTGGAGAAGGAGTCCGGCTTCGGCGAGACCGCCCAGGGCGTCACGATCCCGGGGAAGATCGACAAGATGGGCTACAAGGGCGTCGACACCACCGAGATGGTGTTCGAGGGCCACAAGATCTCCGCTGACCAGATCCTCGGTGGCGAGCCGGGTCGCGGCTTCTACCAGATGATGGACGGTGTCGAGGTCGGCCGCGTCAACGTCGCCGCCCGCGGTGTCGGCGTCGCCACCCGCGCCTTCGAGCTCGGCGTGCAGTACGCCCAGCAGCGCGAGACCTTCGGCAAGAAGATCGCCGACCACCAGGCCGTGCTGTTCCGGATCGCCGAGATGGCCACCAAGGTCGAGGCCGCCCACCAGATGGTCGTGCTCGCGGCGAAGAAGAAGGACTCCGGTCAGCGCAACGACCTCGAGGCCGGCATGGCCAAGTACCTCGCCTCGGAGTACTGCAGCCAGGTCGTCGAGGACTCCTTCCGGATCCACGGCGGCTACGGCTTCTCCAAGGAGTACGAGATCGAGCGCCTCTACCGCGAGGCCCCGATGCTGCTGATCGGCGAGGGCACCGCG
>DATAKN010000040.1:0-12042 GCA_036261595.1 Marmoricola sp.
GGACCGCTGGTGGGCGGCGCGATCACGCAGGGACTGGACTGGCACTGGGTCTTCTGGGTGAACGTCCCCGTGGGCATCGCTGCGTGGGTCGGGTCGCGCCTGGTGCTCCCGGAGAGCCACGGACCGCGCTCGGGGCTCGACCTGCCGGGCATGGTGCTCGTCGCCGGTGGGATCGGCGTGCTCGTCTGGGGCCTCGTGCAGGGACCCGACGTCGGCTGGACGGCCTCGCGCACGCTGTCTGCCCTCCTCGCCGGTGGCGTGCTGCTGCTCGGGTTCGTGCTCTGGGAGTCGCGAACATCGACCCCGATGGTGCCGCTGGCGCTCTTCGGGCACGGGACCTTCGCGTCCGCCGCCGCCACGTGCCTGCTGATGACCGGCTCGGTCTTCTCGATGGCCTTCATGACCAGCCAGTTCTTCCAGCTCGGCCGCGGCGACGACCCGCTCGGTACCGGCCTGCGCTTCCTGCCGTGGACGATGACGCCGCTGCTCGTGGCGCCGCTCGCCGGGGCACTGTTCGACCGGCTCGGCGCCCGCCGGCTCGCCGTACCGGGGCTCGCGATGCAGGCCGTCGGGTTCGCTTGGATCGCGCACCTGGCCGGCGGGCACTCGACGTACGGCGAGTTCGTCGCGCCGTTCGTGCTCGCCGGTGTCGGCATCTCGATGGTGCTCCCGAGCGTCCCCGCGGCCGGCTTGAACGCCGTGCCGCTGGAGTTCCTCGGCCGCGCCAGCGGGGTCCTCAACACGATGCAGCAGCTCGGCGCCGTGGTCGGCATCGCTGCCGTCACTGCGGCCTTCGACGCTCGGGGATCACTCGCGTCGCCGGCGTCCGTGACCGCGGGCTACCAGGCGGCCGTGGTCGTGACGGTCGGCCTGTCCGCCCTCGGCGCGCTGATCGCGCTCAACCTACGCCGGCCCCACGTCGAGGGTGACGAGGCGATCGAGGCCGTGCTGGAGGCGGCGGCGTGAGCCGGAGCCACCCACAGATCGAGCCGGCGATCGTCGTCGGCGCGGAAGGAGGAGATGACATGAACATGTACCTGCTGGCGTTCCGTGGGCAGCCCGACCGGGACAGGCCCCCCGACGCCGGGGAGAAGTGGGGCGCCTGGTTCGCGGAGCTGGGTTCCTCGATCACGAACCCGGGCAGCCTCGTCGACCAGAGCGTCACGGTTGCCGCAGACGAGCCGGGTGACCCGGCGACCGCCGTGGTGACGGGCTACCTGACGGTGGTCGCCGACAGTCTGGCGGCCGCAGAGGCCCTCGCCCGGGGTTGCCCGGGCCTGGCCGACGGAGTCTCGGTCGAGGTGGGCCACCTGAGCGAGATGTGACACCGAACGGGCCGGCGTCTCCGCCGGCCCGTTCAGGTGGACAGCGGCAAGACCTGGGTGGTGTCGTACTCAAGGACTCACCGCCAGAGCAGCTGCTCGCCGCGATCCGGGCCGCCGCCGGCGACGTACAGGGATCGGCCTGCTTGCCGCCGAGCTGTACCTCGGTGAGGCGACCGTGAAGACACACGTCGGCAACCTGTTCGCCGAGCTGCAGGCGCGACCGGGTGCAGGCGGTCGTGCTCGCCTAGGGCGCATCAGCACCTCTTGGGACGGAGTTCGTCCGTGCCGACGATGGACATGTCGCAGGTCAGGGCGGTGATGCTCCACGTGACCTGCGATTCCGCGTCGGTGCCCCAGGCCAGAGTCGAACTGGCGACCTTTCGCTTAGGAGGCGGCTGCTCTATCCACTGAGCTACTGGGGCGGGACGTGCGTGCTCCCTCGGGGGCCTGCACGGTCGGGGACGAGTGTAGTGAGGTCACGGTCGCGGAGGTGTGGCCGGGAGGTGCTCCGGCGACACGCCGAATTTGGGAGTATCGCCCCGACGCTCCACAATGGGAGGTCATCAGGAGGAGCGGGCTGGGGACCCGTCGAGAGGCATGGGGTTCGCACTTGTCCGACGCAGCACCGCGGCATCGAGGCCGTACGCCGCGAACGCGACGTCTCCTCAAGAAGGTGGGGATCGGCGTCGCGGTCCTGCTCATGGTCATCTCGACCGCGGCCGTGGTCGCGTACAAGCGGCTCGAGGGGAACATCGGCACCACGCAGTTCCTGGCAGGCCCGCGGCCGACCGAGGAGGTCAAGGGCCCGATCAACGTGCTGGTGATGGGCTCGGACACCCGTGAGGGAGCCAACGGCAAGGGGATCGGTGGCGACACCCCCGGCCTGTCGGACACCACGATCCTGCTCCACCTCTCCGCGAACCGGCAGTACGCCTACGGGGTCAGCCTGCCTCGCGACGCGATGGTCGAGCGCCCGGACTGCCCGCGCAAGAACGGCAACGGGATCGACCCGGGCGGTCTGACCCAGTTCAACGCGGCGTACGCGATCGGCGGTCCGGCCTGCACGGTCAAGACCGTCGAACACCTCACCGGCATCCGGATCAACCACTTCGTCGTGGTCGACTTCGTCGGGTTCCGCGCCATGGTCAACGCGATCAACGGGGTCACCGTCTGCGTGCCGACGGAGGTCAACGACACCGTCGGGCACATCCGGTTGCCTGCGGGCACCTACAAGGTCAACGGCCAGCAGGCGCTGGACTACGTCCGGGTGCGCCACGATCTGGGCGCCCCGACGGGCGACATCGGGCGGATGAAACGGCAGCAGTCGTTCATCTCGGCGATGATCAAGAAGGTGGTCTCGGCCGGCACGCTAGCCAACCCGGTGCGGCTGCTGAAGTTCCTCGACGCCGCCACGAACTCGCTCACCACCGATCCCGGCTTCGCGAACCTCACGCAGCTGGCCTCGCTGGGCAACTCGCTGAAGAACATCGGCCTGGACAACGTCAAGTTCATCACCGTGCCGTGGCAGCCGTGGCCCCAGGACAACAACCGGGTCGAGTGGAAGCCCGAGGCAGCCCAGCTGTGGAAGCTGATCCGTCGCGACCGGCCCCTGACCGCCGACTTCGGCTCCGACGCCGTCACGCCGGGCAGTGAGAGCGCTTCGACCGCCGGCAAGGTCTCGACCACGCCGGGCGCCTCACCCTCGTCGCCGTCGGGCAGCCCGTCGACGCCCGGCTCCGGCGCGTCCTCCTCACCGTCCTCCACGCCCACCAAGTCCGAGGAGCAGAAGAAGGCGGACGCCCAGGCGGCCGGGCTCTGCACCTAGCCGCAGACCGGCCGCACGCTCGGCGTTGCGCCGCCCACAGCCGCCGGCCGGACGGCTTCCCGCGACCCGCCGAGTGCACCGCATGAGTTGTGCGTTACCCATTCGTTATGCAAGATGGGCCTGTGCGCGTAGTCGTGTCCGGGGGGACGGGGGCCATCGGTCGTGCTGCCGTGCGCGCCTTGCAGGCCGCCGGTCACGACGTCGTCGCGGTGTCCCCGTCGGCGGAGGACGATCAGGTGCTCACCGGCCTCGGCGCCGAGCCGTCGCGGGCTGATCTCTTCGACGTCGCCAGCCTCGAGCGGGTGTACGTCGGTGCCGATGCGGTCGTCAACCTGGCCTCCCGTGTCCCGGTCGGGTACGCCGCCGCGTGGCCGGGCTGCTGGCGGCGCCACGACGCGCTGCGCACCACCGCCGTCGGCAACGTGGTCGCAGCGGCCCGTGCTGCAGGAGTGCGCCGGGTGATCCAGGAGAGCGACAGCTTCCTGTACGCCGACCACGGCGACCGCTGGATCACCGAGGCGGACTCCATCGAGATCACCCCGGCGACGGAGCCGTCCGCCGTGGGCGAGTCGCATGCGCTCGGCTTCGCGTCGCCCTCGCACGTCGGCGTCGTGCTGCGGTTCGGCTCGGTCGTCGGTGACGACGACATCACCCGGTTCTGGCTGCGGGCGGCGGCGAACGGGCGACCCGTGGGTGTGGGGCGACCCGATCAGTGGTCCCACCTGGTGCACACCGACGACCTGGGTCCGGCCGTGGTCGCGGCGCTGCACGCCCCGACCGGCGTCTACAACGTGGGTGCTTCCCCCGTGCTGCGCGGCGAGCTGGTCGAGGGCTACGCCAAGGCGGCCGGGGCCGAGAGCTCTGGGTTTCTCGGGCCGGTGCTGCGCAGGCTGGCCGGTCCCAGGGTCGAGCCGCTCACCCGTTCCCTCCGGGTCAGCTCCGACCACTTCTCGGCCCAGACCGGATGGCAACCGCTGCGCCCGGCGTTCGACGCGGCGTGGTTCGAGGCGGCCCTGACGCCGGCCGTGGCGGCCTCGTGAGCAACGAACTCTCCGCCCGGGAGCGTGCCGAGCGCCGCCGCCGGCTGGCCGAGATCTTCGGCGACGTCCTCCCCGACCAGACGGCCGACGACACCGACGAGGGCGGCGCAGCGGCGGAACGGCGTACGGAGGAGAAGGCGCAGGAGGAGTGGCTCAGGCGCCAGGTCCCCCCGCACCACGGCTGAGTCGCCGGTCAGGCTCCGGGGTTGCGCGTCGCCAGCAGGTCGCGGATCTCCTCGAGCAGCGCGACGTCGGCGGGCTTGCCCTCCTCCTCGGCCGGGAAGAACCGCTCCTTGGCCTTGGTGTAGGGCACCACGACGAAGAAGTAGACGACAGCAGCGACGAGCACGAAGGCGATCACGGCGTTGAGGAACGCTCCGAAGCTCTGCGGGTCGGTGCCGAAGACGCTGTTGGCGGAGTCGGGCATCAGCCCGGTGAGCCACTCGGTGAACGTCTTGACGACCGTGCCGAAGGCGGCGCCGACGATGAAGGCGACGGCGATCTCGATCAGGTTGCCGCGGAGCAGGAAGTTCTTGAAGCCGGTCATGGGTACTCCTTCTTCTCGGCCCGAGACGAGGCCATCCGGTGGACGTCTCGCACGCTAGCGGCTCCAGACCACGCTGAGATAGCGGCTCGCACCCGCGGACGCGACGTCGTCGGCCTCGTCCGCGGGGACCGCGAACACGACCAGCCGCCCGCCCAGAGCACCGGGGCCGGCGTCGTTGCTCGACGCTCTCGGGACCGCGAGGACGGCGGCGTCCTCGACGATCCGCTCCGGGGGTCTGGCACCTTGCGGATCACTGGCGACCAGGGCCACGCGTTGCCCGGGAGACAGCAGGGCAGCGACGGCCGGGTCCGGGATCCTGACCGCCACCGCTGCCCGGCCGGGATAGCCGATGAGCCGCTCGACACCGACCAGGTGAGCCGGGGTGAGGGGTTCACCGGTGCCGAGCGGTGTCGCGAGCGTGCGGCCGAGCGCGAGGCGGAGCGACCCGATCGCGTGGGCGGGCGCGCTGCCTGGTGCGAAGCCCGTGCGGGCCAGGTCGTCGCGGGTGAGGACCACGCCGCTGGGCAGGTCGCGAGCAGCCGTCCACACCAGCACGGTCTGCGGGGGTGGTGCGGTCGCGGCCTGGACGAGCAGCCAGACCGCCGCCGCCGCGCAGCCGGCGCCGAGCACCCGGCGGTGCACCAGGATGCGGCGACGGACGCGGTCGAGCAGGCGTAGCGGGTTCATGGCTCCACGCTAGGGAGCCGGACGGCGACGGCGCCGTGACGATCCACAGGCGCCCGCGGGTGAGGCGGGAGGGTCAGTCCGCAGCAGCGGCCGCGGCCGCCGGCTTGCTCTCGGTCTTGGTCGCTGTGGTCGAGGTGCTCGTGTCGGAGCTCGACGAGGAGCCCCGGCTGTCGGTGCGGTAGAAACCGGAGCCCTTGAAGACGACTCCGACGGCGTTGAAGACCTTGCGCAGCCGGCCCTCGCACTCGGGGCAGACGGTCAGGGAGTCATCGCTGAAGCTCTGGACGGCCTCGAAGAAGTGGCCGCACTCGGTGCAGGAGTACTGGTACGTGGGCACGGGCGTTCCTCAGGGTCGAGCGGTCGGGGAGCATTGGCACTCCACCACGTCGAGTGCCAATGATACGCGACGTACGCCGCCCTTTCGAGCAGACGGCGTCAGAAGCGAAGCAGACGTTGCTCGGTGACCACGGCGGTCACCCGGCGATCGTGCGGGGCTGCGGGCACCAGGTCAAGGATCTCGTCGTCGTTGAGTACCACGCAGGTGAACGTGCCGACCGGGACCCGGCCCAGGGCGCGGTCGTAGGAGCCACCGCCGCGACCCAGCCGCAGGCCGGTGCGGTCCACCGCCAGACCGGGGACGATGACCGCGTCGGCCGTGGCGACGGCGTCGAGCCCGAGGGCCGGTGACGCCGGTTCGAGGAGGCCGCGGCCGGCCGAGACGAGCGCGTCCGCGCCGATGTACGCCGCCCAGTCCAGGTCGTTGTCGGCAAGCAGCTTCGGCAGGATGATCCGCTTGCCGGCCTCGGTCAGCGCGTCGAGCAGGGCTCCGGTGCCGGGCTCGCGCCCCACCGACACGTACGCCGCGACGGTCGCGGACCGGCGTACCTCGGGTGCGTCGAGCAGCAGGTCGGCGACCCGCCGGCCCCGCTCGGCCAGATCGGTGAGCGGCAGCCGGCCGCGTGCAGTGACGAGCTGGTCGCGCAGGGCGAGCTTTGCGCCGTCGATCGGGTCCATGGCGCACCCAACCTACTGCCGGACCCTCGCGTGCCCGGGCCGAAAGGCCCCGGGTGCGGCCCGAATGCCTCTGCTCCGCAGCGTGGTCGGACGCCATCCTGTGCGTGGGGGCAGGCGAGGAAGTAGGGCGATGTCGCTGTTCACGCGCAGGCACAGGATCGAGCAGCTGGTGGCGCTCGGCGACGTGACGGGCCTCAGGGAGGCCATGCTCGACGCCGCCCGGGAGGGCGGCCAGGGCGACGAAGACCTTTGCGCGGCGGCGTCCGCCCTGGTCGACCTGGGCGAGACGGGCGTCGTGGCGCTCGTCGAGGCGGTCCTGACCGATCCGCAGCACGCGCGCTTCGGCCGGATCGAGGACGAGACGTTCCATCGGGCGGCCTGTCCGCGCGCGGTGGACCTGCTCAGCCATGCGCTCGTCAACCACGAGGACGCGGCTGTCCGGCTCGCCGCGAGCGGGGTGCTCCGACGGCTGGACACGTCGCTCGCGGACGAGGCCTTCGCGGCTGCGGTCACGGACCCGGACGCGAACGTCCGCCTGTCAGCGGCCGGGGGGCTCGCCGACCACGGGGACGCCCGCGGGGTCCGCGCGCTGCTGGAGTGGGTGGCCCACTCCGACGACCCGGTGCCGGCACTCACGGGACTGAGCCACCTCGGCGATCCGGAGCTGGTGCCGGTGCTCGAGCAGCTCCACGCCGCCAGCCGGACGCCGTACATCGCGAGCTCGATCCGGCGCACCATCACCGAGCTACGGGCGCACCCGGCGCGCCGGGTCAAGCCTGTCGTGCGCGTCGAGCGGATCCGCGACCGGCTCCGCAGCATCGAGCTGGTCGACCGCATGGAGGCGCGACGACGTTCCGACGCCGAGGTGGCCCGAGGGCAGATCCCCGCGATCTGCCGGCAGCTGGAGTCGACCATCGCCGAGCTCCACGTGAAGGGGGTGAACCGCACCGACGTGGGGATCCGGCTCGCCGAGCTCGTCGAGCGGGTCAGCGGCGAGGAGTTCGACCAGCTGATGGCCGCGATCCTGGAGCCGCGCGGGGTGCGGTCGTTGCGGTCCGCGGTCGCCGAGCTGGACCTGGTCGCCAGCGAGCTGCAGGAGCGGGGACGGCCCCCGACGAGGGCCGAGGGGTGAGCATCCCGGTCCTCGGTGTGGAACCGCGGCCGGACGACCCTACGATCGGGGTATGACCGATTCTGGCAGCGGGCCGGGGCTGCGTGCGGCTCGCGAGAAGATGACCGCGGCGGGTGTGCATCCGCTCGCGATCGAGGTGTTCGCACACCACTACCGGCAGCTCGAGCGCGGCGAGACCGGGATGATCCCGGAGTCGACGATCGAGCCGCTGGACATGCCGGCGCTCGCCGACGTCGAGGTCGATGAGCAGGTCGGCGTACGCGCGCTGCGCGAGACGGCGGTGATCAAGCTCAACGGTGGTCTCGGCACCTCGATGGGCATGGATCGCGCCAAGTCGCTGCTGTGCGTGCGCCGCGGTCTGTCCTTCCTCGACATCATCGCCCGGCAGGTGCTGCACACGCGACGCACGTACGACGCCCGGCTGCCGCTGATCTTCATGAACAGCTTCCGCACCAGCGCCGACACGCTCGCCGCCCTCTCCCGGTACGACGATCTCCCGATCGCAGGCCTGCCGCTGGAGCTGCTGCAGAACAAGGAGCCCAAGCTCCTCGAGAAGAACCTGATGCCGGTCGCGTGGCCCAAGGATCCCGACCTGGAGTGGTGCCCTCCCGGCCACGGCGACATCTACACCGCCCTGTCGGCCTCCGGTCTCGTGGGCACGCTCCTCGACGCCGGCTACCGGCAGGTGTTCATCTCCAACGCCGACAACCTCGGTGCCGTCGTCGAGCCCCAGGTCGCCGGCTGGTTCGCCGAGTCGGGTGCCCCGTTCGCGATCGAGGCGGTGCGCCGTACACCCTCGGACCGCAAGGGCGGTCACTTCGCGATCCGCAAGTCCGACGGGCGGATCGTGCTGCGCGAGACCGCCCAGACGCCGCCGGAGGACCAGAAGAAGCTCGGCGACCTCGAGCGTCACCCGTTCACGTCCACGAACAACATCTGGGTGAACCTCGAGGCGCTGCAGGCCGAGCTGGGCAGTCGCGACGGCATGCTGGGGCTCCCGCTGATCCGCAACGTCAAGCACGTCGACCCGACCGACTCCTCGTCGCCGACGGTGATCCAGATCGAGTCCGCGA
The DNA here is from genome assembly GCA_036261595.1 of Marmoricola sp. GTDB lineage: Bacteria > Actinomycetota > Actinomycetes > Propionibacteriales > Nocardioidaceae > Marmoricola. The sequence goes on from DATAKN010000040.1 coordinate 8,644, forward strand.
TGGGGGCCGCGATCGAGGTCTTCTCCGGCGCGCAGACGATCGAGGTGACCCGGCGGCGGTTCGTGCCGGTGAAGACCACCAACGACCTGCTCGTGCTCCGGTCGGACGTGTACGACCTCGGCGATGACTTCGTCCTCGACCAGGCCGCGCCGATGATCCCGTTCGTCGACCTCGACGCCGTCTACAAGCTCGTCGACGACTTCGACAAGCGGTTCAAGGAGGGTGCGCCGTCGCTGCGGCAGGCCGAGTCGTTCGTCGTCGACGGCGACTGGACGTTCGGTGACCACGTGACCGTCGTCGGCAAGGTCGCCCTGGACGGCGAACGCGGTCGGGTCGAGTCCGGCACGGTCCTCACCAGCTGATCCGGGTCCGGTCATAGGGTGGAGTCCATGTCCGCGAACTCCGCCCCGATGGGGGTCGACGAGCACCTCGCGTTGATCCTCGAGCAGATCCGTGAGCTGCCGGCGTACGACCAGCCGTTGCTCGAGACGCTCGGCCTGCCGGCCGTGGAGGACGTGGTGTCACCGCTGTCCCTGCCGGTCTTCGACAACTCGGCGATGGACGGGTACGCCGTGGTCTTCCGTGACGTCGCGGAGGCCACGCCCGAGCGGCCGGTGCACCTGCCCGTGGTCGGCGAGATCGCCGCGGGCCAGACGCAGATCTTCGCGATGTCGCCCGGCACCGCGGTGCGGATCATGACGGGTGCTCCCGTCCCCACCGGCTGCACGGCCGTCGTGCCGATCGAGCACACCGACGAAGGCATCGCGACGGTGCAGGTCCGGCAGGCGCCGCGCGCCGAGGGCCAGCACATCCGTCGCGCCGGCGAGGACGTCAAGGCGGGCGACATCGTCCTGCGCGCCGGCGAGCGGATGGATGCCCGCCGAGCCGGCCTGCTCGCCTCGGTCGGCATCGGTCGCATCCCGACTCGTCCCCGACCCCGGGTGGTCGTGATGTCGACCGGCTCGGAGCTCGTGGAGCCCGGCGAGCCGCTCGGCCGGGACAACATCCACGACGCGAACTCCTACCTGCTGGCCGCGGCCGTGCGGCAGACCGGCGCGATCGCCTACCGGGTGTCCGCGATCCCGGACGATCCGGAGGCGTTCATCGAGGCGCTCAACGACCAGCTGGTCCGGGCCGACGTGGTGGTCACCAGCGGTGGGGTCAGCAAGGGCACGTACGACGTGGTCAAGGAGGCGCTGTCGGCGCTGGGCACCGTCGACTTCCGCGAGGTGGCGATGCAGCCCGGCAAGCCGCAGGGGTTCGGCACGGTCGGGGAGGACAGCACACCGATCTTCACGCTGCCCGGCAACCCGGTCTCGGCGTACGTCTCCTTCGAGGTGTTCGTGGCCCCGGCGCTGCGCAAGATGATGGGACGGACGCCGTACAACCGGTCTCTGGTGCGCGCCACCCTCACCTCGGAGGTGTCGTCGATCAAGGGCAGGCGGCAGTTCCTGCGGGGGTTCTTCGAGCCGCGGGTCGGCGGATCGGTGGTGACCCCGGTCGGCGGTCCCGGCTCCCACCTGCTCGGCGGCCTGGCCCAGGCGAACGCGCTGATCGTGCTCGCGGAGGACATCACGTCCGTCTCGGCCGAGTCCGACGTGCCGGTCCTGCTGCTGGACCGGGAGTACTGATGGCTGCGGATCAGTCGCGGCTGACCCACGTCGACGAGACCGGCGCAGCCCGGATGGTCGACGTGACCGCGAAGGACGTCACCGCGCGCGAGGCGGTCGCCACCGGGCGGGTGCTGGTGTCGTCCACGGTCGTCGGGTTGCTGCGCGGCGAGGGGGTGCCCAAGGGCGACGCGCTCGGAGTCGCCCGCGTCGCCGGCATCATGGCCGCCAAGCGCACCCCCGACCTGGTGCCGTTGTGCCACCCGCTGGCGATCTCCGGCGTGACGGTCGACCTGGACGTCCTCGACGACGCCGTGGCGATCACCGCGACGGTACGCACCGCCGACCGCACCGGCGTGGAGATGGAAGCGCTCACCGCGGTCTCCGTCGCGGCTCTGACCGTGGTCGACATGGTCAAGGCGGTGGACAAGGGTGCGGTGATCACCGATGTCCGGGTCGAGTCGAAGACCGGCGGCAAGAGCGGCCACTGGGAGCGCACGTGACGGCGCCGCTGCGGGCGGCCGTGGTGGTCGCCTCGAACCGCGCCGCGGCCGGGGTGTACGACGACACCACCGGACCGCTGATCGTCGAGGCTCTCCGGGCGGACGGTTGGGAGGTCTCCGAGCCCGTGGTCGTGCCCGACGGCGAGCCGGTCGGCGACGCCATCCGGACGGCCGTGAACGCGGGTGCCCGGGTCGTCCTGACGACCGGCGGGACCGGCGTGACTCCGACCGATCGCACGCCGGAGGCCACCCGTCCCCTCCTCGATCGGGAGGTCCCGGGCATCGCCGAGGCGATCCGGGCCCACGGCGCTGCCAAAGGCGTGCCGACCGCGATGCTCTCGCGCGGCGTCGCCGGGGTGGTCGGGTCGGCGCTGGTGGTCAACCTGCCCGGCTCGCGCGGGGGAGTGCGCGACGGGCTCGAGGTCGTCGTACCGGTCCTGCGGCACGCCGCCGAGCAGATCGTCGGGAGCGACCATTGACGACCGGTTGGCCGGCCGTGCTCAGTCACGGTCCGCTGCGGTTGCGACCGCTGTCGGTCAGTGATCGGCGCGCCTGGCGACGGGTCCGGCAGCGCAACGTGGCCTGGCTGTCGCCGTGGGACGCCACCACCCCGCCGGGTGCGGACGCCCGCCCCCGCACGTTCCGCGCGATGGTCCGCGCGATGCATCGCGAGGCCCGGGCTGGCCGTCAGCTGCCGTTCGCCCTCGAGTACGACGGGGAGTTCGTCGGCCAGCTGACCGTGAACAACATCATCCGAGGGTCGGCCCAGTTCGCCTCGGTCGGCTACTGGATCGACGCCGACCATGCGGGCCGAGGCCTGATGACCCGGGCCGTCGCGATGGCGATCGACCACTGCTTCTTCGTCCTGCGCCTGCACCGCATCGAGGTGGCGATCCGTCCCGAGAACGCCGCGTCCTTGCGGATCGTGGAGAAGCTCGGCATTCCCGAGTACGGCCTCGCGCGGCGCTACCTGCACATCGACGGCGAGTGGCGCGACCACCGGCTCTTCGCGATCACGCGTGAGGAGTGCCCGACCGGCCTGCAGGAGCGGCTGACCCGCGACTGACCCCTGGCCGTCAGATCACACCAGTCACAGGAGTGTTCTGACGACACACCGGTGCGCCTGCGTCCCGGGAGAGCCCGGTCCTCCTACCCTCAATGCGTGGACTTGTCAGGAATCATCTTCGTGGCGCTCGCCGTCGGGTGGGCCGTGATCCTCATCCCCATGGCGCTGAAGCGTCACGACGACGAGGCGATGAGTCGGCCCGTCGACACCTTCTCCGACT
>DATAKN010000188.1:0-1993 GCA_036261595.1 Marmoricola sp.
CATCGGCCATCAGCTCCAGCCGGCTGATCCACTTCGCCGACTTCCAGAAGTACAGGTGCGGCACGAGCAGCCGCACCGGACCACCGTGCTCGACCGGCAGCGGACGACCGTCGTACTCCCAGGCCAGCCAGGCCTTGCCGCCGGTGACGTCGGCCAGCGGGAGGTTGGTCGTGTAGCCGGTGCTCGAGTGCGCCATCACGTACGCCGCCTCGGGGCGCGGGCGGGCGATCGCGAGCAGCTCGTCCACGCTGATCCCGCCGAACGTGGTGTCCAGCTTCGACCAGGTGGTCACGCAGTGGATGTCGCCGAAGTACGTCGACCCCGGCAGCGCGTGCGCCTCGCGCCAGGTCCAGGTGTGCGGCCGGTCCACCAGGCCGTCCACGGTGATCGTCCAGTCCTCCGCCGCGAGCTCCGGTGTGGCCTCGGCGGTGAGCGTCGGCCAGTCGCTGCCGGTGTCGTACTGACCGGGTGGCAGCCGCTCGGGTCGCTCGGGTCGGCGTCGGCCGGTGAAGCCGCGGGTGACAGGCATGGGCCCACCGTAGAGGGCGGCTCCGCGCCCCCGGCGACCGGGCATTTGGGACGCTCCTCACATGCCCGGCGCCGAATCGGGGTACCGGTGCCGCCATGACAGGACGCGTTGAGACCGGACGGATCACGACGAACATCCCCGCTCGCCTCGACCGGCTCAGATGGAGCCGCTGGCACTGGATGGTGCTGGTCGGCCTGGGCACCGTCTGGATCCTCGACGGGCTCGAGGTCACCATCGTGGGCTCGATGTCCGAGGCCCTCAAGCCCGACCGCACCGGTCTGGGCATGAGCGCCTTCGACATCGGTCTCGCGGGTGCGGTCTACGTCGCCGGTGCGTGCCTGGGGGCGCTCTTCTTCGGCCAGCTGACCGACCGCTTCGGCCGGAAGCGGCTGTTCATGATCACGCTCGGCGTCTACCTGCTCGGCACGGTGCTGACCGCGTTCTCGATGAACCCGATCTGGTACTTCGCCTGCCGGTTCATCACCGGCACGGGCATCGGCGGCGAGTACGCCGCGATCAACTCGGCGATCGACGAGCTGATCCCCGCCCGCTACCGGGGGCGGGTGGACATCGCGATCAACGGATCGTTCTGGGTGGGTGCGGCAGGTGGGTCGCTGCTGACCGTGCTCCTGCTCGACAAGTCCGTGATCCCGGCCGAGTACGGCTGGCGGCTCGCGTTCGGTCTCGGTGCCGTGCTCGCGGTCGGTGTGCTCTTCGTCCGGCGTGCGGTGCCGGAGAGCCCGCGCTGGCTGTTCATCCACGGTCGCGAGGAGGAGGCCGAGCAGATCGTCACCGAGATCGAGGCGCGCGTCCGGCAGGAGACCGGCGGCGAGCTCGGCGAGGTCTCGGACACGATCACGGTGCGGCAGCGCAAGGCGATCGGCATCGGGCTGATCGCGCGCACGGTCTTCACGCTCTACCCGCGGCGCACGGTGCTCTGCTTCGCGCTCTTCGTCGGCCAGGCGTTCCTCTACAACGCGTTCTTCTTCACCTATGGCGACACCCTGACCACCTTCCTCCACGTGGGGCAGACGGGCTGGTACCTCGCCGTGTTCGCGGTGAGCAACTTCCTCGGCGCGCTGCTGCTGAGCCCGCTGTTCGACCGCGTGGGCCGCGTCCGGATGATCTCGGGCACCTACATCGTCTCCGGCGTGCTGCTGGCATTCACCGGCTTGATCCTCGGCAACCTGTCCGCGGTCTCGCTCACGGTGATGGGTTCGATCGTGTTCTTCTTCGCCTCGGCCGGCGCCAGCGCGGCGTACCTGACCGCGAGCGAGGTGTTCCCGATGGAGACGCGCGCGCTGTGCATCGCGTTCTTCTACGCCATCGGCACGGCGGTCGGGGGCATCAGCGGCCCGCTGCTGTTCGGGGCGCTGATCGACCACGCGTCGGCGAACCACGACATCACCGCGATCGCGGTGGGCTACTTCCTCGGTGCCGCCCTCATGGTGGGCGGTGGGATCG
>DATAKN010000193.1:0-2139 GCA_036261595.1 Marmoricola sp.
CAAGGTCCAGGGCCAGTACGAGCGGGGTCTGATCACCGACGACGAGCGCCGTCAGGAGCTCATCGAGATCTGGACCCAGGCGACCAACGAGATCGCCCGCGAGATGGAGAACAACCTGCCGGCCACCAACTCGGTGTACCGGATGGTCAACTCCGGTGCGCGTGGTAACTGGATGCAGGTGCGGCAGATCGCCGGTATGCGCGGTCTGGTGGCCAACCCGAAGGGCGAGATCATCCCGCGCCCGGTGAAGTCCAACTTCCGCGAGGGCTTCTCCGTGCTGGAGTACTTCATCTCCAGCCACGGTGCCCGCAAGGGTCTGGCCGACACCGCGCTGCGCACCGCCGACTCCGGGTACCTCACCCGACGTCTGGTGGACGTCTCGCAGGACGTCATCGTGCGCGAGGACGACTGCGGCACCGAGCGCGGTCTGATCCTGCCCATCGCGGCCGAGGGCGCCGACGGCACCCTGCGCGAGCACGAGGACGTCGAGACGAGCGTCTACGCCCGGACTCTGGCCGCGGACGTCGTCGTGGACGGCAAGACGCTGCTCGAGGCCGGCACCGACCTCGGTGACGTCTCGATCGACCTGCTCGTCGCCAACGGCGTGCGCGAGGTCAAGGTGCGCTCGGTGCTCACCTGCGAGTCCAAGGTCGGCACCTGCGCGCTGTGCTACGGGCGCTCGCTGGCCAGCGGCAAGCTCGTCGACATCGGCGAGGCGGTCGGCATCATCGCCGCCCAGTCGATCGGTGAGCCCGGTACCCAGCTGACGATGCGGACGTTCCACACCGGTGGCGTCGCGGGTGACGACATCACCCACGGTCTGCCGCGCGTCGTCGAGCTGTTCGAGGCCCGTACCCCCAAGGGTGTGGCCCCGATCGCCGAGGCCACGGGCCGGGTCGCCGTCGAGGAGACCGACAAGACCCGGCGCATCGTCCTCACCCCGGACGACGGCTCGGAGGAGCACGCCTACCCGGTGTCGCGCCGGGCCCGGCTGCTGGTCGCCGACGGCGACCACGTCGAGGTGGGCACCAAGCTGGTGCAGGGTGCGATCGACCCCAAGCAGGTCCTGCGCATCCTCGGCCCCCGCGCGGTGCAGGTGCACCTGGTCGACGAGGTCCAGGAGGTCTACCGCAGCCAGGGCGTGTCGATCCACGACAAGCACATCGAGGTCATCGTCCGGCAGATGCTGCGCCGGGTGACGATCATCGAGTCCGGCGACGCCGAGCTGCTGCCCGGCGAGCTGGCCGAGCGGTCGCGCTTCGAGTCCGAGAACCGCCGCGTCGTCGCCGAGGGCGGCTCGCCGGCCTCGGGTCGCCCGGAGCTCATGGGCATCACCAAGGCCTCGCTGGCGACCGAGTCGTGGCTGTCGGCCGCGTCGTTCCAGGAGACCACCCGGGTGCTCACGGACGCCGCGATCAACGGCCGCAGCGACCCGCTGCTCGGCCTGAAGGAGAACGTCATCATCGGCAAGCTCATCCCGGCCGGTACGGGTCTGCCCCGGTACCGCAACGTCCGGGTCGAGCCCACCGAGGAGGCGCGCTCGATGATGTACGCCATGCCCGGCTACGAGGAGATCGACTACGCACCCTTCGGGGGCGGGTCGGGCCAGGCGGTGCCGCTCGAGGACCTCGACTTCGGGGACCTGCGCGGTAACTGAGGGCAGCCGACCGGCGCGCTGGAGCCGTCGTGCGGTGCTCGGGGAGGTCATTTTGACCTCCCCGAGCACCGGCCGGTAAAGTTGTCCTCCGTGCCTGGGGTGACCTGGGCGCCACCCAGCAAGGACGCACAGGCTGACGCGCGCGGGGGAGCCCCCCGGGGCAGCGGAAGCCCGGATGAACGCCGCGGACCGCGTGCGACACACCCGACCTCGGGGGTCGCGCAGCGACCGGCGCGTCCACCCGCAGCCCGCACGACCAGCACCACCGCATGACCACGAGCACCACCACGAGCACCACCACCAGCAAGACCACCAGAGCAGCGCGCAAGAGACGGAGACGCAGTGCCCACGATCCAGCAGCTGGTCCGCAAGGGCCGGCAGGACAAGGTCACCAAGACCAAGACCCCGGCCCTCAAGGGGAGCCCGCAGCGTCGGGGCGTGTGCACCCGCGTCTACACGACCACCCCGAAGAAGCCGAACTC
>DATAKN010000210.1:0-27013 GCA_036261595.1 Marmoricola sp.
CGATCAGTGCAGCGACCAGCGTCTCCATCAGGAACGGCAAGGAGATGTACAGGTTGGAGGCGCCGACGAGCCGCATGATGCCGATCTCCTTGCGTCGCGCGAACGCCGCCAACCGGATCGTGTTGCCGACCTGCAGGATCGCCGCCACCAGCAGGAACGCCGCGATCGCGATCGCGCCCCACTTCAGCACGGTCATCCAGAAGTAGATCGGTTTCAGCACCTCACGCAGGTCCCGCACGGCGGTGACACCGTCCATGCCGGAAAGGGCCGACTCCACGCCGCGGTACTGGTTGGGGTCCTTGAGCTTGACCCAGTAGGACTCCTGCATGTCCTGGGGCGTCACCGTGGAGTAGATCTCCTGCTCGCTCTTGTCCTTGGAGATGTAGACCCGCTTCCAGGTCGCGAACGCCTGCTCCTTGGTCTGGAACTTGTACGACGCCACCTCGGGGTGGGTGTCCAGGACCTGCTGGATCGCCTGCTTCTGCGGCTCGGTGACCTCGCCGGAGGTGCAGTGCGGTGTCCGCGAGTTCTGGTTGCAGAGGAACACGGTGATCTGGAGCTTGCTGCCCCAGTACTGCTGGGCCTTCTGCGCCTGGGCGTTGAGCAGCAGACCCATGCCGACCAGCGTGAGCGAGACGAAGATCGTGACGACGAGCGCGATGGTCATCGAGACATTGCGCCGCAGACCGGTGCCGGTCTCGGAGAAGACATACCTCAGCTGCATGGTGACTCCTTCCCCTCAGCTCTGGAAGCCGTAGACGCCACGGGACTGGTCGCGGACGACGCGACCGTCGTCGAGCTCGATCACGCGCTTGCGCATCTGGTCGACGATCCCGGCGTCGTGGGTGGCCATCAGCACCGTCGTACCGGTGCGGTTGATCCGGTCCAGCAGCTTCATGATGCCCACGCTGGTGTTGGGGTCCAGGTTGCCGGTCGGCTCGTCGGCGATCAGGATCTGCGGCCGGTTCACGAACGCCCGGGCGATCGCGACCCGCTGCTGCTCACCACCGGAGAGCTCGTCGGGCATCCGGTCGCCCTTGCCCTCCAGCCCCACGAGCTCGAGCGTGTCGGGCACGACCTTGTTGATGTGCGACTTCGGCTTCCCGATCACCTGGAGGGCGAAGGCCACGTTCTCCGAGACGGTCTTGTTCGGCAGCAGCCGGAAGTCCTGGAAGACGGTGCCGATCTTGCGCCGCAGCGCCGGGACCTTCCAGCTGGCGAGCCGGTTGATCTCCTTGCCGGCGACGTACACGCGGCCCTGGTTCGGCCGCGCCTCACGCAGCACCAGCCGCAGGAACGTCGACTTGCCGGAGCCGGAGGCCCCGACGAGAAAGACGAACTCGCCCTTCTCTACGTCGACGCTCACATCGGAGAGGGCGGGCCGGCTCTGGCCGGGGTACGTCGTGGAGACGCTTTCGAATCTGATCACAGGTTGTGGGGTGGCCGGTCTCGGGAACGGGAAGGTGTCGGTGCCCACGGGCACGGCAGGGCTCCGGCCGCTCACCGAGTGTAGGCGAGCGCCCCAGCCCCACCGGGCACGCGGTCGGGCTCGGGGTTTCGTGACCTAGGGTTGCCCTCCATGAGGCGTGGACGGGCCCTTCCCGCGGTGGCAGGCGTGCTCGTCTCCGCGGCCCTGGTCGCCTGCAGCGGCTCCCCCCGTACGCCGGCACCCACGACCGCCGCACCGACGCCGATCGCCAAGCTCGACCTGAGCCGGATCCGAGTTGCGCGCGCCCACTTCTGCGACCGGGTGCCGGACTCGGCGGTGCGCGCTGCGCTGGGCGGCAAGGCGCAGGCCGACGACAGCTGGGGCAACGGCGATCCAGTACCGGATGGCGGCGGCTCGGGCGCCGTCGGACACGAGATCGGCTGCGGATGGAGCGGAGCGGGCGGCGCCGCGGCGCGAGCCTGGGTGTTCGCCCGACCGATCGCCGCCGACTTCGCCCGCTCCCTGGTGGCCCAGGCCGGAAAGCAGCAGGGCTGCACCGGTGCGGCGGTACCTGTGTTCGGCAGCCCTGCCCTGCTGCAGACCTGCACCGGCACCGACGGCGTGGAGCGTGTGCGTCGCGCCGGCCTGTTCGGGGACGCCTGGCTGACCTGCGAAGTGGCCGGGAGCGCGGGCACGCACCCGCGGGCGCGGCTCGACCCGTGGTGCGCCGCGGTCGTCGCCGCCCTCGACGTCGGCTAGTCCCCCGACGTCAGCCCATCGCTCAGGCGCCGGCCTTGACCTCGGCGCCGCGGCGCCAGCGGATGCCGGCCTCGAGAAAACCGTCGATCTCGCCGTCGAAGACGGCCTGCGGGTTGCCCACTTCGTACTCCGTGCGCAGGTCCTTGACCATCTGGTACGGGTTCAGCACGTAGCTGCGCATCTGGTCGCCCCAGGACGCCTGGACGTCGCCCTTGAGGTCCTTCTTGAGCGCCGCCTCCTCGGCCTTCTTCTTCGCCAGCAGCTTCGCCTTGAGGACCACCATCGCCGAGGCTTTGTTCTGCAGTTGCGACTTCTCGTTCTGGCAGGAGACGACGATCCCGGTGGGGAGGTGGGTCAGCCGCACGGCAGAGTCGGTGGTGTTCACGGACTGGCCGCCCGGGCCGCCGGAGCGGAAGACGTCGACGCGGACGTCGTTCTCGTCGATCTCGATCTCGTCGGTCTGTTCCAGCTGCGGCACGACCTCGACGGCGGCGAACGAGGTCTGCCGCCGGCCCTGGTTGTCGAACGGGCTGATCCGCACGAGCCGGTGCGTGCCGGCCTCGACGCTCAGCGTCCCGTAGGCGTACGGCGCGTGGACCGCGAACTCGGCGGACTTGATGCCCGCCTCCTCCGCGTAGGAGACGTCGAAGACCTCGACGGCATACTTGTTGCGCTCCGCCCAGCGGGTGTACATCCGCATCAGCATCTCGGCGAAGTCGGCCGCATCCACACCGCCCGCCCCGGACCGGATGGTCACGATCGCCTCGCGGGCGTCGTACTCGCCGGAGAGCAGGGTGCGGACCTCGAGCTGCTCGACCGCCTTGTGGATCCGGTCCAGCTCGGCCTCGGAGTCGGCGAGCGCGGAGGCGTCGTCCTCCTCGCGCGCCATCTCCAGCATCAGCTCGAGGTCGTCGAGCCGCGACTGCAACGAGGTGAACCGGTCGAGCTCGCCCTGGAGCGCCGAGAGCCGGCCGGTCACCCGCTGGGCGTTGGCCTGGTCGTCCCACAGGTCAGGAGCGGCGACCTGCTCGCCGAGGTCAGCGATCTCGGCCCGCATGCCGTCCACATCGAGAACCTTCTCGATGGTCCCCATGGTCGCCTGGAGCTGCTTGATCTCTGAGTCGAAGTCGCGTGCTGCCACAAGGGGCAACGTTACCCGGCCGTCCGGCGACAGGTCTCCTCCCATGGCGTCGGCGCCAGGCCGAGCTCACGGCTGATCGCCGAGGAGTCCATGACGTAGGGCCGGGTGAACTGGTACTCGGTCTCCTGCAGCTCGCGCATCTGTCCGTTCATCGCTCCCAAGGCCCGAAGAACCCACCTCGGGTAGGCCTTCACCGTCACCGGTGGCCTGCCCACCGACGCGAGCACGTCGTTGACGGCCTCCGCCTGGGTCCGCGGAGGGTTGCTGGGGGCGTGCCAGATCCGGCCCAGCGCCGACTCGGTGGTGGCGGTCGCGACCAGGGCGCGACCCATGTCGTGCACGTCGGTCCAGGTGTGCGGCTGGTGGGCGTCACCGATCACGCGGACGGTCTTGCCCTGCAACGCCGCCGGGATCACCCGCGGCACGTGGGCGTTGCCGCGCAGAGGCTCGCCGACGTAGTCGGAGCCGCGGACCTCCACGGTCCGGACCCGGCCGGCTCGGTGCGCGGCGAGCGCGTCGGCGGTCATCCGCGCCCGGATCTGGGCCTTCTTGCCCGGCGCCGCGTCGGGCATGCCCTCGACCATGGAGCCGTCGTCCACCGGGCCGTACGGGTAGAGATTGCCGGTCACCGCAAGCACCGCGCCGGTGCGCTCGGCGGCCGTCATCAGGGCGGCCGCGACCGGAGGCCAGAGCTCGGGCCAGGCGTCGTACCGAGGCGGGTTGACGCAGTTGTAGAGGACCTGCGCGCCGTCGGCGAGCCTCGACAGCGCGTCGGGATCGGAGGCATTCACCGCGACCCGGCGGGCACCCGCCAGCTCCGGCCCCTCTCCGGAGCGGCTCGCGAGGACCACCTCGGAGCCGCGTTCGGCCAGGACGGTTGCGACGGCGCGGCCGACCGGCCCCGCCCCGATGATCACGTGTCGATCGGACATCTCTCCACCTTCTGTCTGCTGTGGCCGGTCACATCGAGAGCAGTGCTCTCGTTTATGAACTCTGGCACGAACGCCTGCCCCAATGCAAGAGCATTGCTCTCGTTTGTTTACACCGCTCTCGATCTGCGAGAGGATGGGCTCGTGAACTCGCCCTCCGCACCCCGCACCGCCCGTGACTTCGCCCGCATCGAGCTGACTCGCGCGATCCTCGCGAGCGCCCGCGCCCAGCTGGCCGACGTCGGCCCGGGCGAGCTGTCCGTGCGGCAGATCGCGCGCGAGCTCGGGATGGCCTCCTCGGCGGTCTACCGGTACTTCCCGAGCCGCGACCACCTGATCACCGCACTCCTCGTCGAGTGCTACGACGAGAGCGGGACCGCCGTGGAGGCCGCGGAGGCCGCCGTACCGCGCCACCAGTTGCGTCGGCGCTGGAGCGCCACGGCGCACGCACTGCGGGACTGGTCGCTCGCCAACCGCCACGAGTACGCGCTGCTCTACGGCTCACCGGTCCCCGGGTACGCCGCGCCCGAGGACACCGTGGTCCCCGCCATGCGCACCCCACGGGTGTTCCTGGACATCATGGCCGACGCCCACGAGCAGGGCGTGCCGCTCGGGGCGCCCACCATGCCGGTGCCGCGCAAGGAGAAGGCCGCTCTCGCGCCGATCGTCGAGTACGTCGGGCGCCCGATCGGTGACGAGCGCCTGGTCCGGGCGATGCTGGCCTGGCCGATGGTGATCGGCCAGCTCACGCTCGAGCTGTTCGGGCACCTGCACAAGGGCGTCCTCGACTACGACACCCATTTCGCCCACCTGGTCGACCGGGTGGCAAAGGACCTCGGCCTGTCCTGAGCCGGCGAGCGGCGAATCTTGACCGGGCGGTCAGTCAAGCGTAGCGTCACGAGCGGAACGACTCGCCAGAAGCCGACGAGTCTGGTTCGGAAGGAGGCACTCATGCGCAAGTGGACGCGCTGGCAGGACTGGGTTGCGCTCGTCGCAGGCCTGTACGCCGCCCTCGCGCCGATCTGGACCGAGACCGACAACACCACGACCTGGACGATGGTGATCCTGGGCGCAGTGACGGCCGTCGTGTCCGTGTGGTCGCTGGCGATGCCGGAGGACCGCATCTCTGAGTACATCCACGCCGTGCTCGGTGTCCTGTTGTTCATCGCCCCGTGGGCGATGCAGTTCACCGACCTGAACGCGATGTCCTACACCGCGTGGGCCACCGGTGCCGTCACGTTCGTCATGGGCGTGTGGGCGCTGCCCCAGATCCAGGAACGGCTGCACCACGTCCCGCAACACTGACCGACCCGAGGAAGGGATCGGCGGGCCGGCTCGTCCGGCCCGCTGCCCTTTCGGCCCGAGGAGGACCGATGACGCAGGACCGGCGCTCGCTGATCCTGGACGCCGCCGAGGCGCTGTTCTCCGAGCTCGGCTTCGACGCCACACCGACGGCCCGCATCGCTGCGGACGCCGGTGTCCCCAAGGGACTGGTGTTCTACTACTTCCCGCGCAAGATCGACCTGCTGCTCGCGCTCCTGGAAGAGCGCCTGCCCACGACACCGTCGTGCCAGATCGAGGCGGTCGTCCGTGAAGGCGACACGGCTGGGTCGCTGGTGCGACTCGACGAGGAGCTGGGCCTGGACGCGCACGAGTCGCTGGTGCTGCGGCGGATCGTCTTCCGCGAGGGCGGCACCCATCCGGAGGTGCGGGAGTACCTCCGCAATCTGCGGCACTCCTTGGTCACGCTCACCGAGACCGTGCTCGACCGCACGGTGCGCCAGCCCCTCGACCCCAAGCTGCGCAGCCAGGCCGCCCAGACCTTCGTCGCGGTGATGCTCGACCGGGCGAACGCGAGCCGGATCGGCAGCGCGCTGCCCGACCTGTCAGGTGCAGCCCGGGTGGTGGCGCTGGCGGTGCAGCCGGCGGGGTGAGTCAGTCGCCCACGACGACGACGGCGGCGGCGGTCCCCGTGATCGTGGCACTCTCCCCCACGCCGGGCACGCGCAAGGGCAGCCGCAGCGGAGCGGCGATCCGTACCAGCACCGCCGTCTGCGAGGTCGAGACCGACCAGGTGACACCGGGATACCGGCCGAGCGCGTCGCTCGAGCGGAGGTAGTCCTCGACGTACCGGCGGGCGGCCTCGGGGTCGATCTCCGCACGCTTGCCCAGACCATGCGTGTAGACCGAGTCGCCCTGCAGCCCGTCGGTCGCGGCCAGTGCGGCGGCATCCGCGAGCGAGTCCAGCCCTTCGCGCCGCAGGTACGCCGCGGACGCGTCGACCACGACCGCCACGAGCATGGCCACGAGCGCCGCGAAGCCGATCACCAGGGGCGTGATCGAGCCCCCCTCGTGCCGGCGTCGACTCATCACGGTCGCGCCTCCCGGAACGTGCCGTACGGCGACCGGTGCGTCGCCGCAACCGCGATCCGTGGCGTGTTGCCGCCCAGGACGGCGGGCATCAACGGCAGCTCGGCGGCCGAGCGAACCTCCGCCGCGACTACCGATCCGGGCGCCAGACAGCGCTGCGGGTCAGGCTGGCAGCGGATCGTCAGGCTGAACGTCGACCCGTCGATGCCTTGGTCGCCGAAGGCCAGCCGAGCTGCGGCCTCGGCCCGCGCGTATGCCGTGCTCTGGTCCGGCGCCGTCACGAACGCGCGGCTCGCCGAGCGCGCGGCAGCCGACGCAGCGTACGCCGCGCGCTGGGTGTCGAACACGGCGAGCACCACATAGAGCAGGGGGACCAGCAGCAGGATCGCCAGCCAGACGAACTCCACGATCGCGGTGCCGTGCTCGTCGGTGATCCGCCTCCTCACGGGGCCACTCCCGGAACCGCCTCGCGGACGGCGTGACCGGCGACGTCGAGAGAGACTCCGGGCCCCCACACGCCGAGGGGCGGGACGGTCGCGTGCACCCGGATCTCGACCGCGGGCACGCCGTCGACCACGACCTCGGCTCCCGAGATCTGGTCGGCGAACCGGTCCGCGAGCGCGTCGGCGATCTGCTGGTGCGTGCGCGCCACTCCGTCCTGCGGCTGCCGATCGACGGTGGCGGCGTACCGGGCACCCTCGGTGGCAGCAGCGGTGAGCGTGTTGCGCACGTGCAGCACGAGGGCGACCTGGACCAACCCGAGCACGAGCGGGACCAGCACGAGGCTGACCAGGACGAAGTCGACGACCGCCGCGCCGCGCTCAGCCCGTGACCGACGACAGCGCTTCACGGAGCATCGTGCTCAGCTGCGAGCCCGCGATCGCCCAGAGCCCGGCCACGAGGCCCGCACTCATCACCGTGATCAACACCCAACCGGGCACGTCACCACGCTGAGTACGACGCCACCGCGCCCGGGACCACACCAGCACCCGAGAGAACTCCGACATGCGACTCTCCTTCTTCCTGCCTCACGGCACCACCAGGCGCAGGCCCACCAGGCCCGGCCAGAACGCGAACACCACCACGGTCGGCAGCACGAGGAAGACGACCGGAACCATCATCAGGACCTCACGCCGCGCGCCCGACTCGATCAGCGCGCGCCGTCCGGCCTCCCGCACGTCGCCGGCCTGCGCGTGCAGGACGTCGGCGAGCGGCGTGCCGCGCTCGACCGCGATCGCGATCCCTTCGGCGAAGCGCGACACCGCCGGGAGACCGGAGCGAGCGGCGAGGTCGTCGAACGCGCGCGCGATCGGCGTACCGGTGCGCACCTCGGAGAGCACGTCGTGCAGGTCGGCCGAGAGCTCGCCACAGGTCCGGCGTACGACCCGATCGAGCGCGGCTACAGGACTCTCCCCCGCTGCGACGGCAAGCGCGAGCAGCTCCGCCACCGTCGGGAACTCCTCGAGGATGCGGCGCTCACGCCGCCTGACCTGCGCGGTGAGCCGGTTCTCCCGGAGCAGCACGCCCAGCGCAAAGGCGCACCCGCACATCACCAGCAGCGGCATCGCCCGCGCGGGTGAGTTCAGCGCGAGCGCTGCCGAGGGGACTGCCGTCACCGCGAAGGCGACCAGCCCCCACAGGGTCTGGCTGATCCGGAATTCGTGGACCGTCATCGGCAACCGGGCGCGCTCCAGCCGACGGGCGATCGAAGCCGATCCGCCGAGCACCCGCTCCACCAGGTCGGCGGCACGGCGCAGGACTGGACTCACGAGCGCGCGAAAGGCCGAGGTCGTCCCGACCGGCGGCGGACGGAGCGACGTGGCGACCGGCAGGTCGCGCAGGTACGGCGCCACTCGCAGGGCCAACGACGTGTGCCGCCCGGCGAGCAATCGGTCGACGACGAGCCAGAGGCCCAGACCGGCGAACGCGCCGAGGACCACTCCCCACGTGGTCGTGGTCATCGCAGGATCCGCCGCTCGGTCGGCAACCGGCCGATCCGCGTCATCATCCAGTACGCCGCACCGCACATCACCGCTCCGACGATGAGGACGACGACCCCGGCACCGGTCGCGTAGCGAGTGATCACGTCGTGCTGCAGGGACAGCAGCAACAGCACCAGCCACGGTGCCGACACCGCGAGCCGCGCACCGTTGACGGTCCACGCCTGGCGGGACTCGAGCTCCGACCGGGTCCGCGCATCCTCGCGCAGGAAGGACGACAAGCTGCGCAGCAGCCGCCCCAGGTCGCCACCGCCCACCTCCCGGGCGACGCGCAAGGCTTCGACGACCCGGTCGCCGACCGGATCGGCCAGCCGGTCCTTGAGCCGGTCGAGTGCCTCGGTGAACCGGCCCGAGGCCTGGTAGTCGAGCGCGAACGCGGCGAAGGAGGCGCGCAACGGCTCCGGGCCCCGGACGGCCAGGCCGGCGAGCGCTTCGGGCAGCGCCAGCCCGGCCCGGATGCCCGAGGCGAGGTTGTCGACGGCCTCGGGCCAGACCTCGGCGAACTCGCGCTGTCGGCGCCGGGCGCGACCTCGCAGCACGGCGAACGGAAGGTACCCGCCGATGCACGCGAAGGCGAGCGCTACGGGGGCGGTGCGGGAGAGCACCTGGACGGCCACGAACCCCACCAGTGCGCACACCGCCGAGACGGTGACGAGTCCGGACGGGCTGACCTCCGCGAGTCCCGCTCGCGCCAGCAGCAGCCTGAGTCTCGGGACGCGCTCTCGAGCGGGCGCGCGCGGCACCACGAAGGCCGACGCGACGAGGACGAGCCCCACGCCGAGACCGAGGCCGAGCACCGCTCCCATCAGTCGACCGCCTGGAGCAGGCCGACGACGTCGAGCCCGGCGCGGGCGAAGGCGTCCATCCGGCTCGGCATCCCCTGCGTGCGGACCAGGCGCTCACCGTCGCGGACGAACAGCGGCTCGGTCTCGATGACGTCGTGCTCCGCGCGACCCGGGACAGCCACGATCTCGTTGACCCGGCGTACGCCGTCGGCACCCATGCCGAGGTGCACGACCAGGTCGACCGAGGCCGCCACGGTCGGCACCACGAACCGCGAGGAGATGTTCTCGCCGGCCAGCATCGGGAGCGTGCACAGCTTGACCAGCGCCTCACGCGCACTGTTGGCGTGCAGCGTCGCCATGCCGGGCAAGCCGGAGTTCAGCGCGAGCAACAGGTCGAGCGCCTCCGCCGAACGGACCTCCCCCACGATCACCCGCGTCGGCCGCATCCGTAGTGACTCACGGACCAGGTCGCGCAGCGTGACCTCGCCGGTGCCCTCGAGCCCGGCCTGTCGGGTCTCGAGCGCCACCCAGTCCGGATGCGGCACGTTGAGCTCGCGGACCTCCTCCGCGCTGACGATCCGGTCACTGCCCGGGATCGCCGCAGCCAGGCAATTGAGCATCGTCGTCTTGCCCGCCTGCGTGCCGCCGGCCACGACGATGTTCAGGCCCGCGCGCACCGAGGCCTCGAGGAAGCGCGCGGCCGCCTCGGTGAGCGAGCCGAGCTCGACCAGCTCGGAGAGCCGGGAGGCCCGGACGACGAACTTGCGGATGTTGACCGCGGAGAACTCCGAGCTGATCCCCTCCAGCACGACATGCAACCGGTGGCCCCCGGGCAGCCGAGCGTCGACGAACGGCGAGGACAGATCCAGACGACGGCCGCTCTGCTTGAGCATCCGCTCGACCAGCTCGAGCACCTCGTCCCTGGTCAGGATCGTGTTCGTCAGCTCGTGCCGGCCACCCCGAGCGACGAACACCCGGCTGGGATCGTTGATCCACACCTCCTCAGAGGACTGAACGAAGTCCCCACCTTGGAGGATCCCGACAATGAGCACGACTACCGCTGAACGGCCCAGCTCAGTCACGACCGAAGGCCCTACGCTGCCCCGCTCGGAGCGCCGCAATCTAGTAGGTGTGACGGCCCTGCTTCACGAGCGAACTCCAGACGAGCAGGTCACCGACCCGGTCAAGCTCGTCGACCTCTACCTTCGCCTCTCCATCGCCGCAGACGGCGCCGACTCCCTGGAACGCCAAGAGGAGGACGGACGCGCTTGGGCCGCGCGCGAGGGCCTCATCGTGCGCCGGGTATGGCGGGACGCTGGCCGATCCGGCTACCGCAACGTGAAACGTGCCGGCTTCGACGCAGCAATGGCCGATCTCCTCGCGGGTGAAGTGAAGACACTCTTCGTCTGGAAGCTGGATCGCCTATCACGGAAGGGAGCGGGCCAGGTCGGCACGCTCATGGATGATCTCGCCCGGACAGGGGGACGAATCCACTTCTACAAGGACGGCCTGGACACATCCAACGAGTCTGCCCGCATGCTCATCATCCTCGTAAGTGAGCAGGCCCGGGCGGAGTCCGCCAACACTTCTTTGCGCGTTCGCGACCGCAAGGCCAAGGAGCGCGCCAAGGGTCGGTACCTCGGGGGTCCCCCGCCCTACGGCTATCAAGTAGACGAGGACCGCCACTTCCGACCAATAGAGCCGGAGTACTCGATCATGCGCGAGGCCGTCGAGCGCGTCCTTGACGGAGACTCCCTGTGGACCATTGTTCGCGACTTCAACTCTCGCGGCCTCCCGACTGGCCGAACGTGTGCCTACATGCGAAAGCACGACGGAACTCTCCCGGAATCACCATCCCTGTGGCGGGTCAACACATTGTCCGCCGCTCTACGATCGCCCGGTCTCGTCGGCCTTATGCCAGAGAAGACGCGCAATGAGGACGGCAGTTGGGTGTCCAAGGTTGAAGCCTGGCGCGACCCGGTGACCGGCGAGACCGTCTCGCTCATGGCGGAGGGTTTCGACCCGATCGCTACAGAGGGCGAGCAAGCCCGCTTGCTCGCGATCATGGACGCCCGATTGCGTCGGTACGGCCGCGGGCTGCGTCCCGTGCGACGGCCCGCCTGCCTCCTCGGTGGTCTGCTCTACTGCGCGACCTGCCACAAAGCCGCGCACACCTTTGGCAACTCCTATCGCTGTCGGAGGTGGGGCGCCAAAGGGAATGAAGAGTGCTCGGCTCGGCTGTGCGTCTCGATCAACGCAGTCGACGACGCGGTCAAGCGCGCATGGGCTGGTCACCTGTCCTCGCTTGAGCCCGATGATCCAGCGCTCCAGACAATCGCGGATCGTTGGCTCCTCAAGTACAAGCCCAACGACCTACGGGACCGCGCGGAACTCGCCGAACAGATTGAAGATGCGCAAGCCAGCCTCAACCGCGCCGACGACGACTACTACGTCCGCGGGACGCTGAGCGGTGAGCGTCATGCCCGGATCACCGCAGCCATAGGCGATCGCATCGACGCGCTTCGGGCTCGACTCGCCGAACTGCCTGAGCCACACGCTGATCTGAGCCCGCTCCTTGATCCCGAACTGTCGCTGCCCGCACTCAACGGCGCTTCGATCCCGGAAGCGCGCGATCTGCTGCGGCTCGCGCTCGTCCGTGTTGAGTGCTCCCCCGCGCCCAAGCGGGGCTCTCGGTTCAACCCAAACGAGCGACTCAGATACACCTGGGTCGGGGATGAACGCTAGCGCCTCCGCACAAGGCCTAGGCCGCCGATCTCATCCCCGACTGAGGTCAGCTGCCCCTCGGCGCCGACGTGACGGGTCACGCTCCTTCGATGACCACAGAGAGTGTCTCCTACGGACTACTTGCTCGCAGGGGAGATACGGCCCGATCGCTACTTCCTCGTCTATCCATGTGCGGACCGATGGGCCGCTCTCTTCTTCGTCAGATTCCGTCCCGCCACAGCTCGCGGGAGCGCGCGCGGGCCAACGCCTTAAGAAGGAGGGTCTCGATGACCACTAGTCGACTGCACTGTTCAGAGTGCAAGAGGGCCATGGAGCCTGGCGCGCGCCGCCAGCGCATCACGTGCAGTGACAGGTGCCGGAAACGGAGATACCGCCGCGAGCGCGCCGCGCGGGAGAGCCGTCGTAGTGACACAGTCGACACCTCGCTCAGATCGTCGACGCGCTCAGCTCACGCCGCCGGGAGGCGAGCGCCGGACCCGGACTCGGTGGGTGACGCAACTTGATAACGGTGGTGGTTCTACCCATTCATCCCATTACTTGCATAGAGAGTTTGAAGTCTCTTGGGAAGTAATACAGAGACCACCACTTCCACCACCGCATCACGTTCCGTCACCCGCGCCGAACTCACACGAAGTCGCCCCACAGCTCCATGCCACACCTCGAAAGGACCGCATCAGTGTCATGCTTGAGTTCCATCCCAGGCGCCTTGCACATCTAGGCACCGCCCGCGCCGATGTGCCACTCCGGCGCGTTGTCCTCGACCGCGAGGGCCAGCCGCTCGTGCTCTACCTGGCACGACCCAAGGACATGCTGCGGGCGCTCACTCGGCCCGAGTCAGAGGCCTACCAAGTCCCCGGAGCGGTCGCCATCAGACCCCAGCCCGGCGCCGACCTCGTGCCCGCAGCCCTCGACGATCTCGCGGCAGACCTCGTGGCCTCCGTCCTCAACCTGCCTCCCGCAAGCTTCAGCAGCGGCCCGGTGTATGACTCACTCCTGACCCTCGCCCGCGTCCGGCCCGAGCGTCTGCGCGCGGAGATGCGTGAGATCGCTGGAGCTTGGCGTCGCTCACTTCCGCGCCCGCCACGCGCACCGCAGCCACCACGGCCGCCAGCACAGAGCCCCGCAGACCGCGTGCGCGCCAGCCGCCTACGTCTCCGCGAAGCGGAAGCCGCGTCCGCAGCCATGTGGCTCAAGGTCTTCCTCCACGATGAAGACGAGCCGCCCGAGCTCGGGCCCATCCTCGCCGCCGACCTCTACGCACGGGCCTGCGCCGCGCTCGAAGACTTCGCCGAGGCCGGTGAACTCGTCGACGAAGACGACCCGGAAAGTCCACGCGTCCGGCTCCCACGCCGCCGCGTCTTCTTCGAGGTAGCCGACCGCCTCCTCGGCCCCCGCCGACACACCAAACGCGGCGCGATCTACACCATCACCGAATCCACGATCTCGTCCTCTGCGACCGACTGAGATCTAAAGACCTCGCAAACGAGGAGATTCCAATTCAATGCGGCATTCGAAACGGCAGTCTTGCGCGAGGCGCCGAGGACCTTTGAAGCTTGTCCAGGCCGTGTCGCGCGACTGACTGGAGATCTGATGCTTCTTGCCCCACTGCCCGGTGGCCGGGACAACCTGCTAAACCACCTCGAGCACATCCGCCGCGAGCTCCTTAACGCACGGGGAGTCAATCCGCAGCTGAGTGGACGACACAAGGCGTACCTCGACGCAGTCAGCGAGGGAGCACGATTCCTTCGTGGTGTGGTGCGCGGCGCCGACATCGACGCCCTCCTGCTGACACACCGCTACTGGATGCTCGTGGAGATGACCATCAGCCCGAACTCGCCGGAGAACGTGGTCAACGACCTGCTGTCAGCCGAAATCGAGGACCGGCTGCTCGAGCTGGATGACACCATCAAGGTCACCACCGAAGCACTCAACCGTTGGGCAGCAGGTGCGGGGCACCTGGTCCTGCCGGACACGAACTTCTATCTCAAGCACGCGAAGATCCTGAAGAACATCGATTTCCACGAGCTTCTCAATACCAGTGGAACCATCACGGTGCTGTTCCCGCTGGTCGTGTTGAACGAGCTTGATAAGGCCAAGCGACGCAACGACGCCGGCCGCGGCAAGGCTCAGATGGTCCTTGCTCTCCTGGAGGCGAATGTGAAAGACGGACTGTCTGGCGTGTGGGCGGAGGCCCCCCGCGATAGCAGCCGACCGACTCAAGGCGAGGTGTGGTTCGACGTCATCCTCGACCCGCCCGAGCACATCCCGCTCGCCAGCCCGGACGCAGAAATCATCGACCGCGCGCTCACAGCCCAGGTCTTGGCTGGCCGACCTGTCACCCTCCTCACCCACGACACGGCGCAAGCATTCAGGGCCCGTGGAGCCGGCGTGACCGACGTTCGGCGACTCGACTAAGAACCACCGCGGTCGAACTGATCGCGCTTCCACATGCCGCCTCGAACAGCCTCAACATCGTCGGTTCCTCTCTCTAGAATCGGGGACGTGACTGACGAAGTCCTCGACATCTTCATCGACGTGCCCGACGACACCTCTGCGCGGACCGACCTGCTGGCCGAGTTCACTGCGCTGCGCACGGACATCTCCGCACTGCCGGTCGTACGGGTCGAGACCGGGACGCTCCTTCCGAGCCCCGGCACGAAGGCGGTCAACGCCATCGACATCACCCACCTTGTCGTGACCCTGGTGCCGAGCACCGCCCTCATCACTGCCGTCGCCCGGATTTGCGTAGAACGCATCCGAGCAGGCGCCGCAAGAGAGCTCTACCTCAAGGTTGGCGACAACGAGCTTCGACTCACTGGCGTCGATTCTGAGGCGCAGGCGAAGACAGTTGAGGAGTGGGCTCGGACAGTCCATGGCGACGGCCACGCCACATGACCCGCGTAGCTCTCCTCATCGCGACGTCGGAATACACCGACGACGCGCTCGCGAACCTTCAGTCGCCGTGCACCGACAGCAACGAACTGGAGGCGGTCCTAAAGGACCCGACCATCGGTGGATATGACACCACCGCGATCTCCGATGCGCCGTACCACCAAATCGGCGAGCGAGCAGGTTCGTTCCTGGCGGCGCGGCGCCCCGAGGACGAGGTCGTCCTCTTCATAAGCGGTCACGCGGTCCGTAACGATGACGGGCACCTGTACTTCGCCGGCACCAACACCCGTCTCGACCAGGTCGAGGACACCAGCTTCGCCGCCTCCGCGCTCGCGCGGCAGCTTGATCGGTGTCGCGCCGAACGGATCCTCATCCTTCTCGACTGCTGCTACGCAGGGACGTTCCCCACTCAGGGTGCATTCAAGTCCGGCGCCCGAGTCGACTTCGAAGGTCTTGCAGGACGCGGCCGCGTTGTCATCGCGGGCTCTGCGGCACTACAGCTCGCGTACGAGGGTGCGGCCCACTCGAACCTTCCGTCGGTTTTCACCCAAGCGGTGCTCGTGGGCCTTCAGAGCGGCGACGCCGATATGGACCGCGACGGCATCGTCTCCCCCAACGACCTGTGGGCTTACGTCACCGAAGCGATGAGCACCACAGTTCCCCGCCAAACCCCAGTGCTCAAGACTGACGGACTCGAAGGAAGCTGGGCAGTCGCGAAGAACCCATTCCACAACGCAGACGACACCGCACGTGTCGAACCCAAACGGACCGCCGAGGTAGCAGCCATCGCGACACCGACCCGCGAGGCGCTGCCACTTGCGGAGACGATGGAAGCCGTACTGGACCGAATCGAAGCAGCGTCAAGCCGAAAGAACCTAGCCGGCGCCCTGCCCAGCACCTTCTCAACCGGCCTCGAAGTCCTCGACGAAGCAACCGGCGGCTTGCGCTCCGGCGATCTCGTCCTAATCACCGGGCCACCTGAGTCCGGACGCTCCACCCTCGCCCTCGGCATCGCGCGAGCGACCGCCATTCGAGGCAACCATGTCTGTCTCCTCATTTCATCCGAGATGAGTGCGGCCGACACCCAGAACCGCATCCTGGCCGCCGAAGCCAGAATCCCAGTCCACTTCCTCGACACCGGCGGGATGCGCGAGGAGGACTGGGCCCGACTCGCACGCACCATCGGCGCCGTCGCGGCAGCACCGCTGTTCATACAGGAAGGCATCGACGGCCCTATCGAAGTCGAGTGCGCAGCCTTCGCCGAACGTCACGGCGCGAAGGTCATCGTCATCGACAGTCTCGAACTGCTAAGCAAGTCGCGCGACAGCGCAGACCTTCTCACCATCAGCAGGGCCCTACGTCTCATGGCACGCCAACTCGACATTGTCGTTATTGCAACCTGGGCCAGCGACTCGAGGGGACTGACCGGCGACGTCGATCGATACGCCGACGTCGTCATCGAAATCACACGACCCGAACAACACGACAGAGAAGATCGCCCCGGCGAAGCCGAACTCTTTATCACGCGTAACCGTCGCGGTCCGAAGCGCGGAGTCACCGTCCTGTTCCAAGGTCACTACGCACGGTTCGTCGACTTCGCCGAAAACAACAGACCCGGCTTCTGAATCCGGCGATTATGCGATATCAGCGTCATTCCACGGTGTCCAAGTCGCCCAGATTCCCTGTCCCTGCCAAGAGGCGAGCGGTGGTCATCGCTTGGTCGAACGAGTCGAGATCGATCCAAGTCTTCTCCGCCATGTGTCTATGCCAATCACTCTCATCGAATCGGTCCAGCTCGATGACGTACGGAAGAATGCTGTCCTCTGGCCAGCCGACAATTCCCCAGTCATGAATCGTCCACTGGCCGCAAGACTCGATGAGCCCTGAAGCGTCCTCCATGAGCGCTAGGCGCCTCTTTTGCTTCGTGTGGGCATCCAACAATTCGCTGAGCTGAACGAAAGCGAGTCCGGGATCGAAAGGTTCGGGAAGCATGGATACAGCACGGAGCGTCTCCACGACCTGGAGCATGAGGTCAGTAGCAGAAGTCCCGTCCTCCCAATCGATCGTGTTTATGACGGTCCCGTCGCGCCTCTCAATGTCGACTTTCAGAGACTCGTTTTCGAGTCGAAACCTGCCAAAGATGTACGCAGAAGGATGCACGATCCGCACTCGAGGTCCGCGCACGGAGATCACACGCTCGCGCGTCGCATCGCGGAGCGCATCTCGAATGACGGCGGCGGTCGGCGCCTCTCGCAACGTCTGCACGACTGCCGCTTGGCGAGCATCCGCCTCCTGGATTCGTTCACTAACCTGAGCGCGAAGGCTCTCGATGTCCGTTCGAAGGCCTTGGGTCGACGCCTCCACTTCCGTTCGCAGCGAATGGATCTCACCCGTCGTCTGATCTCGTACCTGCTCCACGCGCGCACCCAGCGCTGCTGACATCGCGTATAGGGGAGCCAGTAAGAGCGTGGCCGCACCGGTGTTCAAGAACAGATCGCTCCAGTACCCCGTGGTCTCATGGGCTGCGATCAACTGGGCCAGGCCCAGCGACACGGACCCGTAGGTGGCCAATACCTGGCGGCGGGACAGAGGACTGGGCATCGCGCTCCTGAGAAGACTCGACCTGAAGCTTGTCGGATCACCTCTTACCGTAATCCGGTCAATTCGCCTTGTGTCTCTGTAGTCGCGTCATACGGCCCGCACAAGCGTGCGCTCATGGCAGATGACAGAGGATCTCCTGATCCGCCGCTGGCGATCTTCAATTCACGCATCTTGATCCACCATGCGCGGTCGCCCGCTCCTCGGAGACCGGACTTGAAGCATCCACGGCTGCGACCGGCGCTCATTCGTCGATGTCTAGCATGAGGTCCGGGGGACGTCTCTGCCGTCAAGGCACCGTCTATTCGGCGAGTTACGGCCCTTCCGCTGGCGACGGAGACTGCTCGATACATAGACGCGCGCTGGGCGGCGGAATGATGCGTGCTCGGAGAGGTGGACGGTGTTCGGCGTGCGGGTTGCGCCTGCCCGGTCCAGTAACCCCATCCGAAACGATTCCATCGTGGGCCTTGGCGTCGACCCCTCCATGGCGCGCTTGAGCCGTTCCGCGTGCGGCGTCACGTCGCCACACGTTCCACGAACGGGACGCTACTAAAGTTCAGCCGCGGGATTTGGTGAAGGTGGTCGCAGGCGTTCTCACGAGACTCACGGCGGCCACCTTGGGCTCGAAGACTGTCCTGCGGCCAACGAACCGCTTAGCCCGCTGACGTCCCGTAAGACCCCGGCGCCCCGGGGCGAAGAACTAGGCCCCAGGGGCGTGTCGCGCAATCCGAAGATGCCGATAGAGGCCGACCTGGGGCAGTGCTGCAACGGTACCATCCCGCATGACTTCGAGCGCGCCCGTTCGCATAGATCCCGCCTGGCTCTCCCAGCCGCGCTTTGCTGAATACGAGGACGCTGCGGGTGGCGACCCAGACGTTGCGAGCCGCCTCTACGAGTGGAATGCGCGAGCGTCGTCTGCTCTGTTCGAGATGATCCACCACTTCGAGGTGCTGCTGCGCAATGCGATTGTTCGACAACTCGAACACGACGGCCCGACGCCCCTGCTGCCACCGGGCACACCATGGGTGCAGGGGTCGAAGCAGATCCTCGAGGTCGAGGGGCGACTCAAGCAACTCGGTAAGGCACCGACCGCGGGGCGCATATATTCCGGTGTCACTTTCGGTTTTTGGAAGATGATGTTCGAGAACGAGTACGAGGAGTTGTGGAGGCACTCGTTGAAATTCGTCTTCCGTCACTCCCGAGCAGATCGTGCCGTGATCTTGGCCTACCTCGACTCGCTCAACCGCCTCCGGAATCGGATCGCCCACCATGGCAGCCTCATCGAACTTGACGTGCGAGGAGAGGTGCAGAAGATCCTTCGACTCGCGGGCTGGATTGATCCCGACGCAGCCCAGTGGATGCGGTCTCTGGATCGCGTCACCGCGATCTCTCGAGAGCGACCGATCGACCCACCTCGCAACGTCATCCTCGTGCCTGCCGCCGAGGCTTGGGAGTTGTATGACACCTACAAGCAGAACGTCTACATCTTCCCGGCGGGCCGTTCGGTCAGGGTCGTTGACCACCTTGCGTTCTACGCCGACCAGGAGGTGAAGGCCGTGATCCCCAAGATCCTTCACTGGTTCGATGCGATCGATTGGAGTCGACAGAACGCGTCACGGCTGGCCAAGACCGGCGATCCGTTCGACAAGATTGTTGGAAGCGCGATCTCAACCACCAAGGCGAGAAAGCCGCGAGTGTGGGACGACAGCGTCTACCAAGTCTTTGTGCTTTCGGGGCCTCGTGATACGGAGACGCAGACGCTCCCCGCCCCAATCACCCATAGTCGTCGCGGCAGAGGGAGCGCATTCGCCCGGGGACAGCGGTATCACGCGATGTCCGAACTGCTGACTGCCCGAGACACCGCTGATCTGGCACTTCCTTAGCCCTGGGCTGCAGAAGGTACCGATGATTCTCCCGAGGAATTAGGAGTGGGCCTCCCAGCGGACAACGCGTCGTTCGTGGTCGGGTGGGGGAGCACCCCTCCCCTGCCCACCGTGGCGCACTCCCGGCATTGCGCCGATCCCCCCGTGGCTCTGAAACACCAAGGCCATCGGCCGGACGCCCTGAATGCAGCCCCGGTCGCAGGTTCACCGCAGGAGCGACGTCACGTTCCCAGATATCTGGCGCGGCCCCGACTCGTCTTCTGGAACGGTCGGGCGCTGCGGCGTGCGGGAAACAATGGTTCGAAATAGCTCCCGGGGCGCACGACATTGCTCGATCAAGATGTCCTCAGTGATCCCGTCGGCCCTTAGGATTTCAAGGGCCCGGGGCAAGAGGGACGGTTGCTCGATCGTTGTGATCAAACCGGGTTCCGCACGCCGCCATCCTCGTGCAGACACGGTGGTCATGGCGTTCCGGTAGGAGACATCACTGAGCCGGCCAAGCCGCCTAGCTCGGAAGAGAAGAGCCTGAATACTGACCCCCCAATGCTCCTTCAGCTGGCCGAGACTCCTCCACGCAGCCGCGCTCATCGATCCGGGGAGCGACTCCCGAATCTGTTCAGCCGGCATCAGAAGTTCGGCGGCGAATCGGTTGGCTTGTTCCTCCACAACACGTCCACCAGGCTCGGCGTCACTGTGCATGACTAAGTGACCAAGTTCATGAGCGACATCGAAGCGCTGCCTGTAGTAGTCGTTCTTGGTCGGGTTCATGATCACGACCGGTCGTAGCCTGCTGTCGAACGAATAGGCATCGACGGATGCTGCCTGTTCGGGGCTAAATACGGCTAGGACACCGTGGTTCTCGGCGAGCCGCACTACATGTCGAAGAGGTCCGCCGCCAAGCCCCCAATGCTCTCTGAGCCACCTGGCCGCCGCCTCGGGATTCCCGGAGGGCGCACCATCGATATCCACGGGGTAATTAGGAACGTCCGGCTTTGGAAGCTCCACATGCCGCTCAAGGGTCTCTGCTATGTCGACCGCTAGTCGACCGTAAGCAAACGCTTGATCCCTCGCCACCTGTGTTGTAGAGCGGAGCGAGCGGAAGTGTGGCGCCGAACTGAGCGCCGCTACGTCGTCGGACCGCACCGCGAAGAAGCCCGGCGATACAGAGAGATTGAGCGCCAACTCCGCCACATTTCCTGCGCTCGGGGTCTTAGATCCCGATTCCCAAGCGGAGACGGAGGTGGCGCTCTTGCCCATTGCCTTCGCAAGCTCACTCTTGCGCCACCCCGCAAGATGCCGCGCCAGAGTCAGCCGTGATCCGTCGAAGAACATAGACGCCGTCACCGCTTGATTCGAGGACGACTTGGCGTCAGGCACCGGGCCCCCGCACGTCGGTCGTCCCGTCGGCGATCCTTGAACGCAGTCTCACGGGAGCGT
Source organism: Marmoricola sp. (assembly GCA_036261595.1). Lineage (GTDB taxonomy): Bacteria > Actinomycetota > Actinomycetes > Propionibacteriales > Nocardioidaceae > Marmoricola. Next base: position 20,969 of record DATAKN010000210.1, read on the forward strand.
CAGGCACCGGATCCGCAACGGGCTGTGACACTGCGGGCGGCGTGCGCTGTCCACCATGGTTCGGCGACATGGCCAGTAGGTTTCCACACCAATGCCAGGCCGGTCCTCCGCCCTCGTTAAGTTGCGGTCTTCCGAGGTGCAACTCGCCTTCTTGCCGCACAGGATCGAGGGAGTGCGCGAGCACCAACGTGTCGAGGTCCTTCTCGGCCATGCCGTCACGAATCGCAGCGAGGCCACCGATTTCCTCCGCAGCTAGTTCGTCCCAAAGCGATCGTTGATCGGGATCGGGGCTTGGTCGACGAGCCACGCTCTGCTTCGTGGGCGACTTCCTGGGCCAGGGGATCTCGCGCACTTTGCCGAAGGCACTCGATGCAAGGAGAAACCTTCGATCACCCATCGACCACCCCGGGCTGCCGTTCAGATCATTGCGTCGCAGGCCGCCCGGCTCAATGTCTGGCATTGAGCGCCGCTCCAGGTCGCTCAGAGAAGCGAACAAGACATCACGACTCCGCGATTCGTCGTCACCGTCGAGCACCGCGTATCGCTCGCAAGCGAAGACTCGGTCCAGCCGGTCGCACAGCAAGGTGAAACGCGTGACGCCGAGCCAGAGCGCGCCGTGGCCGGCAGCCTCCGAGTAATCGTCGAGCGTACGCTCGACCGCTGAGTTGAAGGCCCATACGAACGCGGCCAATACACCGCGGCGCTCCAAGGCTTCGAGAATCTCCGTCTGTTCACTCACAGGCTCAGACTACCCTGCGATCCAGTATCTGGTGTGTCATACTGCACCGTGACGCATGATCGGCGTGTCGCTCTGCACCTCCACGAGGGTGTCGACCGACGTGCTCGGGACGGTATCCAGGGTCGAGTGAGGTAGTCCAGTGACGCAGACAGCGGGAGACGATGCGAAGCGACTTGGTCGCGCCGTCGTCTTCGTACATCAGCATGATCACAAGATCACCGACCCTCTGGTCCGTGCCGAGGTGGAGGTTCTCCTGCTCACCGGGAAGGCTATGGACTTCGCGGCGAGGATCAAGGGCCATCAGACCTTCGCACCGCTCACTCACGAGCTCGTCCACAAGTACGCCCGCTACGCGGGTCTGGGCGCGCTCGAACTCATGCACACAGTGCTGCCCGCGCTCAAGGCTGCGGACCTAGTCGACTACGCGCTCGACCAGCACGGACAGATCGTCCGCCTCGAAGAGTTCGTGGGTGTCTCGGCGACGCTCACAGAGCAGACGGTGACGCTTCTCAACTCGCTCGCCCCCAGGCGATCCGATCTCGCCTTTCTCCACTCGGTTGAGATCGGCGCCATCGCGCCCCTTGCTGAGAGCCAGCACCTCGAAGAGATCGTGAAGCGCAACTTCACCGACCAGGAGGCTGCGGACGCTCTACGGCTCGCACGCGCGGTAGGTCTCAACCTGAACGCTCCTTCGACCGAGCTGAACGAACCGATCGTGTTCAGCCCCTACGTCTGGGGCACTAAGCAACTGTCATTGGCCAGGTTCCTGTCCGAGTTGCCTCCAAACGAGCGCGACGTCCTTCTCGGAATGAGCGAGCAGGTTCTTGCGACCCCCGGCCTTCACATCTCGAAGCTGAGCGCGCCACCTGCTGTGATCAAGAGCGCGCAGAGTGCCGGACTTATCCAGGCGGCGAGTGTCCAGTCATCCACGGGCGCAGCTTCGACGTATGTCTTCTCACCGCTGCTTGAGGCGGAGGACAACCTGTGCACGACAACTGAGGCGTTCCATCTTCGGAAGCTCTTCGTCGCCCATATTCTGTTCGGCCATGAGAAGGCGAAGGCTGGCTTCGGAACGATCAACAGCCCTGCGGTGCTGGTGAACTCGCTCGTCAACCGGGGCCGTGTCGGTCCGGCTACGAACATCGGCACGGATTACCACTTGCTGGAGGCAGCGGGCGTCGTAGCGGTCGATCCCGCGGGTGACAGGGCGTTTCTCCGACTGGTGAAGCCCGAGATTGCCCAATCCGGCCTGGAGTGGATTCGTCGGATCACCGACACGAGCGGTACCGCTAGTCTCACCTTGAGCCAGCGTCCAACGGCGTTCGTGAAGCCCGAGGACGCCAGGACTCAGGACAGCGAAGGCGCATCGAACGAGATCATGGTCGCCTCGATCAATGAGCTTCGGAAGGAGATGCAACGTGCCGCCCGCCGCGACGACCCGTGGTCTTGATTCGGGGACCGTTGCCGAGGTGCGCGTCGCCCAAGCCTGGTTCTGGGATGGCTATTACGTCCGACGAGGCGTGGACCTGCAGCATCGCTTCGGATCGGAGATCTCGACCGTCACTGATCTGGATGTTGTCGGTTACACCTTCGATGAATCGCTGACCGTGCATAAGCACATCGGTGAGGTCAAGACAGGAACCGCCAAGAACACTCCACGCCCGCTAGATCGAGCCTTGTGGATGAGGGGTCTTCGCGAGCTTGTGGATGCTGAACGCGGCGAGGTCACGACCGCGTTCAAGTCGAGCAGTTCAGTCCGCGACGCCTGCCGGAGCCTCGGCGTGACTGTTCAACACCTCGATGATCTGGACGCGCGCGAGGCTCGCCTGCGGATGAATCAGGTCGACGATCTCGGCTCACAGGGGACGACGATCGCGCTGCTGCGTAAGGAAATCCAGTCCTTCGTGAAAGCCGACTCGACCCTTGAGCGCGGCTACTGGTTCTTGGTGTCCGAGGTCTGGTTCCTCGAACCCTTCGATGCCCTGAAGAGGACGCTCGGTCTAATCAGAGAAGTGGGCAAGATCTGGCCTCCTGAGGCCCACCAGCAAGCGACCGTGGCCATGCGCTGGTTCTTCGCGGAGGCGCTCTCTGTGGTGGCTCTGAACTTGGCGATCATTGCCGGTGAAGCAAACTCCATGGATTCCGCAACGTTCCAAGAGACCGCGATGGCGCGATTGGCCTCGGGGGACGTTCCCTTTCACGCCATTCGGGCTCTCTCGGACCGAGTCGATGAATATGTGGGGAAGATCCTCTCGTCGCTAGACGCTCCGCCAGAGGTCCGGGTCAGCGCCATGGGAGCCTTTCTACCGGTGCCCCCGGAATACGCCGAGCCACTCCTGGAGTTGATCTCAAGGCTCGCGTCCGAAGCCAAGGCCACCTCCAGACTTCCCCGTCAGATCGACGCCGTGGTGTTTGAACGCCTCGTGCGGAGACGTGACCTATCTCCTGCATTGCGAAGCCGACTCGCGATTGGGCACTCCACCGAACGCCAGATTCGCCTCGTGGCTGCGTTTCTTCGAGGGCAATTTGCTCTGCCGACGGCAGTCGACAAGGTGCTAACGACGCCTCTCGTTGACGATGCTGAAGGCCGTAGTGGGAGCGATCCCCAGGCAGCGCTATTCAGTTCGGAGTCGAGCATTTCCACGAACAAAAGCCCCTCTTCCGCGACCATGCCGAAGGTCGATTAGGCGCTCCGAACAACACTCGTTCACAAGCCGCGTCCGTGCACACGATGGCGATGGCCCAGGAACTTCGGCCCGTGCGTGGTGACCCGAAGGACTCTTCGCGCTGGCCTCTGTCTGGCATCAGACTTGAGGCGTTAAGGGCTCGCTGACACAGTGTCCAAGTGGAGGGGGGCCACACCAGGAGTCTGTTGGAACAGAACGTCGAAGCTGCAGTTGCAGGTGCCCTCAAAGGCTCGGAGGGCCAGAACGCCGAATTCTGTCACCGCGAGCGCGGCTGCGAAGTCAGCGGCAGCCGCGGCCCCGCAGCCGCCAGCGCCGGCAGTTGCCGTGCTGTGGCACATGCTCGTTGGCGGCTTGGTTGCTATGTTGATCGGGTCGCTCGTGGGTGTCCTGTGGTCCATCCTTGACGCCAACGACAAGACCAGCCCAGCCGTAGCCGTGACGATCTTCTCGTCCGCGCTGGCAGCGTTGATCGGGCTGTTCGTGAAGTCGCCCACCGGTTGATCGGCCAAACAGACGGACCCTAGCTTCGGAAACTCGGGTCGATCGGGACCAACGGCGCTGGTCGGCCGAGTTGGTGGGAACGTACAATTCTTCTCGACCTCGGGATCGTCGAGATAGGGCTGCAGCGCCCCGAACCCCGAGACGCGAGCGACCAGCTCACCGACCACACCGGTCACGTCCGGCACCGGCGTGACGGCGCCGGTGAGGCTGCGCTCGTCATGGGCGCGGACGACCTGCTCGGCGATCGAGCGGACCAGGTGCACCTCGCTCTGCGGATCCACCCCGTCGCGGCGTACGGCGGCGCGGACCTGGGCGTCCAGAGCGTCGACCAGCGCAGCATCGAGAAGGGCAGGAGAGGCCGAGGCGATCGACATGTGCGGCTCCACATCCGAGAGATCGATACGCCTTCCTACCCCGCTGGAGTCACCCCCGAAACCCCTCACACAGGATTTGTGGAGAACGGAGCAGCGCGCCGTTCGACTGCGGTTCTCCCGGGGTTCACCCCGAGACCCAGCGTGAGTCACGAGCAGGGTCGACGCTCAGCACACCCAACTGCCTTTCGAGAGGTGCACGATGAAAAGACGGACCCCCTTGCTCGGGCTCGCAGTCCTGGCCGCCACGGCGACGGTCGGGGCTTCCTTGGCCGGCCCTGCGGCCGCCACGCGGGAGCACCATGGTGCGACCACGGCAACCCCGATCAAGCACCTGGTCGTGATCTTCGGCGAGAACGTCTCCTTCGACCACTACTTCGGTACCTACCCGCACGCGACGAACACCGACGGCACGCCGTTCCAGGCCCGGCGCGGTACGCCGACCGTGAACGGGCTCGAGCAGAAGAACCTGCTCACCGCCAACCCCAACGGGTCCAACCCCCAGCGCCTCGGACCGGCACAGGCAGTGACCTGCGACCAGGACCACGGTTACACCAACGAGCAAAAGGCCTACGACGGCGGGGCCATGGACAAGTTCATCCCGTTCACCGACCGCGAGACCTGCGACTCGCGGATGTTCTCCGAGCCGGGCCTGGTGATGGACTACTTCGACGGCAACACCGTCACGGGGCTGTGGAACTACGCCCAGAGGTTCGCGATGAGCGACAACTCGTACAACACCAACTTCGGGCCCTCGTCGCCCGGCGCGGTGAACCTGGTGTCCGGGCAGACCGGTGGTGCGGTCAACCACGCCACGGCAGGCCGTGCCGCCGGGTCCGTGCCGAACGGGCCGGTCACCCGGACCGAGACCTACGGCGTCCGCAACCCCGACGCCACCACGGGTGTCGGCACCATGATCAACGACCCTGACCCCTACTTCGACAAGTGCTCCGGCGCCAAGTACGACACCGTCGAGATGAAGGGCAAGAACGTCGGCGACCTGCTCAACGCCAAGCACGTGAGCTGGGGCTGGTTCGAGGGCGGGTTCTCCGACTGCGCGGCCTCGCACGCCAACGTCGCGGGCGTGAGCAGCCCTGACTACATCCCCCACCACGAGCCGTTCCAGTACTACGCGAGCACCGCGAACCCCCAGCACCTGCCGCCGGCCTCCGTGGCCGAGATCGGGCACGACGGCCAGGCCAACCACCAGTACGACATGACCGACTGGTACGCCGCCCTGAAGGCGCACAACCTGCCGGCGGTCAGCTTCCTGAAGGCGCCGGGCTACCAGGACGGGCACGCGGCGTACAGCGACCCGATCGACGAGCAGAAGTACGTCGTCTCGGTGCTCAACCGCCTCCAGCAGTCGCCGGAGTGGAAGTCGACGGCCGTCGTGATCGCCTACGACGACAGTGACGGCTGGTACGACCACCAGCCCTCGCCGATCGTGAACGCGTCGTTCTACCACGACGACGCCCTCAACGGGCCGGGTCAGTGCACGAGCACGCCCGCCGGTGGGACGACGAAGATGCTCGACGGCTACAGCGACCGCTGCGGCTACGGCCCCCGTCTGCCGCTGCTGGTGCTCTCGCCGTACGCCAAGCGCAACTACGTCGACCACACCATGACCGACCAGACGTCGCCGCTGCGGTTCATCGAGGACAACTGGCTCGGTGGCGAGCGCATCGACGGTTCCTTCGACCGGATCGCGGGCTCGATCACCTCGATGCTCGACTTCCGCAAGCCG
>DATAKN010000257.1:0-4319 GCA_036261595.1 Marmoricola sp.
CTCGGCCATCATCCGGGCGAGCTGGCCGCCTCCGATCACGGCGACGGTGGGCGCGAGCGACACGGGGGGACCCTATCGGGCGGACCCTACGCTGTCCCGCATGCCCCGCTTCACCCGCGCCGAGCTCGATGCGTTCCGCGGCGCCGTGGTGCCGGACCTCGTCGGGGACGATCTCAGGCTGCTGTTCGTCGGCATCAACCCGGGACTGTGGACGGCTGCGGTCCAGACCCACTTCGCGCACCCGGCCAACCGGTTCTACCCGGCCCTGCTCGCCGCCGGCATCATCGAGCGACCGATCGATCCGGCGGCCGGCATGACCGACGCCGACCGTGAGCACTTCCTCCGGCGTGGCCTCGGCATCACCAACCTGGTCGCCAGGGCCAGCGCCCGGGCCGACGAGCTGACCCCCGCCGAGCTGCGCCAGGGCGGCGCTCGCCTCGTCGAGCACGTCGCCACCTGGCGGCCGGCCGTCGTCGCGATCGCCGGCATCACGGCCTACCGCGCGGCGTTCGGGGTCCGCAAGGCGGTGGCGGGGCGCCAGCCCGAGCCGATCGCCGACTCCGAGCTCTGGGTCGTGCCGAACCCGTCCGGGCTCAACGCGCACGAGACCGTCGCGACCCTCGCCACGGCGTACCGGGCGGCGGCGGAGGCGGCCGGAGTGGTCTGAGGCTCCGCGCCCACCTCACCAGGTTTCGAGGCAGTCGCGGCGCGACTGCACCTCAACCACCGGTGGCGGCGCCTCAGTGGCGGGGGCGGGTACGGCGGACCGTGACCGGCTCGACGTCGCCGAACCCGCGCAACGGCCGGGCCGGGAGCTTGCGGGTCTCGAAGTCGACCGCCGGCAGCAGCTCGGAGGTGCGCTCGTCGATGATCACGCGGTTGCGCCGGGCGACCCCCGTGAGCCGGGCGGCGAGGTTCACCGCCGGACCGTAGACGTCACCCATGCGGAGCACGACGGGTCCGGTCGCCAGCCCGAGGCGTACGTCGGGCAGCCGCTCGTCGCGCCCGACGACCGCGATGATGTCGAGCGCGATGTCGATCGCCTGGGTGGGATCCGGCTCGAGGAACAGCACGGAGTCGCCGAGGGTCTTGATCACCCGGCCGTTGTGGTCGGCGATCACGTCGGCGCAGCGGGTCTCGAAGATCTCGACGAGCTCGCCGAGCTCGTCCTCACCGAGCTCGTTGCTCAGCGCGGTGAACGCGACCAGGTCGGCGAAGCCGACGGTGGCCTCGGTGGCCGGCTCGTCCTCGGTCGCGGCGAACACCTCGATCCGGCCGACCGCCGCTGCGAGGTGCCGCCGCCAGGAGTACACGAGCAACCGGTCGAACTTGTCGCCGAGGTCGTCGAAGAGCCGCACCGACGTCCTCAGCAGGTCCGAGGAGGCGCCGTCGCGGGCAGCGAACTCGTCCACCGCGGAGGACAGGGTGGCGATCTCCCAGTCCGCGAGCCGGGCGACGGTCTGGCCCACGGCGCGCGTGATCCGCAGCATGGTCTCGAAGTCGATGCCGGTCTGCCTGACCGAGTCGACGACCAGCGTCAGTGCGTCCCGGTCGGCGGTGGTGAAGGCGTTCTGGTTGGCAGCATCGGGAAAGCCCAGCGCGCGCCACAGGCGGCGAGCCTCCTCGAGGGTCACGCCCGCCGCAGCAGCGATCTCGCTGCCGCTCAGGGACGGGGCCTCACCGAGGATCGCGCGCTCGAGGTCCGCTCCTGTGGGTCCCCCCAGGGGTGCACCCCGTGGTTCGCCGGGCCCGGACCCGGGCGCCGGCTCAGGTGCCGTCATCAGTGGGTGAGCTCGTCGGCTGGCCGCCGTGGAACAGCAGGTCGGAGAGCTTCAGCTGCAGGCGCTCGACGTGGGGCACGTCGTGCAGGGCCACCCGGCCCTGCTCGCTGGCGTCGGAGATCACCAGCGTCCCGCAGCCGAAGACCCGGTCGAGGAGGTCCTTCTCGTAGGAGACGTCACTGATCCGGACCAGGGGGATGTCGTGCCCCGTGCGGCTGATGACGCCGCTGTGGGTGGTCAGGCGCCGGTCGGTGACGGTGTAGGTGGTCGTGAACCACTTCAGGAACGGCCACACGCTGTAGCGCAGGATCACCAGTCCGGCGATCACCCAGATCAGGGTGAGCCAGATGGTGCGGTGGCTGTCGGGCAGGCTCGAGAGGTATCCACCGGCTCCGGCACTCACGATCAGCACGAGGGCCGGGGCGAAGAGCGCCTTGACATGGGTCCGTGTCGACCAGACGACGCGCTCGCCCTCGTTCAGCAGCTTGGGATTGATCGCCACGTGTGGATCATGTCACGCCCGGCCGGATGTGGACGACGTCTCCGGCACCCACGGCCCTGCCGTCCACGACGAGCCGGCCGTGCGGGTCGACGTCCTCGGCCAGGCCGGTGAACACCGTCCCGTCCGGCAGGTGCACCTCGACGTGCCGGCCGATGGTGGTGCAGGCGCCCCGGTACTGCTCGAGCACCGCCTCCGGGTCGGCCGAGAGCCGGTTCAGCACGTGCCCGAGCGCTGCGACCACCTCGCGGAACACCTCGATGCGAGTGGCCCGCGCTCCGGCGATCGCCAGCGAGGTCGCGGTCGGCACGGGCAGCTGGTCGGCCGACATCCCCACGTTGATGCCGATGCCGATCACCGCCAGCGGACGCCGCGGCTCGGCCGGATTGGCGACCCGCTCCAGCAGGATGCCGGCGAACTTGCGGTCTCCGGGCGAGTCGGACCCGTCACCGGTGAGCAGCAGGTCGTTGGGCCACTTCAGGCGCGGATCCACGTCCGCGGCGCGGCGTACGCCGTCGGCCACCGCGAGGGCGGTCGCCAGCGGCAGCAGCGGCCAGTCGGCATCCGCGAGCTGCGGGTCCACGACCGCGGAGAACGTCAGCGCACTGCCGGGCGGGGTCTCCCACTGGCGGTCGAGCCGGCCCCGCCCGGCGGTCTGGTGGTCGGCCACGACGATCGAGCCCGGCACCGGGCCCTGCTCCGCGATCGCGTTCGTCGACTCAGCGCTGGGCAGGAACCTGACCGACCAGCCGGGCCCGGCAGCGGCGTCGAGCGCGGCAGGGTCGAGCGGGGGTTCGAGTGTTGACCACGACGGGTCGGTGTTCGGCACAGGCACTACATTGACGCAGGAAGATCCCAGGAGCCACCCCGAGCAGGAGTCCACCAGCGTGAGCGCACAACCCGGCGAGGGAACCGACATCCCGAGCGACATCGACATCCACACCACGGCTGGCAAGCTCGAGGACCTCGAGCGCCGGATCGACGAGGCCGTCCACGCCGCGTCCGGGAAGGCCGTGGAGAAGCAGCACGCCAAGGGCAAGATGACCGCGCGGGAGCGGATCGAGAAGCTCTTCGACGAGGGGTCCTTCGTCGAGCTCGACGAGCTGGCACGCCACCGCTCGACCGCTTTCGGCCTGGAGAAGACCCGGCCCTACGGCGACGGCGTCATCACCGGCTACGGCACCATCGACGGTCGCCAGGCCTGCGTGTTCTCCCAGGACTTCACGATCTTCGGCGGCTCGCTCGGCGAGGTCTACGGCGAGAAGATCACCAAGGTGATGGACCTCGCCATCAAGACCGGCTGCCCGATCATCGGCATCAACGAGGGCGCCGGCGCCCGCATCCAGGAAGGCGTGGTCAGTCTCGGGCTGTACGGCGAGATCTTCCGTCGCAACGTGCACGCCTCGGGCGTGATCCCGCAGATCAGCCTGATCATGGGCTCCTGCGCCGGCGGCCACGTCTACTCCCCGGCGGTCACCGACTTCACGATCATGGTCGACGGCACCTCGAACATGTTCATCACCGGCCCGGACGTGATCAAGACCGTCACCGGCGAGGACGTCAGCATGGAGGACCTCGGCGGTGCGCGCGCGCACAACACGAAGTCCGGCAACGCCCACTACATGGGTGCCGACGCGGACGACGCCCTCGAGTACGTCAAGGCGCTGCTGTCCTACCTGCCGCAGAACAACCTCGACGACCCACCGTCGTACGACGAGGTCGCGGACCTGGAGTTCAGTGACCTCGACCACGCGCTGGACACGCTGATCCCGGACTCGCCCAACCAGCCCTATGACATGCACACCGTGATCGAGGCGGTCCTGGACGACCAGGAGTTCCTCGAGGTGATGCCGCTGTTCGCGCCGAACATCATCGTCGGTTACGGCCGGGTCGAGGGGAAGTCGGTCGGCGTCGTGGCCAACCAGCCGATGCAGTTCGCCGGCACGCTGGACATCGACGCCTCCGAGAAGGCCGCCCGCTTCGTGCGCACCTGCGACGCGTTCAACATCCCGGTGCTGACCTTCGTCGACGTGCCCGGC
>DATAKN010000219.1:0-12098 GCA_036261595.1 Marmoricola sp.
GAGCGGCTGGGCCATGGCGATGTCGTAGTTGGGCAGGAACACGATCCGGTGCCGGACCTCGGGGTCGTCGGCGAACCGGACGATCTCCTGGATCAGCGCCTTGCCGCCGTCGTCGGCCGGGTGCGCCTTGCCGGCGATCACGAGCTGGACCGGCCGCTCCGGGTGCAGGAGCAGCCGCTTGAGCCGCTCCGGGTCGCGCAGCATCAGCGTGAGCCGCTTGTACGACGGCACGCGCCGAGCGAACCCGATCGTGAGGACGTCGGGGTCCAGGGCGGAGTCGATCCAGCCGAGCTCGGCGGCGGCGGCTCCCCGCTCGCGGCACGAGTTGTGCAGCCGCGACCGAGCGTCCTCGACGAGCCGCTGGCGCAGTGCGCGCTTGGTGGCCCAGAGCTCGTCGGCCGGGATCTTGTCGATCACGTCCCACGCGAACGGGTCGACCGAGCCGCTGTCGGCACCCATGCGGTCAGCCAGCTCGAAGACCTCCCGGGCGACCCAGGTCGGCGCATGCACGCCGTTGGTGATCGAGGTGATCGGCACCTCCACCTCGTCGAAGGCCGGCCACAGGCCGTTGAACATCTCGCGGCTGACGTGCCCGTGGAGCAGCGAGACGCCGTTGGCGCGCTGGGCGAGCCGGAAGCCCATGACGGCCATGTTGAACACGGCCGGGTCGCCACCCTCGTAGTCCTCGGTGCCGAGCGCCAGGATGTCCTCGACCGGTACGCCGGCCACGGGGCTCTGACCACCGAAGTACTGGGCGATCAGGTCGCGCGGGAACCGGTCGATGCCGGCCGGCACCGGCGTGTGCGTCGTGAACACCGTGCCGGCCCGGGTCACCTCGAGGGCCGTCGGGAAGTCCAGCTTCGGCCCCTCGGCGGCCACCGAGAGCTCGCGGATCCGCTCCAGGCCGAGGAAGCCGGCGTGGCCCTCGTTGGTGTGGAAGACCTCCGGCTCGGCCGCGCCGGTGATGCGTGAGTAGGAGCGCAGCGCACGGATGCCGCCGACGCCGAGGAGCAGCTCCTGGAGCAGCCGGTGCTCCGAGGTGCCGCCGTACAGCCGGTCGGTGACGTCGCGCAGCGCCTCGGGGTTCGCCTCGACGTCGGAGTCGAGCAGCAGTAGCGGGACCCGGCCGACCTGCGCCACCCAGATCTGGGCCAGCAGCGGGTAGTCGCCGGGGATGTCGAGCGACACCTGTGCGTGCGAGCCGTCCGGCTCGCGCAGCGGGGTCACCGGAAGGCCGTCCGGATCGAGCACCGGGTAGGTCTCCTGCTGCCACCCCTCGCGGGAGAGCGCCTGCCGGAAGTAGCCGTGCCGGTACAGCAGGCCGACGCCGACCAGCGGGACGCCGAGGTCGCTGGCGGTCTTGAGGTGGTCGCCGGCCAGGATCCCGAGCCCGCCGGAGTACTGCGGGAGCACGGAGGTGATCCCGAACTCCGGGGAGAAGTAGGCCACCGACCGCGGGAGGGTGTCACCGGCCTCCGCGCGCCTCTGGAACCACCGGTCGCCGGTGAGGTACTGCTCGAGGTCGACTCGGGCGAGCTCGAGCATCTTGAGGAACTTCTTGTCGGCGGCCAGCTCGCCGAGGCGATCGGTGGACACCAGCCCCAGCAGGCGCACGGGATCGCGCCCCGAGCGCTCCCACTGCTCGGCGTCCATCGCCGCGAACAGGTCCTGGGTCTCCGGGTGCCAGGACCAACGCAGGTTCGTGGCCAGCTCCAGGAGCGGCTGCAGTACGTCCGGTAGGACGGGCCGCACGGTGAATCGTCGAATCGCTCGCATCCGCCGACCGTAGCCGATCCCGACTTGATCGTTCCAATCTTTCGCCCACTCCCGGCCCATACGGCACAAAAAGGACTTTCGACTCTCCAGGGTGCCGACCGTCGGTCGCTACAGTTCCGCGCATGGGGAGGTGGGAGAGCGATGCGCTGCGCCCTCTCCGTTCCGGGGCTGCAGAGCTCGGCGTGCAGGTCCTCGGCCGGCTCGGTCTCCCCACCCGCGAGGAGCTGCGCGAGCTCGCCCGCATGGGGGTGACCACGCTGGACGTCGCGCTCGTGCACCGCAGCCCGGAGCTGCTCGCCGACTACCTCGCCTTCGCCTCCCGCAGGATCGCCGTGCTGTCGCCGGTCCATCTCACTCCGAGGCAGGCCCGAGCGCGGCTGCACCAGCTCGTCGACGAGCTGCTCCCCCCGGTCGAGGCGGCCCTGGTCCAGAGCTTCCTGGACGAGGCGATCGCGATGCGACCGACAGGGGTCAGGCTGGATCCACAGGAGCTGGACGCGCGTGCCCAGGTGTACCTCGACCACGCCCTCGCCGGCCGGAGCGAGGACGCGGTCGCCGTCGTCGTCGACGCCGCCCGGGCAGGCACCGACCTGGGGACGGTGCTCACCGGCATCCTGGAGCCGGCCCAGCGCGAGATCGGCCAGCTCTGGGCGGCCGGCGCGGTGACCGTCGCCCAGGAGCACTACTGCACGGCACTCACCCAGCTGGCTCTGTCCGCCCTCCACCCCTACCTCTTCGCCGACCGCGACGAGTTCGGTGCGGGTCGGCGCCTGGTCGCGGTCGAGGCAGGCGGGAGCCTGCACCACGTGGGCCTCCGCATGGTGGTCGACCTGCTCGAGCACGAGGGCTGGGACACGACCTATCTCGGCGCGGAGCCCGACCCACAACGGGTTGTCACCGCACTGGTCGACCGAAGCGCGGACGTGCTGGCCATCTCCGCCTCCATGCCCAGCGAAGTCGGCGCTGTCGCCGCCGTGGTGAGCGCGGTGCGCGCTGACCGGCGTACGGCGGCGGTGAAGGTCGTGGTCGGTGGCCGCGCGTTCCTGGTGGCGCCGGCGCTCGCCCGCGACGTCGGCGCGGACGGGCTCGCCCGGGACGCGCGGGAGGCGGTGGCGCTGTGCGCGCGGCTGACGGAGACCGGCGATGTCGCCGTCTGACCAGTCCCCTGAGATCGACCTGCTCACCGAGCTGAGCCGGATCAACAACGAGTACGGCGTCCAGCAGCGCCAGGCGTTGCAGGAGCTCGCCCGCACGCGCCGGGAGCTGGCCGCCGCCCACGGGGCGCTCGGCATGGTCGCCCACGACCTGCGGGCACCGCTGCAGGCCGTGCTCGGGTTCGCCGAGTTCCTCCTGGACGAGGACCTCGACGACCACCAGCGCGAGCTGGCCGAGCGCATCGGACGCGCTGCTGCCCAGATGTCGGAGCTGGCCGACGAGCTGGTCGACACGATGGCCCCCACGACGCCCGCGCCGAGGAAGCCCGTCGACCTGGTGGCCGTGGTCGACGACCTCACGAGCCGCTACCAGCTCCTCGGCGCAGAACGCGGCGTCCAGGTGCGCGCCGACGTCGCGGCGTCACCCTCGGGTGCGCAGGTCGCCGGCGAGGAGAACCACCTCCGCCGGGTGCTCGACAACCTGATCGGCAACGCGGTGAAGTTCTCACCCGACGGTGGCGTGGTGACGGTCGGCGTGGCGAGGGACGGCGACACCGTCGCCCTGTCGGTTGCCGACCAGGGGCCGGGGATCCCGGTCGAGGAGCAGCAGGCCGTGTTCGAGCGGTTCCACCGCACCGCGGCTGCCGCTCACCTCCCCGGGTTGGGCCTGGGGCTCTCGATCGTGCGCCACCTGGTCGAGCAGCACGACGGCACGGTCGAGCTGCGCTCGGACGCAGGCCAGGGATCGGTGTTCACCGTGCGGCTGCCCGCGGCGAGTTCTTGACGGACGGCGCGACGGATTCAGTTGCAGTTGGCGTAGTCGACAGCCGATACTGACAGCCGATTCGCTCCCCTGCCACGCAAACCGTCACGGAGGTCCCTGATGAGCGTCACGCCCGAGACCCGCACCGGCGGGCCGGCCCTCCCGCAGGAACGCCGGCTGGTGACCCCGATTCCGGGCCCTCGTTCGCTGGCGCTGCAGGAGCGTCGACGTGCGGCCGTGGCGGCCGGGGTGAGCAGCGTGCTGCCGGTCTACGTCGCCGCCGCCGGCGGCGGGGTGCTGGTCGACGTCGACGGCAACTCCCTGATCGACCTGGCCTCCGGCATCGCGGTCACCTCAGTCGGCAACGCGGCGCCCGAGGTGGTTTCCCGGGTGCAGGACCAGGTCGCGGCGTACACGCACACCTGCTTCATGGTCGCGCCGTACGACGGCTACGTGGAGGTCTGCGAGCAGCTGGCCGAGCTGACCCCGGGCGACCACGCCAAACGCGCGGCGCTGTTCAACTCCGGCGCGGAGGCGGTCGAGAACGCGGTGAAGATTGCGCGCTCGCACACCGGTCGCAACGCCGTGGTCGTGGTCGACCACGCGTACCACGGCCGTACCAACCTCACGATGGCGATGACCGCCAAGAACATGCCCTACAAGCACGGCTTCGGGCCGTTCGCCGGCGAGGTCTATCGCGCGCCGGTGTCCTACCCGTTCCGCGACGGGCTCACCGGCCAGGCGGCGGCGGCACGCGCGATCGACATGATCGACAAGCAGGTCGGAGCGAGCAACGTCGCCTGCATCGTGGTCGAGCCGGTGCTCGGCGAGGGCGGCTTCATCGTGCCGGCGCCGGGCTACCTGCCCGCGCTGGCCGAGTACGCCGCCGCGAACGGGATCGTCTTCGTCGCCGACGAGATCCAGTCCGGCATGTGCCGCACGGGGGACTGGTTCGCCAGCGAGCACGAGGGCGTGGTCCCCGACCTGGTCACGGTCGCGAAGGGCGTCGCGGGAGGCCTGCCGCTCGCGGCCGTCGTCGGTCGCGCCGAGATCATGGACTCGGTCCACCCGGGCGGCCTGGGCGGCACGTACGGCGGCAACCCGGTCGCCTGCGCCGCTGCGCTCGGGGCGATCAGCACGATGAAGGAGCTCGACCTCAATGCTCGGGCTCGAGAGATCGAGTCGCTGCTGGTCGGCCGACTGCGGGACCTGGCCGCCGCCAACCCGGCGATCGGCGACGTCCGCGGCCGGGGCGCGATGATCGCGATCGAGATCGTCCAGCCGGGCACCACGACTCCCGACCCCGCGATGGCGGCCCGGCTCAGCGCCGGCTGCCACCAGGCCGGCGTGCTCACGCTGACGTGCGGCACCTACGGCAACGTGCTGCGCTTCCTCCCGCCGCTGGTCGCCCCCGACCACCTGCTCCACGAAGCCATGGACGTGCTCGCCGAGGTCGCCTCGATCTGACGGACGCCGTGACGGCGCCGGACGTCATACGCTCCGAGGCCCAGGGCCCTCGATCCGTATGACCTTGCGGCGCCCACTCACAGCTCCTGGACCCCCCACGGGCTCCCGTACTCGGTGAGCAGGTCGAGGAACGGGACCGCGTCGAACGCCTCGGGGCCCAGGACCCCGACTCCCGTCCAGACGCCGGACGCGAGCAGCTCGAGCGCGACGACCGGGTTGACCGCGGTCTGCCAGACCACGCACTGGTGGCCGTACTCCTGCATCGACCAGTCGTTGTCGACCACGTGATACAGGTACGTCGACCGCGCAGCCCCGTCCTTGCCGGTGCCGGTCACCCACAGGCCCGCGCAGGTCTTGCCGTGCATGCGGTCGCCGAGGGTCGCCGGATCCGGCAGGCAGGCGGCCACGACGTCGCGCGGTGAGACCTCCACGCCCCCGACCCGCACCTTCTCGGTACGGTCCAGGCCCAGCTTGTGGAGGGTCTTGAGCACCTCGATGAACTCGTTGCCCAACCCGTACTTGAACGTCACCCGCTTCGCGTCGAGCCAGCGCGGCATCAGCAGCACTTCCTCGTGCTCGACGTTCACGCACTCGACCGGTCCGATGCCCTCAGGGAAGTCGAAGACCTCCGGCTCGCTGAACGGCTCGGTGGTGAACCAGCCACCGGCCCCCGAATTCAGCGCAGCCTCCCAGACCACGGGAGGGTTCAGGCATTCCTCGATCGTCGTCCAGATGGAGAAGGACGGGGCGAAGTCGTACCCGTCGACCGTCAGGTTCGCACCGTCGCGGGTGCCGAGCTCGTCGATCTCCGAGAACAGGTGGTCGGCGGCGTACCGCGCGAACACGTCGGAGAGCCCCGGCTCGACGCCGATCCCGACCAGGGCGAGCCGGCCGGCCTGCTCCCAGTCCGCCGCGCGGGCGAACTGCTCGTCTCCGAGCTTCACCCCGCACTCGGCGTACGGGCGGTCCGGGTGCGGCCGGGACAGGCTCATCGCCATGTCCAGGTAGTCCGCACCGGCTGCGAACGCTCCCTCGAAGATCGGCATGACGAACCGCGGGTCGACGGCGTTCATCACGTGCGTCGCGCCGAACTCCCGCGCCACAGCCGCCACCGAGTCCGCGCTGGACGCATCGACGTGCGCTGCGGTGAAGCGTGGGTCCCCCGCCTCCGCCACGGCCTTCTGCGCACGCATCTCGTCGTGGTCGGTGACCAGGCAGGCCTCGAAGAACTCTCGCCGGCGTGCGATCGCGACGAACGCCGATCCGACCCCACCGGCGCCGATCAGGAGGATCCGCATGCTCACTCCTCACCGAGGAAGGACATCACGTGCTTGATGCGCGTGTAGTCCTCCAGCCCGTACATCGAGAGGTCCTTGCCGTAGCCGCTGTGCTTGAACCCGCCGTGCGGCATCTCCGAGATGAACGGGATGTGGGTGTTGATCCAGACCACCCCGAAGTCCAGGTCGCGGCTCATCCGGAGTGCCCGCGCGTGGTCGCGGGTCCAGACACTGGACGAGAGGCCGTACTCGACGCCGTTGGCCCAGCGCAGCGCCTCGGCCTCGTCGCTGACCCGCTGCACGGTGATCACCGGGCCGAAGATCTCGGTCTGGATCTGCTCGTCGTCCTGGCGCAGGCCGGAGAGCACGGTCGGCTGGTAGAAGTAGCCGTGCTCGCCGCCGGCCACGCTGGCCGGCGCGCCGCCGACCTCGATGCTCGCGTGGTCGGGCAGCCGGTCGACCATCCCGCTCACCCGGGCGAGCTGGTCGGGGTTGTTCAGCGGCCCGTACGCCGAGTCCTCGTCGTCGGGCATGCCGGTCTTCGTGTTGCGCGCCTGCTCGGTGAGCGCCGCGACGAAGTCGTCGTGCACCCGCGGCCCGGCGAGCACACGGGTGGCGGCGGTGCAGTCCTGACCGGCGTTGAAGTAGCCGGCCATCGCGATCGCCTCGGCCGCCGCCTCCAGGTCGGCGTCGTCGAACACGATCACCGGCGCCTTCCCGCCGAGCTCGAGGTGCACCCGCTTCAGGTCGGTGGCAGCCGAGCCGGCCACCTCCATGCCGGCCCGGACCGAACCGGTGATCGAGACCATCTGCGGTGTCTTGTGGGAGACGAGGAGCCGGCCGGTGTCGCGGTCACCGGTGACGACGTTGAGCACACCCGGCGGAAGGAACTCCTGGCAGATCTCCGCGAGCAGGGTGGACGACGCCGGCGTCGTGTCGCTGGGCTTGAGCACGACCGTGTTGCCCGCAGCCAGCGCGGGGGCGATCTTCCAGATCATCATCATCAGCGGGTAGTTCCACGGGGTCACCTGGCCGACGACGCCGACGGGCTCGCGCCGGACCCACGAGGTGTGCCCGGGCAGGTACTCCCCCGCCGACTTGCCCTCCAGCACGCGGGCCGCACCGGCGAAGAACCGGAAGTGGTCCGAGCTGGGCGGGAGCTCCTCACTGGCGGTCAGGCCGACCGGCTTGCCGGTGTCCTTGACCTCGACCGCGGTGATCTCCTCGGCCCGGGCGTCGATCGCGTCGGCGATCCGCAGCAGCGCCTCGCTGCGCGCCTTCGGCGTCGTCCGGCCCCACGCCTCGAAGGCCTTCGCCGCGGCGGCGTACGCACGGTCGACGTCCTCCGCGCCGCTGGCCGGCGCCGAGGCGTAGACGGCCCCGGTGGCCGGGTCGAGCACGTCGTACGTCGCACCGGACGCCGCATCGACGAGCTCGCCGCCGATGACGTTCTTGAACACCCTCTGGTCGCTGTTCTCAGGCATGGCTGAAGTCAACCCGGCCGTCATCACCTCGGTCAAGCCAATCGCAACGAAATCCGCAGGGATGTGGGGCCTAGGCGAGCGAAAGCGGTCGTGAATGCCGCAAGACGATGCGGATTCGCTTGCTGTTCCGCAAACCCCTTGGCAGACTGACCGCCATGACGGACACCAGCAGCGCCGACGAGGCCCGCCAGCGGGCTGCCCGGGACCACCTGTGGATGCACTTCACCCGGCACTCGTCCTACGACCACGCCGAGATCCCGACGATCGTGCGCGGTGACGGCGCCTACGTCTACGACGCCCACGGCCGGCGGTATCTCGACGGGCTGTCCGGGCTGTTCGTCGTCCAGGTCGGACACGGCCGCACCGAGCTGGCCGAAGCCGCCGCGAAGCAGGCCGCCGAGCTGGCGTTCTTCCCGCTGTGGTCCTACGCGCACCCCGGTGCCGTGGACCTCGCCGCCCGGGTCGCGGACTACGCGCCCGGCGACCTCAACCGCGTCTTCTTCACCACCGGCGGCGGCGAGGCGGTCGAGAGCGCCTGGAAGCTCGCCAAGCAGTACTTCAAGCTCACCGGCAAGCCGGAGAAGCACAAGGTGATCAGCCGGGCGATCGCCTACCACGGCACGCCTCAGGGGGCATTGTCGATCACGGGCCTGCCCGGCATGAAGGCGCCGTTCGAGCCGTTGGTGCCGAGCACGTTCCGCGTCCCGAACACGAACTTCTACCGCGCTCCTGAGCAGTTCCAGACCGGCTCCGCCGACGACGAGGAGCGCTTCGGCCGCTGGGCTGCCGACCGGATCGCCGAGGCGATCGAGTTCGAGGGGCCCGACACCGTCGCCGCGGTGTTCCTCGAGCCGGTGCAGAACTCCGGCGGCTGCTTCCCCCCTCCGCCGGGCTACTTCGACCGGGTTCGCGAGATCTGCGACGAGTACGACGTACTGCTGGTCAGCGACGAGGTGATCTGCGCCTTCGGTCGCCTGGGTCACATGTTCGGCGCCGAGCGCTACGGCTACCAGCCCGACATCATCACCTGCGCCAAGGGGCTGACCTCGGGGTACTCCCCACTCGGCGCGATGATCGCCAGCGACCGGCTGTTCGAGCCGTTCAGCCGCGGCACCACCTCCTTCGCCCACGGCTACACCTTCGGCGGCCACCCGGTCTCCACCGCGGTCGCCATGGCGAACCTCGACATCTTCGAGCGCGAGCAGCTCAACGAGCACGTCCGGGAGACCGAGGGCGACTTCCGGGCGACCCTGGAGAAGCTGCTCGACCTCCCGCTGGTCGGCGACATCCGGGGCGACGGGTACTTCTTCGGCATCGAGCTGGTCAAGGACAAGCACACCCGCGAGACCTTCGACGAGGCCGAGTCCGAGCGTCTGCTCCGCGGGTTCCTGTCCAAGGCGTTGTTCGAGGCGGGCCTGTACTGCCGCGCCGACGACCGCGGCGACCCGGTCGTCCAGCTCGCTCCGCCGCTGATCTGCGATCAGCAGCACTTCGACGAGATCGAGCGGATCCTGCGCAACGTCCTGACCGAGGCCGAGAACCACCTCTGAGCCGGGGCTCTGCGAGGCACGAGCAGAGCCCCGACGCGAAGAGGTTGAGCGAGCCTGCGGGTGAGCTCGCGAGCCCGCCAGGGCGGGTCGAAACCTCGGTCGTGCCTGGACGCAGGTCACCGGGCTTTCGGCAGGCTCAACCAGCGGGGATGCTATGAATCGAAGCCCAGGCCGAGGCGGTCCATGGCGCGCAGCCAGGCGTTCTGCCGGCCGTCGTTGCGGTCGGCGCGCGCCAGCGACCACGTCGTCGCCCGGATGCCGGCCCAGCGCAACGGCTCCGGCGGGAACGGCACCGGGCGCTCGCGCACCATCCGCAGCGAGGTACGCCGCGTCTCCTCGCCGCCGAGCTGGTCCAGCGCCACCTCGGCGGCGAACCGCGTGGCGCCGACGCCGAGGCCGGTGAACCCGAGGGCATAGGCGACCCGCCGGTCGTAGGCGGTGCCGTGGAACGCCGTGAACCGTGTGCACGTGTCGATCACGCCGCCCCACCGGTGGGTGAACCGGAGGCCCTCGAGCTGGGGGAAGGTCTCGAAGAAGTGCTCGGCCAGCGTCTGGAACGTCTCCGGTCGCTGCTCGTAGTGCGGCCGCTGCCGGCTGCCGTAGTGGTAGACCGCGTCGTACCCGCCCCAGAGGATCCGGCCGTCGCGGGTGGTCCGGTAGTAGTGGAACCGGTTGGTCCGATCCGAGATCCCCTCACGCCCGTGCCACCCGATCGCCGCCCGCTGCTCGGCGTTCAGCGGCTCGGTCATCAGCGCATAGTCGTAGACCGGCACGGTCATCAGCCGCAGGCGGCGAAGCAGCGGCCGGGCGGCGTTCGTGGCCAGCACGACCTGGCGGGCTCCGACCGCGCCGGTCGTGGTGCGCAGCTCCACGCGGTTGCCCTGGACGGCGAGGCCCTGCACCCGGGTGTGCTCGGCGATCCGCACGCCGGCCGCCAGGCAGGCCTCGCGCAGGCCCCAGGCGAGGCGGGCCGGCTCGACCAGCGCGCTGTCGGGGTCGAACAGCGCCCCGCGGTACGTCGGTGACGCGACCCGCGCACCGAGCTGCTGCTCGTCGAGCAGGGTCAGCTCCTGGCCCGCTTCTGCGGCGGCCGCCTGCTCCTCGGCGAGGTCGGCGACCTGGTGGTCCGCAGTGGCGACGCTGAGCGAGCCGGACCTGACGAAGTCGCAGTCGATGCCGTGGTCAGCGATCGTGGCCTCGATCGCGGCGAGGTTGTCACGCCCGAGGGCGACCAGCTCGGCGATCTCGTCGGGCCACCGGGCGAGGCCGTTGCCCAGTCCGTGGGTCAGGCTGGCCTCGCAGAACCCACCGTTGCGCCCGCTCGCCGCCTGGCCGCAGGTCGCGGCCTCGAGCAGCAGCACGTCGCGACCGGGCTCGCGGGTGACCGCGAGCAGGGCCGTCCACAGCCCGAGGTAGCCGCCGCCCACCACCACCAGGTCGGCGCGCGCCGAGCCGTGCAGCGGTGGTGCGCATTCCGGCCGCCGCGCGTCCTCCAGCCAGTACGGCGCGGGCTCGGCCTCGGCGAGCGACCTCGCGACAACGTCGTCCATCAGGCGTCAGTGCGCCAGCGCTCGGGCTTGCCGCCGGTTGCGCACCTCGCCGGCGAGCACCAGGCCGAAGGCGATCACGAACATCACGGTCCCGACCACGTTCACCTGCATCGGCACCCCCCGCTGGGCCGAGCCCCACACGAACATCGGGAAGGTCACGGTCTGACCGGCGTTGAGGTTGGTGATGATGAAGTCGTCGAAGGACAGCGAGAAGCTCAGCAGCGCGGCCGAGAGGATGCCCGGGAACACCAGCGGGAACGTCACCCGCCGGAAGGTCTGCCACTCGTTGGCGTAGAGGTCCATCGCCGCGTGCTCGAGGCGGGGGTCCATCCCGGCGAGCCGGGCCTTGACGGTGACCACGACGAAGGACAGGCAGAACATCACGTGGGCGACGAAGATCGTCCAGAAGCCGAGCCGGCCCGCGAACCCCGCGTTGACGAACAGCGCGAGCAGCGACGAGCCCATGACGATCTCCGGCGAGGCCATCGGCAGGAAGATCAGCAGGTTGGCGGCCGCCCGGCCGCGGAACCGGTGCCGGACCATCGCGAAGGCCATCAGCGAGCCCAGCACCGTGGCCAGGAGGGTGGCCGCGAGACCGATCCGGATGCTGACCCACACCGAGCTGCACAGCTGGTACGGGCCGCACACGTTGGTCCAGTTGTCCAGCGTGAAGCCGTCGAAGTTGTAGCCCAGGCGGGACGCCGGCTGGTTGAACGACATCAGCACGACCACGAAGATCGGCAGGAACATGTAGACCAGCACCAGCAGCGCGAACAGCAGGACGACGTGCCGGCCGATCCAGTCCCGGACGGCGGTGAGCGCGGCCATCAGACGAGCTCCTCGGTGCCGGCGCGGCGTACGTAGACCAGCACCATCACCACGATCAGCGCCATCAGCGTCACCGACAGCGAAGCAGCCTCGGGGAGGGCTCCGGCCGAGAACAGGTCCTGGATGTCGTTGCCGATCATCCGGGTGGTCGGGTTGCCGAGCAGCTCGGCGTTGATGTAGTCGCCCGAGGCGGGGATGAAGGTCAGCAGCGTGCCGGCCACCAGACCGGGCATCGACAACGGCAGCGTC
>DATAKN010000232.1:0-17109 GCA_036261595.1 Marmoricola sp.
CTGCGGGAGAAGACCGGCAAGCGGCACAACCTGGAGAAGAAGGCCTCCAAGGTCACCCGCCGCATGACCGGCACCACCGACGTGGCCAAGGTCGACGTCCCCCGCGCGAAGAAGCTGCTCGGTCTCTGAGCCCCGGCATCCGCCCGAACTGAAACAGGAGTAACACCACATGGCACGCGTCAAGCGGGCAGTCAACGCCCAGAAGAAGCGCCGGGTCGTCCTCGAGCGCGCCTCCGGCTACCGGGGCCAGCGCTCGCGGCTCTACCGCAAGGCCAAGGAGCAGGTCACCCACTCGCTGGTCTACAGCTACAACGACCGGCGGAAGAAGAAGGGCGAGTTCCGCAAGCTGTGGATCCAGCGGATCAACGCCGGGGCCCGCGCGAACGGCATGACCTACAACCGCTTCATCCAGGGCCTCGGTCTGGCTGGGGTGGAGGTGGACCGCAAGATCCTGGCCGACCTGGCTGTCAACGACGCGCCCGCGTTCGCCGCGCTCGTCGAGGTCGCGAAGGCCGCGCTCCCCGAGGACGTCAACGCACCGCTGTCGGCCTGACCGACCCCGTGGTCGACCGGTTGCCAGTGATCAACGGGGTGGCTGAGCCCCGACCTGGTGGTTGACCTTGCCGAAACCCCCTGACGTGGCGAGTCTCCACGCCGAGTCGCCCCTGCTGAGCAAGAACAGCGGCCGGGTGAAGGCGGCGAGGAGGCTCGCCCGTCGTGCAACTCGTGAGGAGCTGCGCCTGTTCCTCGCCGAAGGGGCCAAGGCCCTCGCCGAGGCGCTCGACGTCGAGGGCTGCGTGGTGGAGGTGTTCGCGACCCCGGCCGCCACCACGGCGTACGCCGACCTGCGCCGCCGCCTCGAGAGCACCGGAGCCCCGTGGCAGCTGGTCGACGATGCCGCGCTCGCCTCGCTCGCCGGAGCCGTGACCCCGCAGGGCATCGTCGCGGTCTGCCGGTTCCTCGACCTGGGTCTGGACGCGGCCTGGCGGGCCGACACCGTGGCGATCTGTGCCGACGTACGCGACCCCGGCAACGCCGGCACGATCATCCGCACCGCTGATGCCGCGGGCGTGGGCGCGGTCGTGCTGGCCGGCCACAGCGTCGACCCGTACAACGACAAGACCGTCCGCGCCACGGTCGGGTCCTTGTTCCACGTGCCCCTCGTCCGCTCCGGCGACCCGGCGGAGGCCGTCCGCGCCGCCCAAGCGGCCGGCTACCGGG
This sequence comes from Marmoricola sp., assembly GCA_036261595.1. GTDB lineage: Bacteria > Actinomycetota > Actinomycetes > Propionibacteriales > Nocardioidaceae > Marmoricola. The sequence continues at coordinate 1,222 of DATAKN010000232.1, forward strand.
TGCTCGCCGCCGACGGAGGGGGCGAGGTCGACCTCTTCGCCGCGGGTGCGCTGCTGACCGGCCGGGTCGCGTGGCTGTTCGGCAACGAGGCCTGGGGGCTGCCCGCCGATCTGGCCGCGCTCGCCGACCACCGTGTCGCCATCCCGATCCTGGGCCGGGCCGAGAGCCTCAACCTCGCCACCGCCGCGGCGGTGTGCCTCTACGCCTCGGCCCAGGCCGGCGCCACCTCGCGCTGACTGCGCACTGGGTCGGGACGACCCGGACACGCGGCGGGTCCAGTGCGACCCGGGTGCCCGCCGCTAGGGTCGGAAGCGTGCCGGACCCCCTCGACCATCCCGACCCCGACCACGAGTGGTGGGACGCGCTGCCCGACGGCGTGGTGGTCGCCGACGCCGACCGGGTCGTCCGGCTCGTCAACCGCCGGGCTCGACGGATGCTCGGTGAGGCGGCCGTGGTCGGAGCGCCGCTGGCTGACGTCCTGGCGCTGCAGGACCAGGACGCCCGCGACTGGTACTCCTGCAACCAGCCCTACGACGGCCTCGACAGCCGGACCGGCATCCCCGAGCAGTCGTGGCTCCTTCCCGACGGCAGCGAGACCCTGGTCACCGCGAGCATCGGTCGCAGTGACCAGCACGCTCCGGTCGAACACGTGGCCGTGGTGCTGCGGTCGGCGCGCGGGCGGGCGCGGCTCGACCGCGACCGGTCCGACCTCGTCGCCACCGTCGCCCACGAGCTGCGCTCCCCGCTCACCGGGGTCAAGGGCTTCGTGACCACGCTGCTGAGCAAGTGGGACCGGCTCAACGACGAGCAGAAGAAGCTCATGCTGACCACCGTCAGCACTGACGCCGAGCGGCTCTCACGCCTGATCACCGAGCTGCTCGACGTGGCCCGGATCGACACCGGGCGACTGCCGCTGTACCCGCGTGAGATCGAGGCGATCGCTGTCGTCGAACGCGTCGTGGATTCCGTGCGTGCAGGGACGAGCCGCTCGATCACCACGCGGCACGAGGCGGCGTCGGCCACTGCTTTCGCGGACCCGGACAAGTTCGTGCAGGTGTTCACCAACCTGGTCGACAATGCCGTTCGTCACGGGGAGGGCGAGGTCTCCGTGACCACCGGGGGAGGCCCGCTGGGGCTGCGGATCACCGTCGACGACCAGGGGGAGGGCATCCCCGAAGCCCTTCGCGATCGGGTGTTCACGAAGTTCTGGAAGCACGGCACCCGCGGGGGCTCCGGTCTGGGCATGTACATCGTCAACGGGCTGGTCCGGGCCCACGGCGGCACGCTGACCATCCTGGATGCGCCCGGGGGAGGCGCCCGCATCGTCGTCGACTGGCCGGATCGCGACCTGCGTCCGTGACCGCCGTCGGGGGAACTGGTTCGTCACCCGCTCCGACGACTTCCTAGACTTCAGCCGCGAGGCGAACCATCCCGACCCCGAGCCGCGCGCATCCCGTCACGAGAGGCGACCATGTCCGGACCGAACAGCTCCTACGACCCCGTGCAGGTGACTCCGCTCGGGGAGGAGCAGGTCTTCGCGATGCGTGACACTGCTCTCGCGGCGATCGCCGCGGCGAGCAGCCTCGAGGAGCTCAAGCAGGTGCGCACCGAGCACGCCGGTGACCGGTCGCCGCTGGCGTTGGCGAACCGCGAGATCGGTGCGCTGCCGCCCCAGGCGCGCAAGGAGGCCGGCATGCGCGTCGGCCAGGCGCGCGGCGCGGTGAACCAGGCGCTCGCGGGCCGCACCGAGGTGCTCGAGGCAGAGGCCGAGGAAAGGATGCTCGTCGAGGAGACCGTCGACGTCACCCTCCCGTGGGACGTACTGCCCCGCGGCGCCCGGCACCCGATCACGATGATGTCCGACCGCGTCGCCGACATCTTCGTCGCGATGGGATGGGAAGTCGCCGAGGGGCCCCTGGTTGAGGCCGAGTGGCTGAACTTCGACGCGCTGAACCTGGGTGCCGACCACCCGGCCCGCACGATGCAGGACACGTTCTGGACCGAGCCGGCGGAGAACCACGTGGTCCTCCGCACGCACACCTCCCCGGTGCAGGCCCGCACCATGCTGACCCGCGAACCCCCGATCTACGTGGTCTGCCCCGGCCGGGTGTTCCGCACCGACGAGTACGACGCGACGCACAGCCCGATGTTCCACCAGATCGAGGGCCTGGTCGTCGACGAGGGCATCACGATGGCCCACCTCAAGGGGTCGTTGGACCACTTCGCGCAGGCGGTCTTCGGGGAGGGCATCACGACCCGGTTCCGGCCGTCGTACTTCCCGTTCACCGAGCCCAGCGCGGAGGTCGACCTGGTCTGCTTCGTCTGCCTCGGAACGGGGGAGGTCGAAGGAGACGGCGCGGAGTCGATCATGTGCCGCACCTGCCGGGGCGAGGGCTGGATCGAGTGGGGCGGCTGCGGCGTGGTCAACCCGCGCGTCCTGGTCGCCTGCGGCGTCGATCCCGAGCGCTACACCGGGTTCGCCTTCGGCATGGGCATCGACCGCACCCTGATGTTCCGCCACGGGGTCGAGGACCTGCGGAGCTTCTTCGAGGGTGACGTCCGCTTCAGCCGCGCTTTCGGAACGGAGATCTGAGCAGATGCGAGCCCCCGTCTCCTGGATCCGCGAGTACGTCGATCTGCCCACCGACGTCTCGACCGAGGACCTCGCCCACCGGCTCACCGCGCTCGGCCTCAAGCTCGAGGCCATCGAGCGGGCCGGCGGCGACATCACCGGCCCGCTCGTGGTCGGCCGCGTCCTGACCATGCAGCCTGAGCCGCAGAAGAACGGCAAGACGATCAACTGGTGCACCGTCGACGTCGGCCCTGAGCTGAACGCAGTGAACGGCTCGGCGGCCGACGGAGTCGGCATCGTCTGCGGAGCGCACAACTTCGCCCCCGGCGACCTCGTGGTGGCGGTGCTTCCCGGCGCCGTGCTGCCGGGCGGTTTCGAGATCTCTGCGCGGAAGACCTACGGCCACGTCTCCTCCGGCATGATCTGCTCCGCGCGCGAGCTGGGGCTCGGCGAGGACCACTCGGGGATCATGGTGCTGCCGCCCGACGCCGGCACCCCCGGTGACGACGCCTTCGACGTGCTGGGGCTCCGCGACGAGGTGATCGAGTTCGAGATCAACCCCGACCGTGCCTACGCCCTCTCCCTGCGTGGCGTGGCCCGTGAGGCCGCGCTCGCCTACGACGCGGCGTACGCCGATCCGGCAGCTCGCACGGTCCCGGAGCCGAACGACGAGGGCTACCCGGTCGTGGTCGACGATCCGGCCGGCTGCCCGGTCTTCGTGACCCGGACGGTGCGTGGATTCGACCCGAAGGCGCCGACGCCTCGCTGGCTGGCTCAACGGATCCAGCTCGCCGGCATGCGCCCGATCTCGCTGGCGGTCGACGTGACGAACTACGTGATGCTCGAGCTCGGGCAGCCGATCCACGGCTACGACGGCGACCGGCTCCAGGGCCCCATCCGGGTCCGTCGGGCCAGGGAGGGGGAGACCCTCACGACGCTCGACGACGTCGAACGCACGCTGTCGGCCGAGGACCTGCTGATCACCGACGATTCCGGCCCGATCGGGCTCGCCGGTGTCATGGGGGGGCAGACGACCGAGCTCTCGGACACCACGACCCACGTGGTGATCGAGGCGGCCCACTTCGACCCGGTCTCGATCTTCCGGACCGAGCGGCGGCACAAGCTGCCCTCGGAGGCATCGAAGCGGTTCGAGCGCGGCGTCGACCCGACCCTTCCTGAAGCCGCCGCGGACCGCGTCGCGGAGCTGCTCGTCGAGCTCGGTGGCGGCACGGTCGAGCGCGGCGTCACCAAGGCGGGCGAGGCCCCGGCGAGCTCGGCGGTGCAGATCTCGGCGGATCTTCCCGCCCGGATCACCGGCATCGAGATCGAGACCGATCGTGTCGTCGACTGCCTCACAGCGATCGGCTGCACCGTCGACGGTGACGAGCAGCTCGTCGTCGTACCCCCACCGTGGCGGCCCGACCTCACCGACCCGTTCGACCTCGTCGAGGAGGTCGCGAGGATCGTCGGCTACGACCAGGTGCCCTCGGTGCTGCCGGACGCGCCGGCCGGCCGCGGTCTCACCCACGGCCAGCTGCTGCGCCGACGGGTCGGCCGCACTATGGCCGGTTCCGGCTTCGTCGAGGTGATCACGTTCCCGTTCGTCGGGGAGACCGCGTTCGACGCGCTCGGCCTGGCCGACGACGACCCGCGGCGTACGGCGCTGCGGCTGGCCAACCCGCTGTCCAGCGAGGCGCCGCTGATGACCACGACGCTGCTGCCCGGACTGCTCGAGACCACCGCCCGCAACCTCGGGCGCGGGCACACCGACCTCGCTCTGTTCGAGATCGCCACGGTCACGCTGCCACGGTTGGGCGGCGCTGCCCCGATCCTCCCCGTGGACCGCAGGCCGACCGACGGCGAGTGGGACGACCTCCAGAAGGCGCTCCCGGACCAGCCGCTCCACCTCGGTCTCGTGCTCACCGGCGACCGTCAGCGTGCGGGCTGGTGGGGCGACGGCCGGGCAGCCTCCTGGGCCGACGCGGTCGCGGGGATCCGCGACGTCGCCGAGGCGCTGGGCGTCGCCGTCGAGGTCCGTGCCGGACGCCAAGCGCCCTGGCACCCGGGTCGCTGCGCCGAGATCGTGCTCCGCCACGCCGAGGGCGGCGAGCGCTCGATCGGACACGCCGGTGAGCTGCATCCGCGGGTGTGCAAGGCGTTCGGGCTGCCGGCGCGCACCGCCGTGGCCGAGGTTGACCTTTCGGTGCTGCTGGACCACGCCGTCACGGTGGTCCCGGCGCCGGAGTTCTCGACCTTCCCGGTCGCGAAGGAGGACGTCGCGCTCGTCGTCGACGAGTCAGTTCCGGCCGAGACGCTGGCCCGGACGCTGAAGGAGGGCGCGGGGCCGCTGTGCGAGTCGGTCCGGTTGTTCGACCTCTACACCGGAGAGCAGATCGGCGCGGGTCGCAAGTCGCTGGCGTTCGCCCTCCGCTTCCGGGCGCCCGACCGCACGCTCACCGAGGCCGAGACCGGGCAGGCTCGTGACGCAGCCGTCGTCCTCGCTGCCGAGCGCCACGGAGCCGTCCAGCGCACCTGACCGACCGCCCTCCCGGTGGTTGAGGTGCGAGCGCAGCGAGCCTCGAAACCCCGGGACTCCGGCGCCGAGCCTGTCTCGGTGGTTGAGCCTGTCGAGAACCCCCCGGTCGGCCCGGGGCTAAGGTGTGAGCGCGATCGAGGGCACAACGCACCGGCCCCGCCGTGGCGAATACATGCAGGACTATGTATAGTCATGCACATGAGTCCGATCAGGGTCGCCGTCGCCGGAGCCAGCGGGTACGCCGGTGGGGAGGTGCTCCGGCTGCTCCTCGGGCATCCCGAGGTCACGATCGGCGCCGTGACCGGATCCTCGAACGCCGGCCAGCCGCTCGGGGCGCTCCAGCCCCATCTCGTGCCGCTGGCCGACCGCGTGCTGGAGGAGACGACGGTCGAGGTCCTCTCAGGTCACGACGTCGTCTTCCTGGCCCTCCCGCACGGCGAGTCGGCGCAGTACGCCGCCGCACTCGGCGACGAGGCCGTCGTCATCGACTGCGGAGCCGACTTCCGGCTGACCGACCCGGCAGCGTGGGAGCAGTTCTACGGCTCGCCCCACGCCGGCAGCTGGCCCTACGGTCTGCCCGAGCTGCCCGGTCAGCGTGACCTGCTCCGTGGCGCACGACGGATCGCCGTTCCCGGGTGCTACCCGACGGTCACGACGCTCGCGTTCGCTCCCGCTGTCGCAGCGGGCATCGTGGCGGCCGACGACCTGGTGGTGGTGGCCGCGTCCGGCACGAGCGGCGCCGGCAAGGCGGCCAAGCCACACCTGCTCGGCAGCGAGGTCATGGGGAGCACGTCGGCGTACGGCGTGGGCGGCGTCCACCGGCACACTCCCGAGATCGTGCAGAACCTCTCCGGGCTCACCGACCAGGACGTGCGGGTGAGCTTCACGCCGCTGCTCGTGCCGATGCCGCGGGGCATCCTGGCCACCTGCACCGCCTCCGTGGTCGAGGGGGTCGGCGCCGAGGACGTGCGGGCGGCGTACCAGAAGGCATGTGCCGACGAGCCGTTCGTGCACCTCCTCCCGGAGGGGCAGTGGCCCACGACGAAGGCGGTCTTCGGGTCCAACAGTGTGCATCTCCAGGTCACCGTGGACGCCGCGGCCGGTCGGATGGTCGCCGTCGGAGCCGTCGACAACCTGGCGAAGGGCACCGGGGGAGCGGCTGTGCAGTGCATGAACCTCGCCCTGGGTCTCCCCGAGACCACCGGCCTCACCACCGTGGGCGTCGCCCCATGAGCAACGAGACACCCGCTGACGACGCGACGTACATGCTGCACCGCTATCCCGAGAAGCTCGTCGTGGCCGCGCTCCCCGCAGGCGCCGACGTACCTGCCTGGGCCGAGTCGGCGTCCCTGTTCTCGATCAGCGCCACGGCGACCGAGACGACGGTGGTCTGCGCCGGGCGTTCGGTGCCCAAGAAGGTGAAGCAGCACGGACCCTTCACCGCCTTCGCCGTCGAGGGCCCGCTGGAGTTCTCCGTCACCGGCGTCCTGGCGGGGCTCCTCGCACCGCTCGCCGAGGCGGGCATCAGCGTGTTCACGATCTCCACGTTCCCGACCGACTGGATCCTCGTGCCCACCGAGCGCGCCGACGCAGCGGAGGAGGCGTGGCGACGACGAGGGCACAGCGTCGCCCCGGCCCCCGTCGTCAACCCCCGAAAGAGCTGACCATGTCCGTCACCCATCCCGCCGGTTTCGTCGCCTCCGGCGTGGCCGCAGGCCTGAAGAGCACCGGCGCCGCCGACCTCGCCCTGGTGGTGAACCAGGGCCCGACCTACGACTCGGCCAGTGTGTTCACCGCGAACCGCTGCAAGGCCAACCCCGTGCTGTGGAGCCAGGAGGCCGTCAAGGACGGCACCGTGCGAGCCGTCGTGCTGAACTCCGGTGGTGCCAACTGCTACACCGGCCCCGAGGGCTTCCAGACCACCCACGCCGTGGCCGAGCAGGTCGCGTCCGGTCTGGGCATCGGGCCGATCGACGTGGTGGTCTGCTCGACCGGGCTGATCGGGTTGGCCAACCCGAGGCAGAACCTCCTCGACGGTGTGGACGCCGCGATCGCGGCACTCGGACCCCATGGTGAGGACGCCGCGCGGGCGATCATGACCACTGACACCGTCCCGAAGCAGGTGGTCGTCGAGGGCGCCGGCTGGAGCATCGGGGGGATGGCGAAGGGCGCCGGCATGCTCGCTCCCCAGCTCGCCACCATGCTCGTCGTGCTGACCACGGACGCCGCCGTACCGGCTGCCGAGCTCGACCGCGCATTGCGCGAAGCCACCCGGGTCAGCTTCGACCGGCTCGACTCCGACGGCTGCATGTCCACCAACGACACCGTGACCGTGATGGCCAGCGGCGCCAGCGGGATCACCCCGACGCCTGAGGACTTCACCCACGCCCTGACCCAGGCGTGCACCGACCTGGCCATGATGCTGCTCGCGGACGCCGAGGGCGCTGACCACGAGATCGCGATCACGGTCCTCAACGCGGCGACCGAACAGGACGCCGTCGACGTCGGGCGCAGCGTCGCGCGGAGCAACCTCTTCAAGGCCGCGGTGTTCGGCAAGGACCCGAACTGGGGCCGGGTGCTCGCCAGCATCGGCACCACCGATGCCGCGTTCGACCCGGCGGATCTCGACGTCGCGATGAACGGCGTCTGGGTCTGCCGGTCCTCCACGCCGGCCGAGGACCCCGCCGGTGTCGACCTCAGCGACCGGCAGGTGACCGTGACCATCGACCTGAAGGCCGGCCCCGAGCGGGCGACCGTCTGGACCAACGACCTGACCCATGCCTACGTCCACGAGAACAGCGCGTACTCCTCATGAGCCAGCGCAGCGAGCGAATCAATCAACACAGCGCCGGATGTGCCTCGTGCGCGCCCGGAGCGGAGCGAGGACGCGGATGAGCACTCCTGACAACGGCGGACCCGACCCCGCCAAGGCCGCCACCCTCGCCGCCGCCCTGCCGTGGCTGATGAAGTACCACGGCAAGATCATCGTGGTGAAGTACGGCGGCAACGCGATGGTCGACGACGCGCTGAAGACGGCGTTCGCCGAGGACATCGTGTTCCTGCGGATGGCCGGGTTCAAACCGGTCGTCGTGCACGGCGGCGGTCCCCAGATCTCCCAGATGCTGGACCGACTCGGTATCCAGAGCGAGTTCCGCGGCGGTCTGAGGGTGACCACCGACGAAGCCATGGACGTCGTCCGGATGGTGCTCGTCGGGCAGGTGCAACGTGAGCTGGTCGGCCTGATCAACCGGCACGGCCCCCTCGCGGTCGGTCTCTCCGGCGAGGACGGTGGCCTGTTCACCGCCGAGCGCACCGAGCTGGTCATCGACGGCGAGGAGATCGACCTGGGTCTGGTCGGCGAGGTGGCCTCGGTCCGACCGGAGGCCGTGCTCGACGTGATCGAGGCAGGGCGGATCCCGGTGATCTCCTCCGTGGCACCCGACCCGGAGGGGGCCGTGCACAACGTCAACGCCGACACCGCCGCGGCGGCCCTCGCCGTGGCGCTGGGTGCGGAGAAGCTGCTGATCCTCACCGACGTCGAGGGCCTGTACCAGAACTGGCCCGAGAGCGACGACGTGATCGGCGAGATCGGTCCGGCGGCGCTGCGCGCGATGCTCCCGACGCTGGCCAGCGGCATGGTCCCCAAGATGACCGCGTGCCTGGCCGCGATCGAGGGCGGGGTCCCCCGCACCACCGTGGTCGACGGTCGCGAGCCGCACGCCGTCCTGCTGGAGATCTTCACCGACGAGGGCGTCGGCACGCAGGTCCTGCCCGACGTCGAGACCAAGACCCGGAAGGCGAGGGCGGCCAGTGAGTGAGGACCTCAAGCGTCGCTACGGCGCGTCGCTGATGAACACCTTCGGCCCGCCGAAGCTCGTGCTGGAGCGCGGCGAGGGTGCACGCGTGTGGGACGAGGACGGCAAGGAGTACGTCGACCTGCTCGGCGGCATCGCGGTCAACGCACTCGGCCACGCGCACCCCGCGCTCGTCGCTGCCGTGACCGAGCAGCTCCACCAGCTCGGCCACATCTCCAACTTCTTCACCAGCAGGCCCCAGGTGGAGCTGGCCGAGAAGCTGCTGGAGCTGCTCGGCGCCGACGCCCCCGGCAAGGTCTTCTTCACCAACTCCGGCACCGAGGCCAACGAGGCCGCACTGAAGCTCACCCGCCGCACCGGCCGCACTCACCTGGTCGCCACCGAGGGCGCCTTCCACGGCCGGACGATGGGTGCGCTCGCGCTCACCGCCAAGGCGGCCTACCGGGAGCCGTTCGAGCCGCTCCCGGGTGAGGTCACCTTCGTCCCGTACGGCGACGAGGCTGCCCTCTCGGAGGCGGTGACGGACCGGACGGCGGCCGTCGTGCTCGAGCCGATGCAGGGCGAGGCCGGGGTCGTCGTACCGCCGGCGGGGTACCTCTCGGCTGCCCGCAGGATCACCGCCGAGCGAGGCGCGCTGCTGTGGCTCGACGAGATCCAGACCGGCATGGGCCGCACCGGCCGCTGGTTCGCCCACCACGGGGAGCTCGAGGGCACACCCGACGTCGTCACGGTCGCCAAGGGCCTGGCGGGCGGCTTCCCGATCGGCGCCTGCATCGCGCTCGGAGAGGCCGCCGATCTGCTGCAGCCGGGCAACCACGGCACGACGTTCGGCGGCAACCCGGTCGCCTGCGCCGCCGCCCTGTCGGTGATCGCGACGATCGAGCGCGAACACCTGCTCGAACGTGCCACCACCCTGGGCAAGAAGCTCCGAGACGGCCTCGCGGCGGATGAGCGGGTCGTCGAGGTGCGCGGAGACGGGTTGCTGATCGGGCTCGACCTGAGCGAGCCGTGCAGTGCCGAGGTGGCCGCGGCGGCTCTGGAGGCCGGGTTCATCCTCAACAACCCCACCCCCGAGCGGATCCGGCTGGCTCCGCCGCTCGTGCTCACCGATGAGGACGCTGCCGCGTTCCTCGAGGCGTGGCCCGCGATCCTCGACGCCGCCTACGCGCCCACCGAAGGAGGAGAGGCATGAGGCACTTCCTGCGCGACGACGACCTCAGTCCTGCCGAGCAGGCGGAGGTGCTCGACCTGGCCGCAGAGCTCAAGGGCGCGCCATACGCCGCGACGAGCCCGACCGGAGGCGCGCTGTCCGGACCGAAGACGGTCGCGATCATCTTCGACAAGCCGACCTTGCGCACCCAGGCCTCGTTCGTGGCCGGCGTGGCCGAGCTCGGTGGCTACCCGATGGTGGTCGACGGCAACCTTGCCCAGATCGGCACGCGGGAGTCGATCGCCGACGTGGCCCGCGTGCTGGGCCGCCAGGCGAGCGTGATCGTGTGGCGCACGCACGACCAGAGCCGGATCGACGAGATGGCCGCCCACGCCGGCGTCCCGGTGGTCAACGCGCTCACCGACCAGTTCCACCCCTGTCAGACCCTGGCCGACCTGCTCACCATCCGTGAGCACAAGGGCGCCACGGCCGGTCTCACGATGACCTTCCTGGGCGACACGGCCAGCAACATGAGCCACTCCTACCTGCTCGCCGGCGCCACCGCGGGCATGCACGTCCGGGTCAGCGGTCCGGAGACGTACCGACCCGACGAGCAGGTGCTGGCACGCGCCCAGGAGATTGCCGCGGGCACGGGCGGCTCGGCGCAGTACGTCCCGGGCGCCGACGAAGCGGCAGCCGGCGCCGATGTTCTGATCACCGACACGTGGGTGTCGATGGGCAAGGAGCAGGAGACCTCCGACCGGGCCGAGGTGTTCGCGCCGTGGCGCCTGGACGAGCGGATGCTCGCCCTGGGCAACGACGCGATCGTCATGCACTGCCTGCCGGCGTACCGGGGCAAGGAGATCACGGCCGCGGTCCTCGACGGACCCCGCAGCGTCATCTGGGACGAGGCGGAGAACCGCCGCCACGCCCAGAAGGCGATCCTGACCTGGTTGCTGCGATGACCGCCGGCCCGCAGGGGAATCCTCCGGGCGGCGCGCCGAACCACCCGCTGATTCCGATCACCAAGAGCGCACGCCAGCAGCGGATCATCGAGCTGCTGGCGACCACGGAGGTTCACTCCCAGACCGAGCTCGCCGACCTGCTCCACCACGCCGGCGTGACGGTCACCCAGGCCACCCTGTCCCGCGACCTCGTCGAGCTCGACGCGGTCAAGGTCCGCGCCCCGTCCGGGCAGCTCGTGTACGCCGTGCCGGGGGAGGGCGGCGACCGGCGGCCCGTGCTCGCCCACGAGTCGGCCGCCTCCGAGGCCCGGCTGGCCCGGCTGTGCGCCGAGCTGCTCGTCTCGGCGGACGCCTCGGCGAACCTCGTGGTCCTGCGCACGCCGCCGGGCGCTGCGAACTTCCTCGCCTCGGCCCTGGACAAGGCCGAGCTGGGCAATGTGCTCGGCACGATCGCCGGGGACGACACCGTGCTGCTGATATCCCGCGACCCCCAGGGCGGCGACCCGCTCGCCCAGCGCCTCCTCGCCCTCGCCAACGGCGACCAGGACCGCCCCGGTGGTTGAGGTGCGAGCGCCAGAGCCACCGGTGGTTGAGGTGCGAGCGCCAGCGAGCCTCGAAACCACCATCCGAACCAGAGGAACTCGATGACCGACAACCTGGACACCACGAACACCGGCAAGCTCTGGGGAGGCCGGTTCGCGGGCGGTCCGAGCCCCGAGCTCGAGGCGCTCTCCCGCAGCACGCACTTCGACTGGCGGCTGGTTCCCTACGACCTCGCCGGATCGCGCGCCCACGCCCGGGCGCTGCACGCAGCCGGTCTGCTCACGGACGCCGACCTCGAGATCCTGATCGGGGGTCTGGACGCCCTCGGCGAGCGGTACGCCGCGGGCACGCTGCAGCCTGACCCGTCCGACGAGGACGTCCACGGCGCGCTCGAGCGGATGCTGCTCGACGACGTCGGCCCTGAGATCGGCGGCAAGCTCCGGGCCGGTCGCAGCCGCAACGACCAGATCGCCACGCTGTTCAAGGTGTTCCTGCGCGACCATGCGCGCGTGATCGCCCGCCAGGTGCTTGATCTCGTCGACGCGCTCACCAGCCAGGCCGAGACCCACTTCGGGGCGATCATGCCCGGTCGCACGCACCTGCAGCACGCCCAGCCGGTGCTGCTGTCCCACCACCTGCTCGCCCACGCATGGCCACTCGTGCGCGACGTGCAGCGGTTGCGTGACTGGGACCAGCGGGTGGCAGCGGACTCGCCGTACGGATCAGGCGCGCTCGCGGGCTCGAGCCTCGACCTCGACCCGGAGCACGTCGCCCGCGACCTCGGCTTCACCGGCTCGAGCGCGAACTCGATCGACGGCACCGCGGCCCGCGACTTCGTCGCCGAGTTCGGGTTCGTGACCGCGATGATCGGGGTCGACGTCAGCCGGATCGCCGAGGAGGTCATCCTCTGGGCGACCAAGGAGTTCGGGTTCGTGCGCCTCGACGACGCGTTCTCGACCGGCTCGAGCATCATGCCGCAGAAGAAGAATCCCGACATCTCCGAGCTGGCGCGGGGCAAGGCCGGCCGGCTGATCGGCAACCTCGCCGGGCTCCTCGCCACGCTCAAGGCGCTCCCGCTCGCCTACAACCGTGACCTCCAGGAGGACAAGGAGCCGGTCTTCGACTCCGTCGACACCCTCGAGGTCCTGCTGCCGGCGTTCGCGGGTCAGGTCGCGACGCTGACCTTCGACACCGCCCGGATGGCGGAGCTGGCTCCGCAGGGCTTCTCGCTGGCGACCGACATCGCCGAGTGGCTGGTGCGCCAGGGCGTGCCGTTCCGGGTCGCCCACGAGCTCGCCGGCGCCTGCGTACGCCGGTGCGAGGAGCTCGGCCTCGAGCTGCACGAGCTCTCCGACGAGCAGTTCGCCGCGATCGACGCACGGCTCACCCCGGACGTGCGCACGGTGCTCACGGTCGAGGGCTCGGTCGCCTCCCGGCGCGGTCGCGGCGGCACCGCCCCCGACCGGGTCCGCGAGCAGCTCGCCGAGCTCCGTGTGGCCGCAACCTCGTTGAGTAGCCAGTTCGTCACCGTCGAGTAGTCACCTCTGTCCGACGTACGCCGCCGCATCGGGCCCCTCGACCGGACGAACTGGCCACTCAACGGTCCGCGAACCACGCCTCCCGGACGCGCTTCGGCACGCACATCGCCCAGCCGTCGGTGACCAGCTCGGCCATCTCCTCGACGTCGAGCGCCTCCATCCGGGCCACGACCCACTGGTAACGCAGGTCGGAGGCCCGAGGCATCAGGAACTTCTCCGGCTCGCTCGCGACGAGGGCCTCGCGCTCCTCACGCGGGAAGCCGAAGCCCAGGGTCGTCTCGTCCGGGGAGATCGCGGCGAAGACGATCCGCCCGACGCGGAATTTCCGGGCGTCACGCACCCAGGCCTCGTAGGCGCGCGGGAGTGACAGGGCGACGCAACGGACGTCCTCGGCGGTGACCGGCATACTGGCGAGCATGCCCAAGAGCACCGACAGCGGCACCGACAGTCTGCTCGAGGTGCTCTCCGGCCCGGTGCTCGACGCCGCCCCTCGGCTGCTCGGCGCCGTCCTGCGGCACGGCGGTGTGGCGGTCCGGCTCACCGAGGTCGAGGCGTACGACGGGGCGAACGACCCCGGCTCCCACGCCTACCGCGGGTCGACCCGCCGCAACCAGGTGATGTTCGGCCCGGCCGGCCATCTGTACACGTACTTCACCTACGGCATGCACCATTGCGCCAACGTCGTGTGCGGTCCCGAGGGCGTCGCCTCCGCCGTGCTGCTGCGTGCCGGCGAGGTCATCGAAGGCCTGGACCTGGCCCGGGAGCGGCGGGGACGTCATCCGGATCGCGACCTCGCTCGCGGACCGGCGCGCCTGTGCAGTGCGCTGGGCCTGGATCTCAGTCACAACGGGCTCGACCTCACGACCGGTGGGCTGACGCTCGGCCCGCGGGTCGACCGGGCCGAGGTGTCGACCGGCCCGCGCGTCGGCCTGCGGCAGGCGCCCGACCACCCCTGGCGGTTCTGGCTCACCGGCGACCCGACGGTGAGCCGGTACGTCCCGGCCAAGGCCCTGCGGAAACGCCCGGGCACCCGGTGACAGCAGAACTAGAACGAGTTACAGTTCCGGGCATGAGCCTGCCCGCATCGATCACGCCCGCGCTCCTCGCTCAGCTGACCGGCATGGTGGTGTCGACCAGCGGCCGGACCGCGCCGGTCGTGGAGGTCTACACCGGCGATCCGTTCGCCGAGCTCCCGCAGTCCTCGCCGGAGGACGTCATCACGGCGTACGCCGAGGCGCGCCGGGCCCAGGCGGTCTGGGCGTCGTGGCCGCTCAAGCGGCGGATCGACGTGATGAAGCGCTTCCACGAGCTGCTGCTGCAGGAGAACCTCGTGGTCACCGACCTGATGCAGGCCGAGACCGGCAAGGCGCGGCGGATGGCGTTCGAGGAGACCTGCGACGTCCTGATGACCACGAGCCACTACATCAAGGCCGCGCCGCGCATCCTCAAGGAGAAGAAGCACGGCGGCGTGGTGCCGGTGGTGTCGACCTCGACGGAGGTTCGGATCCCCAAGGGCATCGTCGGCCTGATCTCGCCGTGGAACTTCCCCTTCGCGACCAGCCTGTCCGACGCGATGCCGGCCCTGATCGCCGGCAACGGCATCGTGCTGAAGCCCGACAACAAGTCCACGCTGAATGTCGCGTACGGCGTCAGCCTGCTCTATCGTGCCGGTCTTCCTGCCGGCCTCGTCCAGATCGTCTGCGGTGAGGGCCCCGACATCGGACCGACGATCGTCGAGCACGCCGACTACGTGATGTTCACCGGGTCCACGGCGACCGGCCGGGTCATCGGCTCCCTGGCGGGGCGGAACCTCGTCGGCTGCACGCTCGAGCTGGGCGGCAAGAACCCGCTGGTGGTTCTCGACGACGCCGACCTCGACGAGGTCATCCCAGGCGCGATCATGGCGACCTTCCTCAACGCCGGTCAGGCCTGCATGCACATCGAGCGCATCTACGTGCCGGAGTCGACGCGCGAGGAGTTCACCCGACGCTTCGTCCAGGCCACGCAGGAGATCGAGCTCGGCGCGACCTACGACTTCAGCCCGATGATGGGCTCGCTGGTCTCGGTGGCCCAGAAGGACCGGGTCGAATCCCATGTCGACGATGCCGTCGGCAAGGGCGCCACCGTGCTGACCGGTGGCAAGGCCCGGCCCGACCTCGGCCCGGCGTTCTTCGAGCCCACGGTGCTGACCGACGTCACGTCCGACATGATCCACGCGACCATGGAGACCTTCGGGCCGGTCACGACGATCTACGGCTACACCGACCTCGAGGACGCCATCCGGCGGGCGAACGACACCGACTACGGCCTCAACGCCAGCGTGTGGGGCAAGGACCTGTCCCGTGCCGAGGCCGTCGGGCGTCGGATCGAGGCCGGCAACATCAACATCAACGACGGCCTCGCCTGCTCCTACGCCAGCAAGAAGAGCACGTCGGGTGGCCTGAAGACCTCCGGGGTCGGCAGCCGACACGGTGACGCCGGCATGCTCAAGTACACCGACGTCCAGAACGTCGCCGTGCTCAAGAAGCAGGTGCTCAGCAACCCGCCCGACACCGACTGGAACGCCCAGGTCGAGAAGACGGTCAAGGGGCTGCGCTTCATGCGCAAGCTCGGCATCCGCTGACCTCCGCGGAGTCGCGTACCGAACACGTTCCCGGGACCGCCGGGGGATGGGGCAGGCTTGTCCTGCACAGACTTCCCAGCGGAAAGGCACGCCGTGTCCATCGACCCCACCCTCCTCGACGACCTCGAGTGGCGCGGACTCATCGC
>DATAKN010000234.1:0-5841 GCA_036261595.1 Marmoricola sp.
GGCGGTCATCCCGCGCTTGAGCAGCACCGGCTTGCCGCACTCGCCGACGGCCTGGAGCAGGCCGAAGTTGGCCATGTTCCGGGTGCCGATCTGCAGCATGTCGGCGTACTCGGCCACGACGGCGACGTCGCGCGCGTCCACGACCTCGGTGACCACCGGCATGCCGGTGGTCGCCCGCACGTCGGCGAGGATCTCCAGGCCGCGCACGCCGAGGCCCTGGAATGCGTACGGCGACGTCCGCGGCTTGAACGCCCCGCCCCGCAGGAGCGTCGCGCCCGCCGCCCGAGCCATCTCCGCCGCCTCGAGCGTCTGGGTGGGCGTCTCGACGGCGCACGGGCCGGCGATGAAGGTGAACGTGTCCGGACCGATCGGCACCTGGTGCCCCGGACTCCCGACCCAGACCGTGGACCGGTCAGGGTGGTGCTGGCGGCTGACCAGCTTGAACGGGTCGGAGATCCGGTGCACGTCGGCGACGCCGGCCATCGTGCGGAGGTTCAGACCGTGGAAGGAGTCGATGTCCCCGACCAGACCGATGATCGTGCGCACCACACCGCGGCTGACGAACGCCTGCCCGCCCACGCTCTCCACGCGCTCGGTGACGTGCGCGATCTCCTCCTCGGTGGCGCCAGGGGCCATCACCACAACCATGAGCGGACCCTAGACCGACCCGTCCACGTTGCGGACACCGATTTCGCTCTGCGAGACCGCCGGTGCTAACGCGGCCGGTGCGGCGCCTGCGCTCGGCGCAGGACCGCCGGCAGGTACGCCGCCCCGGGAGCGGCCGTGCTCTCGGCGGCGCGGTCGTGGGTGTTCGCGAGCGCACAGTGGCGTAGCGACAGGCAGCCGCAGCCGATGCAGCTGTCGAAGCCGTCGCGCAGCCGCTCGAGCGCGGCGATCTGCTCGTCCAGGCGCGTGCGCCAGTGGCGGGAGATCCGGTGCCAGTCGGCCTTGGTCGGTGTGCGGCCGCGGGGGAGCTGGTCCAGCTCGGCTCGGATCTCGCCGAGCGAGAGACCGATGTTGCTCGCGGCCCGGATGAACGCGAGCCGGCGGAGCACGCTGCGCTCGTACCGTCGCCGCCCGCCCTCGCTGCGGCTCGCCTCGATCAGCCCCTGGTCCTCGTAGTAGCGCAGGGCCGAGGCCGCGAAGCCGCTGCGTCGGGCCACCTCAGTGACCGTGAGCTGGTCGTGCGTGTCCATGGGTCTCGCAGATCGCTGTGCTGGCACGCGAATCTCCTTGCTCGCTACGCCTTGACTTCAAGTTGAGTTGAACTTGAACAATCTCAGGAAAGAGATGTCGGATCAAGGAGGAACGATGCCGGTAGCACTCGTCACCGGGGGATCGGCCGGTCTCGGCCGGGCCCTGACCAGGGCCCTCGCCGCGGACGGCTGGCGGGTCGTCGTGGACGGACGCGACGCTGACCCCCTCCGGGCGGTGGCCGACGACCCGAACATCGTCGCCGTCGCCGGGGACGTCGCGGACGACTGGCACCGCGGCGCGCTCGGCGCAGCGGTGGAGCGGGAAGGGCGGCTCGACCTGCTCGTCCTCAACGCCAGCGCTCTGGGGCCATCGCCCCTGCCTGCACTCGCGACGGCCACGGTCGAGGACCTGCAGGAGGTCTGGCGCACCAACGTCGCGGCGTCGCTCGCCCTGTCGGCTGATCTCCTGCCGGCCCTGGCGGGCTCCCGAGGGGTGCTGCTCTCGATCTCCTCGGACGCAGCAGTCGAGCACTACCCGGGCTGGGGCCTGTACGGCGCGTCGAAGGCGGCGCTGGACCACCTCACGCTCACCTTCGGTGAGGAGAATCCCGACATCGCGGCGTACGCGGTCGACCCGGGTGACATGCGCACGCAGATGCACCAGGACGCCTTCCCGGGAGAGGACATCTCCGACCGGCCGCTGCCGGAGACGGTCGTCCCGCACCTGCTCGCCCTGATCGCGTCGCGACCGCCGTCGGGACGCTACCGGGCGGCCGAGATCGCCGTGACGCCCTCGCTCCAGAGGGTGGGTGCCTGACGTGCGCGTCCTCGACGAACGGTCCTCGATCCGCTTCGAGCCGGGTCCGTCGGCGGCGGCGCCAGCTCCCGCCGAGGCCCGCGGGCTGTCGCGCGAGGACGTCCGCCTGCTCGTCGGCTCGCCGGACGGCATCACGCACGGCAGGTTCCGTGAGCTCGCCGACCACCTCAGGCCCGGTGACCTGGTCGTGGTCAACGACTCGGCCACGATCCCCGGTCAGATCGACGCGGAGAGCCCGACGCGCGGGCCGGTCGTGCTCCACCTCGCCACGCCGCTCGACGACGGCACCTGGGTGACCGAGGTCCGCACCCCGGGCGACGCGGGCCGCGCCGTGCTGGACGCTGAGCCGGGTGACCGGTTCGTCTCGGGCGCGGTGGGCATCACGCTCCTCGAGCCCTACCCGCGCACCGGCTCGTCACCGACCGGCCGCGGCAACCGGCTGTGGCGCGCCGGCGTCGACGGCCCGCTGCAGAGCCACCTCCGCCAGCACGGCAGACCGGTCGCCTACGGCTACCTGCCGCGCCGGTACCCGCTCAGCGCCTACCAGACGGTGTTCGCGTTGCGTCCGGGCAGCGCCGAGATGCCGTCGGCGGCCCGGCCGTTCACCCACGGCCTGGTCACCCGGCTGGTCTCGAAGGGCGTCGCGATCGCCCCGGTCACGCTGCACACCGGCGTGTCGTCGCAGGAGGCCGGTGAGGCGCCGCAGCCGGAGCGGTTCGCCGTACCGGTCGGCACGGCACGGCTGGTCAATGCCGTGCGTGCCGGCGGCGGGCGCGTCGTCGCCGTCGGTACGACGGTCACCCGCGCCCTCGAGTCCGCCGTGGCCGACGACGGCCTCGTCGAGGCGCGGAGCGGCTGGACCGACCGCGTGGTCACGCCCGCGGACCCGCCGCGCGTGGTCACGGGGCTGGTCACCGGCTGGCACGACCCGCAGGCGTCGCACCTGCTCCTCGTGGAAGCGGTGGCCGGCCGGGAGCTCGCCCAGCGGGCGTACGACGCCGCGGTCGCCGAGGGATACCTCTGGCACGAGTTCGGCGACGCGGGCCTGCTGCTCCCCTGATCGGGTCACACCGCGATGTGGGGGACCTCGGCCTCGATCCGGCGGCGGGGCAGCAGCTCGACGACCAGCATCGCGGTCAGCACCATGGCGCCGCCGAGCAGCATCCTGATCGTGAGCGACTCACCGCCGAGCAGGACCGCGAAGAACGCGGCGAACACCGGCTCCATGCTCATGATGATCGCCGAGCGCGTCGGCGGCAGGTGGGCCTGCGCCCAGGTCTGACCGAGCAGGGCCGCCGCCCCGGCGAACAGCGCCATGTAGGCCACGGCCAGCCAGTCGCCGGTGCGGTGCGGAAGCGTGATCCCTCCGGGCGCAGCCGCCACGAAGCAGATCACCGTGATCACCAGGCACTGCACGATCGACATGCCGATCGCGTCAGCCGGCCGCGACCAGGCGCCCAGGCCGACGATGTGCAGCGCGTAGAGGATGGCGGCGACCAGGGTCAGCGCCTCGCCGTACCCGACGCTGAAGCCGTCGAGTGTCAGCACGCCCAGCCCGCCGACGGCGAGCAGCACCGCTCCCCAGGTGAGCCCGTTGATCCGGGCACGCAGGATCGCGGCGGCGAACAGCGGCGTGCACACGACGTACATGCCGGTGATGAAGCCGGACACGCTCGCGGGCGTGTGCGCCAGCCCGACGGTCTGCAGGATCTGCGCGACGCCGTACAGCAGGCCCAGCACGACCGCGTGCCGACGCAGCTCGGGGGAGAGGCGCGCGACCGCGCGCGGGGCGGCGAGCAGCATCGCCACGCTCGCGATCGCGAACCGGATCGCGAGGAAGTCGACCGCCGGCACCCGGTCGAGCAGGTCGTGGATCAGGAAGAACGTCGATCCCCAGCAGGCGGTCATCGCCAGCAGCGTGAGCGTGGCGAGCAGCGCGAGCCGGCCGTCGCGGTCGGCGGTCGTCGTGGTCACTGGTCGCGGAGCTTCTTCAGCAGCGGCAGGCAGGGGCTGCCGATCTGCCCGGAGCCGGGTGTCTCGGCGACGAACGGCACGCCCGCGGTCGCTCGATGCGCGAAGAGCTCGGCGAACGCGCCCTCGCCGATGTGGCCCTCGCCGATCCGCTCATGACGGTCGCGCATCGACCCCCGCGGGTCCTTGGAGTCGTTCGCATGCACCAGCCGCAGGCGGCCCGCTCCGGCCACCTCCTCGAGCAGGTCGAGCGTGCGCGTCGCACCGCCGGGCTCGTCGAGCGGCGCCCCGGCGGCGAACACGTGGCAGGTGTCGAGGCAGACGCCCACGCGCGGATGACGGTCCAGCACGTCGAGGTAGGGGCCGAGCTCGGGAACGCCCGCGCACAGCGACCGGCCCTGACCCGCGGTCGGCTCGAGCAACAGCCACGGCCCGTCGTCGCCGAGCGCGTCGAGCACGGGCGGGAGACCTTCGCGAACCTGGAGCAGGGCCGCGTCCAGTGCGCCCTCCTCGACGCAGGAGCCGGTGTGCACGACCACCCCCTCGGCGCCGATCCGCGCCGCCCGCTCGAGGTTGTGCGCGATCGTCGCCACCGAGCGCTCGAACGTGGCCGGGGTCGGCGACCCCAGGTTGACCAGGTACGGCGTGTGCACGAACGTGCGTACGCCGCGGTCCGCGCAGGTCTCGGCGAACTCCGTGTCGACCGCCGGGTCACCGGGGCTCAGCGCCCAGCCGCGCGGGTTGCCGACGAACACCTGCAGCGCCTCCGCGCCGATCTCCTCCCCGGAGCGCAGCGCACCGGCGACGAGACCCTTGCCGACGAACACGTGGGAACCGACCGGCCGGGTCATCGAGCTGGGCACCGGACCAGCCTACGAGCCGCCCAGGGCTCCCGTGGCGTCAGGCCGGACGCAGGCCCGCCATGACGACCTGGAGGATCCGCCGGCTCTGGGCGCGGTCGAAGTTCGGCATCATCGTGCAGCCGCCGGCCAGGCGGATCACGTCGCCGGGGGTGACGTCGTCGCGCACCTCGCCCGCCGCCTGGGCGCGGCCGACCATCTTCTCAGCCGTCGCCGTCATCACCGCGCGCGAGTGGGTCATCAGCGCCGAGTCGCGTCCGGTGGCCTCGATCAGCTCGTGGAAGATGTGCTTCTTCGTGGCCGCGTAGTCGATGAAGACCTCCAGCCACAGCTCCAGGGCGTCGTACGCCGAGCGCCCGGGGATCAGCCGCTCGGCCGCCTGCTGCAGACCGTCGACCTCCTCCCGGTAGACCGCCTCGAGGAGGTCCAGGCGGGTGGGGAAGTGCCGGTAGAGCGTGCCGATGCCCACGCCGGCCTCGCGGGCGACCTGCTCCAGGGACACCTCGGCGTCCGGCGCCGCTGCCAGGAACAGCGTGCGCGCCGCCTCGACCAGCCGCGCCCGGTTGCGGGCCGCGTCGGCGCGCAGCTTCGGCGCCTCGGGGGCGTGGTCGTGCTGAGTGGTCTCGGTCATCGGCGCATTAATCCCTTGATAAGCGGAGGCACCCTCCATATATTAACTGGAGGCGCCCTCCAGATCGTACCTCTCGTGGAACGGAAGAACTCTGTGTCAGACCAACTTATCGCCGACGCCCCCGCGGCCGAAGCCCTCGTCGAAGCCGAGTCGATGCGTCGCTGGCGGCGCTCGCAGCCGGCCGTCCGCCGGCCCCGGCAACGGCCGGACCGCCCTCGCCTCGTGCTCGCCACGATCCTGACCGCCCAGCTGATGGTGGTCCTCGACATGAGCATCGTGAACGTCGCCCTGCCGCAGATGCAGACGGCGCTCGGATTCTCGCCCACGGGCCTGTCCTGGGTCCTCAACGCCTACAGCCTCGCCTTC
>DATAKN010000237.1:0-14198 GCA_036261595.1 Marmoricola sp.
GGCGGTCACGCCGCACTACGAGATCGGGTGCAAGCGGATCCTGATCTCGAACACCTACTACCCCGCGCTCGACCGCGACAACGTCGAGCTGGTCACCGACGGCATTGCCGAGATCACCCCCACCGGGATCGTCACCCGCGACGGCACGGAGCGCGAGATCGACTGCCTGATCGTCGCGACCGGCTTCTACACGACCGACCAGCCGATCGCGCACCACATCAAGGGTCGCGACGGGCGTACGCTCGCCGACGTGTGGGCCGAGCACGGCATGGCGTCGTACAAGGGCACGACGACGGCAGGGTTCCCGAACCTCTTCCAGATCGTCGGCGCCAACACCGGCCTGGGCCACTCGAGCATGGTCTTCATCATCGAGAGCCAGATCGCCTACGTCCTCTCCGCCCTGGAGCAGATGAAGCAGCGCCGCATCACCGCGGTCGAGCCGACCGAGCGGGCACAGGCAGCGTGGAACGCCGACCTCCAGCGCCGGATGCGACGCACCGTGTGGAGCACCGGCGGCTGCGCCAGCTGGTACCTCGACGAACACGGTCGCAACACCACCCTGTGGCCGCGCTCGACGTTCACCTTCCGGCGGCTGCTGAGCCGCTTCGACCTCGACCAGTACGTCGTGACGACCGCGTCCGGCGCCCCCACCACGAAGGAGCAGGTCGCCTCATGAAGAGCCTCGACAACAAGGTGGTCGTGATCACCGGAGCCGGGTCCGGCATGGGCCGCGAGATGGCGGTCCTGGCCGCCAAGCGCGGAGCCCTCCTGGCGATCTCCGACTGGAACCGCGGCGGTCTCGACGAGACCGTCGAGCTGGTCAAGGCAGCCGGTGCCGGTCAGCTGCGCAGCGACCTGCTCGACGTCTCCGACCGGGCCGCGATGGGCGCCTACGCGAGCGCGGTCGCCGAGCAGTTCGGCCGGGTGAACATGATCGTGAACAACGCCGGAGTCACCGTGACCGGCGACTTCGAGGACATGGAGTACGCCGACTTCGACTGGATCGTCGGCATCAACTTCCTCGGCGTGGTCAACGGCACCAAGGAGTTCCTGCCACACCTGATCGCTTCCGGTGACGGCGCGGTGGTGAACATCTCCTCGCTCTTCGGGCTGATCTCGATGCCGGGCCAGACGGCGTACAACGCCACCAAGTACGCCGTGCGCGGCTTCACCGAGGCGCTGCGCACCGAGATGCTGATCAACCGTCACCCGGTGACCGTGACGTGCATCCACCCGGGCGGCATCAAGACCGGGATCGCCCGCAACGGCCGCAAGACCAAGGGCCAGGACGCGGGGGAGATCGACCGGCTCTTCGACGAGAAGCTCGCGCGGATGCCTGCCGACAAGGCGGCCCGGATCATCCTCGACGCCGCGGTCGCCGGCAAGGCGCGCCAGCTCGTGGGGATCGACGCGCACGTCATCCATCACTTCGCGAAGTTCAGCGGGTCCCGCTACCAGGACGTCGTGGCGCGGTTCGCCGGCCGGGTGATGCCGCACAAGAAGGCGTGAGCGCCGGGCCCCTACGCTTGCGATCGTGACCGAGCGCATCGTCCGCGTCCTGACGCGCAAGTGGCCCGACCTCCCGCACTGGGAGTTCGACGCCGTGCGCCTGGGCGTCGACGCGCACGGCCACTGGGTCGGCGTACCGTCCGGCACCTGGCTGTCGCGTCCGGAACGCGGCTTCCACGCCTGGTGCGACCACGTGGTGCTGATCCCCCACGACGCCTGGTGGGTGGCCACGATGTACGGCGACGACCCCGACCGGCCCGTCGACGTCTACGTCGACATCAGCACGCCGTCGACGTGGACCGACAAGGAGGTCCGCACCGTCGACCTCGACCTCGACGTGATCCGCGACCCGGACGGCCGGGTGTGGGTCGACGACGAGGACGAGTTCGCCGAGCACCAGCGGTCGCTGGGCTATCCCGCCGACGTGATCGAGGCGGCCGAGACCAGCTGCGCCGAGGTGCTCGAGGCGGTCCGGGAGCTGTCCGGACCATTCGCCGGCGTGCACCTCGACTGGCTGGCCCGGCTCAGGTCCCGGCGGTCAGCGGCACCCGGTCGGTGATGCAGTAGACCGGCCCCGCCGGTGGTCGCATGACCGTCCACCCGTCGTGGACGGCCGCGGCCCGGGCGCCGAGCAGCTCGTGGCGGCGTACCTCCGCCACCCGGTCGTCGGCAGCCAGGTCGAGGTGAGCGCGCACCTGCCCGCCGGCGTCGTCGAGACGCTGCAGCAGGACGTGCAGCGGCTGACCCTCCGGCCGGCGCAGCCGCCGGAACTCCGGCCGGCCACCCCCGAGCAGCTCCCAGCCGGTCACCTCCGCCCAGAATGCGCACTCGTCGTCCCACAGCGCGGGAGGGATGTCGAGGCAGACCTGGTCGACCTGCGAGCGGTTGCCGTCGCCCCAGGTCGTCGGCGCCGGCCGGACCGTCTCGACGCCGGCGACCAGGCAGTACACGAGGCCGCCGGGCGACCGACGTACCTCGAAGGCCTGTCCCGGCGCGTGCAGGTCGAGGTGGACGCCGGAGCGGCCCGACTCGAGCTGCTGGACGCGAAGGTAGGCGTCCCCACGCGGCGGCACCAGCGTGGCGAACTCCTCCCGCTCTCCCCGGTACGCCGACAACGCGTACCCGGTCACCGACTGCCAGAAGGCCACCGCCGGGTCGAACTCGTCGGCAGGCAGGTCGAGGAACGCCGTCATCCAGGACACGGGCAGCACGTCGGTGACCCTAGTCCTCTCCCGGCACCACCACGCCGCTGCGGTAGGCGAGCACCGCCAGCTGCACCCGGTCGCGCAGGTCGAGCTTGGTGAGCATGCGGGACACGTAGGTCTTCACCGTCGCCTCGCTGAGGAACAGCGTCGCGGCGATCTCCGCGTTTGAACGGCCAGCTGCGACGAGCCGGAGCACCTCCAGCTCCCGATCGGTGACCCCGGCGACCGTTTCCGGTCGCGTGCCCGGGAGCGGCCGGGACACGAACCGGTCCAGCAGCCGCCGGGTGAGGGCCGGCGCCAGCAGCGCGTCGCCCCGGGCGACCACGCCCACGGCGTGGACCAGGTCGGACGGCGGGATGTCCTTGAGCAGGAAGCCGCTGGCACCGGCGCGCACCGCCTCGTAGACGTACTCGTCGAGGTCGAAGGTGGTCAGC
The DNA here is from genome assembly GCA_036261595.1 of Marmoricola sp. Lineage (GTDB taxonomy): Bacteria > Actinomycetota > Actinomycetes > Propionibacteriales > Nocardioidaceae > Marmoricola. Next base: position 3,149 of record DATAKN010000237.1, read on the forward strand.
ACCACGACGCGGGTCGCTGGTCGCTGGGCGATGATCCGGCGCGTCGCCTCGATGCCGTCCATGCGCGGCATCCGCACGTCCATGAGGACGACGTCCGGGTCCAGTGCCGTCACCATCCGGACGCCCTCCTCACCGTCGGCCGCCTCGCCCACGACCTCGACGCCGTTGCGCTCGAGGATCATCCGGAAGCCCGCACGGACCAGCTCCTGGTCGTCGACGACGAGCACCCGGCTCGGTGGCTCGGTCACGGTGTCACCGGCAGCGAGGCGCGCACGGCGAAACCCCCGGTCGGGCCAGGGGCGGCGCTCAGCTCGCCGCCGTACAGGCTGACCCGCTCGCGCATCCCGAGCAGGCCGTGGCCGCCGCCTTCGCCAGTGCTGGTTCCGTGGCCGTCGTCGACGACCGCGACGGTGATCCGGTCGGGCCCGTAGTCGACGCACACCTCGCACCGGCTCGCTCCGGAGTGCCGACGCACGTTCGTCAGCGCTTCCTGGACGATGCGGTACAGCGCAAGGTCGAGGCCGGCCGGGAGCGCGCGCGGGGAGCCGGCGACGGTCAGGGTCGTCGGAGTGCCCTCCTGCGTGGTGCGCTCGACGAGGGCAGGCAACGACTCGACGCGTGGCTGCGGCGACAGTGGCGCCTCGTCGTCGACCCGCAGCACCGAGACCAGCCGGCGCATGTCCGCGAGCGCCTCGTTGCCCGCCGCCCGGACGCTTGCCATGGCACGCCGCACGTGCTCGGGGTCCTCGGCGGCCGCCTCGGCAGCGCGCGTTCCTCGAGCACCGCTCGCATCGCCTGCTCGGCCGCACCGACCTCGGCGTCGATCGCCCTCCGCATCGATGCCCGGGCACGCCGATCGAGGGTCCGCAGCCCGAAGCCCGAGGCCCAGACCAGCGCCGTCACCGTCCAGTGGAAGGCGATCTCGCCGGGATCCTGCATCAACGACACGAACAGATCGACCCCGAGGAGGGACGCGGCGGCGACGAGCGCGGCGTACAGGGGCGCGCGACCGCGGCCGAACCGTGCGCTCATGAACACGCCGATCTCCAGCGGCACGAACGTGCCGTAGAACAGCACGTACGTCGGCGCCACCAGCGCGACGGTCCCCCACACCAGCGGGAACGCCAGGACGGCGAGCAACGGCTCGCGCCGACACCACAGCAGGCAGGTGGCCACCAGGAGGACCCCGATGGTGGCCGAGGTCGCGGAGCCAGATCCCTGGCGCGAGCTGAACGGCACCCAGACCTCGCCCACGCCGAGCAGTGCGACCGCGGCGGCGAGCACGAGCTCGACTCGTCGCGGTCGCGTCAGGAGCGCCTGAAGCCCGACCACATCGGCACCCTAGATCGCCCGCCGCGGATCGGGCAGTCATCCGGAGTTGACACCTGTGACCACCGCCGGCCGATGTGCCAGGACGTCTTGGCACGGTCTGCTGACCGGGAGCCCGGAACCGCCGGACCGCACCCGAGGAGGAGACTGATGCACCCCGACACCCGCTCGCGACTCATCGCAGCCCGAAGCTCACTCATCCTGGCGCCCGTGGTCGCCGGCGTCTCGGTCGTGACCCAACCCGACCTCGGGGGCACGGCGGCCGACCGGCTCGCCGCGATGAGCACCCCGCTCGCCGCGCTGTCCGCGGTCGCGTTCCTGCTCAGCCAGCTGCCGATGCTGGTGGCCTTCCTCGCGATCGGACGCCTGCTCCTCCCCCAGGCTCCACGGCTCTCCGCGTGGGGAACCGGTCTCGCCGTGGTGGGCTGCTTCGGCCACACGGTCTTCGGTGGCACGTCGCTGGTCTACCTGATGATGGCGCGCGACAGTCACCGATCGATCCAGGTGGACCTCTACGACCGGCTGCAGAGCTCACCGGTCATGATCTTCTCCGCACTCGGCCTGCTCGGCACGGTCCTGGGCGTGCTGCTGCTCGGGATCGGCCTGTTCCGCACGCGGACCGGGCCGGTCTGGGTGGGACCGGCGATCTGGGCCTTCCTGCTCGTCGAGTTCGTCGGCTCGGCGGTCAGCGTCTACGCGTCGTACCTGTCGGTGCTGCTGCTCGGTGCGGCGTTCATCGCTCTCGCCGGCGTCCTCGGCGACCGGTCGATGCCGCGGACGCTGCCGGAGCCGGACCTCGCCGGACGGAGATAGCCCGCCGGGGATCGCGATGGCCATGCCGTGACGTTCCGGTGTGGAACGATCCTCGTGTGGCCATCGACTTCCCCGACTCGCCGGGCCCGACGCTCGGGGTGGAGTGGGAGTTCGCCCTGGTCGACAAGCAGAGCCGCGACCTGGTCAATGCGGCCTCGGAGCTCTTCGACCTGATGCGGGACCGTCACGGGCCCGAGCCGCGCCTGCACAAGGAGCTGCTGCGCAACACCGTCGAGCTGACCACAGGGATCTGCTCGACCGTGGACGAGGCGATGAGCGAGCTCGCCGAGATGATCGCCAAGGTGCGGCCCCTCACCGACGAGCTCGGCGTCGACCTCTACAGTGCCGGCACCCACCCGTTCGCCGCGTGGTCGCACCAGCTGCTGACCGAGGGGCACCGCTACGAGGAGCTGATCGCCCGCACCCAGTGGTGGGGCCGGCAGATGCTGATCTGGGGCGTCCACGTCCACGTCGGCGTACGCCGCGACCAGGTGATCCCGATCGTCAGCGCCCTGCTCAACTGGTACCCGCACCTGCAGGCGCTCTCCGCGTCCTCCCCCATCTGGGCCGGCACGGACACCGGCTACGCGAGCAACCGGGCGATGATGTTCCAGCAGCTGCCGACCGCCGGCCTGCCGTTCCAGTTCGACACCTGGGCGGAGTTCGAGCACTACGCCGACGACCTGCTCAAGACTGGCGTGATCGAGCTGATCGACGAGATCCGCTGGGACGTCCGGCCCGCGCCGCGCACCGGCACGGTCGAGGTCCGGGTGTGCGACGGCGTCTCGACGCTCTGGGAGATGCGCGCGCTCGTGGCGCTGACGCACTGCCTGGTGGTCGACCTCGCCGACCGGCTGGACCGGGGCGAGACGTTGCCCACGATGCCGCCGTGGCACGTGCAGGAGAACAAGTGGCGGGCGGCCCGCTACGGGCTCGATGCGTGGATCATCCTCGACGCCGACTCCAACGAGCGGCTGCTGCTGGAGGACCTCGACGAGCTGCTCGACCGGTTGCGCCCGGTCGCCGAGCGGCTGTCCTGCGCCGAGGATCTCGCTCTGGTCCGGGAGATCCCGGTTCGCGGGGCGTCGTACCAGCGCCAGCGGAAGGTCGCCGAGTCCCACGACGGCGACCTCGTCGCGGTCGTGGACTCCGTCGTCAGGGAACTCTGAAGCCGCCGAGCGGGCAGTCGCGTACGCGGAAACTGCGCCGAGCGGGCAGTCGCGTACGGACACGCTTGAACGCGCATGAACTCCGGTGGCCGGCCGACGAGCTGACACGTACGGCAGTGCCCGCTCGACGGCTTCGCGACGTACGGCAGTGCCCGCTCGGCGATCAGCGGGCGGGGAAGGGCGGGATCTCGTCCGTCGCCGCGAGCGGGTCCAGGCCGGTGACCGCGAGAAGGTCGGCGAGCATGGAGCGCATCTGGGCGAGCACGACCTCGGCGGACAGCACCGGCGTGCGCGGCAGGTCCGTCGAGGACCGCGCCAGCGCAGAGAGCGCGTCGCGAGCACCGGTGGCCATCCGGTCGGCCTGGAGCTCGTCGGCGATCTGGTCGGTGACGGTAGCGAGCTCGCGCAGGAACACGGCGTACGCCGTCGGGAACGGCTCGTCGCGGTAGGTGCCGACCGCTACGCGACGCGCCAGCACGCGGGTGTTGCGCAACGCGAAGTCGAGCGGCTCGACCAGGTCGGCGAGCCGGCGCAGGTCGCCCCGGTGGCGACGGCGGAACGGTGACGACGCGATCACCGACAGCCCCTCGTCCGCCGCGGCGCGCAGCTCGGTGACCAGCGTGTCGGTCGTGCGGGCGTCGGCCAGCGTCTTCATCGCCCGCTCGACGTCACCGTCCTCGATGCTGTCCGCCGAGGCGCGCAGCAGCGCCGAGATCCGGCGTACGACGACCGCGGCCTGCTCGCGGGGTCGGCGCAGCGGGGCTGCCGGAACCACCGCCGCGGCGAGCAGGGCGACCGCCCCTCCGATCAGCGCGTCGGTCCAGCGCAGGAACGCCGCGTCGGGGTTGGGGAGCACCATCACCACGACGAGCGACTGGATCGCCACCTGGTTGACCAGCAGCGGGCTGGCGTCCAGCAGCAGCGCGATCACCATCGCCAGGCCGATCATCACCGTGATCTGCCAGGCGCCCCGGCCGAACACGTGGGTGTAGACGTCGCCGAGGAACACACCGACCGCGACGCCGACGGTCACCTCCGCGACTCGCCTCAGCCGCTGGCCGTAGCTGGTGCCCAGGCTGACCAGTGCGACGATCGGTGCGAAGTACGGCGCGGCGTGGCCGACCACGTCGCGGGCGACGAACCACGCCAGGCCGGCCGCGATCGCGCACTGACCGACCTGCCAGGCCTTCGAGCGCAGCCGGTCGAGCCGCGCCCGCAGCGACGTGCGGCCGCGGGCCACCACCAGGTCGACGTACGGACCAGCGTGCGTCCTACTTCTCGAGAGCGGATCCACGCCCGTGCAACATCGTCATCAGCTTGGTCAGCTGGGTGTCGACCTTGTCCGTCTTGTCGAACGTGGTCAGCGACATCAGAGGCTTGAACCGCTGCCGCGCGATGGCGTGTGCGTAGCAGAACTCCTTGAGCCCGTCGGGTCCGTGGATCCGGCCGAACCCGGAGTCACCCACGCCACCGAACGGCAGCGAGGGTACGCCGGCGAAGCTGATCACCCCGTTGATGGCGGTCATGCCGACCCGCAACCGCTCAGCCACCTCCAGACCGTGCCCCTTGGAGTACACCGTCGACCCGAGGGCGTAGCGCGACGCGTTGGTCCGCGCGACCGCCTCGTCCATGTCCTTGACCTTCGCCACCGTCATCGTCGGCCCGAACGTCTCCTCCGTGACCGCCGAGGAGTCCTCGGGTACGTCGACCAGGATCGTCGGCTGCACCCACTGACCGTTCACCGCGTCCGCGCCACCGAGGACCGCCTTGCCACCGCGGGAGAGGGCGTCGTCGATGTGCCGCCGGATGATGTCGACCTGACCCGGCATCGTGATCGGACCGATCTTCGACTGCGGGTCCGCGGCGGCCGACAGGCCCTTGGCCTTGTCGACCAGCTTGGCCATGAACTGGTCGTAGACCCGCTCGTGGACGTAGACCCGCTCGACGCCGGCGCAGGTCTGCCCGGCGTTCGAGCAGGCGCCCCACACCGCGCCGTCGGCCGCGGCGTCGAGGTCGGCGTCGTCGTCGACGATCAGGGCGTCCTTGCCACCCGCCTCGATCAGGACGGGCGTCAGCGACTCGGCACAGGCGGCCATCACCTTCTTGCCGGTCGCGGTCGAGCCGGTGAACGCGACCTTGTTGACGCCCGAGCGGCACAGTGCGGCGCCCGTGTCGCCGAGTCCAGTCACGACCTGGAACACCGGCTGGCCGACGACTTCCTGGAAGATCCGCGCGAGCCAGACGCCGACACCGGGGGTGTACTCGCTCGGCTTGAAGACGACCGCGTTGCCCGCAGCCAGTGCGTAGGCGATCGAGCCCATCGGGGTGAACACCGGGTAGTTCCAGGGCCCGATCACGCCGACGACGCCGAGCGGCTGGTACTCCACCGTGGCCTTCTGGTTCGACATCAGCAGCCCGCTGGGCACCTTGCGCCGCTTCAGCACCTTCTCGGCGTTGCGGGCCGCCCACGCCAGGTGGTCGATCGCCAGCGCAGCCTCCATCAGCGCATCACCGTGCGGCTTCCCGGTCTCCTGGTGCACCACGTCGGCCAGCTGGCCGAGCCGGCGCGTGATCACGGCCTTCCAGGTGTTCAGGTGGGCCTTGCGCTCGTCGAAGGTCAGGCCCTGCCACCACTCGGCTGCCTGCCGGGCACGTTCGACGGTCGCCCGGACCGCGGCCTCGTCGTGGATCGGGTAGGTCTCCACGACGTCGCCCGTGCGCGGGTTGATGGAGTCGAAGGTCGCCGGACGGGCGCCGGTGTCCTGGGCGGAGTCGTTCTCGGTGATCGTCATGAGGTCTTCCTGATCTCGTCGGCCGCCTTCTCGGCGATCATGATGGTCGGTGCATTGGTGTTGCCACGCGGTACGACGGGCATGACCGAGGCGTCGACGACCCGCAGGCCGGTGACGCCGCGGACCCGCAGCGAGGTGTCGACGACCGCGTCGTCGCCGGTGCCCATCGCACAGGTCGACACCGGGTGGTAGAGCGTCTGGGCGTTGCGGCGTACGTGCTCGACGAAGTCGTCGTCGGTCGGGTCCGCCGGGAGCTCCCACGGCCGGTCCAGGAACCGGGCCAGCGGCCCCTGCCGGCAGGTCTCCCAGGTCTGGCGCATCCCGGCGACCATGGCGTCGAGATCGACCTGGTCGTCGAAGTACGCCGGGTCGATGGCCGGGTGGATCGCCGGGTCGGCCGACCGGAGCCGGAGGGATCCCCTGCTCGCGACGGAGACGAGGGTGACCCCCGCGGTGAACATTCGGGAGGTCTGCTCGTGGAGCCCGTTGTCGTAGAACCCCGACGGGGCGACGTGGATCTGCACGTCGGGCGCAGACAGTCCCGGCCGGGACGCGAAGAACGCACCGCCCTCACCCACGTTGGAGGTCAGCGCGCCGCTCCCCCGCACCTTCCAGCGCAGGAGCCCGCGGACGTTGTTGAAGTCGGCCAGATCGGTGGTGCCGGTGGTGTGCCAGATCAGCGGCGCCACCGGATGGTCCTGCAGGTTGGAGCCCACGCCCGGGAGGTCCACGCGCACGTCGATGCCGTGCTCCCGCAGATGGGCGGCAGGCCCGATGCCCGAGAGCATCAGCAGCTGCGGGCTGTTGATCGCGCCGCCGCAGAGGATCACCTCGCGACGCGCGGTCGCAGTGTGCAGGCTTCCACCCTGCCGGAAGATCACGCCGGTCGCGCGGTCACCGTCGAGCTCGACCCGGGTGGCGAGCGCGTACGTCGCTATGGTCAGGTTGTCGCGCTCCTGCGCCGGCCGAAGGTAGGCCTCGTACGTCGACCACCGGCGGCCCTTGCGGCAGGTCACCTGGTAGAGCCCGGCACCGTCCTGCTCGACGCCGTTGAAGTCGTCGGTGGGCTTGTGCCCCCGGCTCACCGCGCTCTCGACGTACGCCGTGGTGAGCTCGTGGGTCCAGCGCCGGTCCTCCACCCACAGGGGACCGTCCTGGCCGTGCAGGGGACCGCCGAACCGGGTGTTGTGCTCGGCCTTGACGAAGTACGGCAGCACGTCGTCGTAGCCCCAGCCGGTCGCGCCGTACTGGTCGCGCCAGGTCTCGTAGTCGGCCCTGTTGCCGCGGATGTAGATCATCGCGTTCATCGCCGAGCAGCCGCCGAGCGCCTTCATCCGCGGCCAGTGCCCCCGCCGGCCGTGGAGCTGCTTCTGCTCGGTGGTCGCGTAGTTCCAGTCCCACTGGGTCTTGAACAGCGACGCGAACGCTGCGGGGATGTTCACCTCGTCGACGTCGGAATCGCCGCCCGCCTCCAGCAGCAGCACGGTGACGCCGGGATCCTCGGTGAGCCGCGCGGCCAGCACGGCTCCGGCACTGCCCGACCCCACCACCACGTAGTCGTACGTCGCGTCCGTCACATTGGGCAACCTACTCCGGGGTACCCCAGCGATGGCAGGGGCCGGGGCCGCTCCCGGACACCGTCTTCACAACCGCTCGGTGCGGACGAAAGGATCTGCGGATGGCCGCGCTCATCGACCCGACCTCCCTGGCATTCCTCCTGGCGGAGACCCGTAGTCAGCCGATGCACGTGGCCGGGCTGCAGCTCTTCGAGGTGCCCGACGACGCCGGGGACGACTTCGCGCGCCAGCTCTTCGAGTGCGCGCTGGCGGTGGAGGACATCGCGCCGCTGTTCAAGAAGCGGCCGATGCGGTCGATCAGCACGCTCGGCCAGTGGGTGTGGACCGACGACGAGCAGTTCGACGTCGAGCACCACGTCCGGCACAACGCACTCCCCAAGCCCGGGCGGATCCGTGAGCTGCTCGAGCTGGTCAGCCGGCTGCACAGCACCCGGCTGGCCCGCGAGCGGCCGCTGTGGGAGGCCCACATCGTGGAGGGTCTGGGCGACGGCCGCGTGGCGATGTACACCAAGCTGCACCACGCGCTCGTCGACGGGATCTCCGCGATGCGGCTGATGAGCAAGGTCCTGACCAGCGACCCTGACAAGCGCAACATGCCGCTCCCGTTCGACGCTCGTGCCGCCGCACGAACGGCCCGGCCGCGCCCGCACGACGAGCACACGCTGGCCGGCGTACCGGTGAGCGCGCTGCGCACCGCCCTCGGGCTCACCGCCGAGGCGGCGGGCCTCCCTGCCGCGCTGGTCAAGACGCTCGCGAAGGGCGTGCGGAACGAGACCTCTGCGTTGTCGCTGCACGCGCCGAAGAGCATGTTCAACGTCGACATCACCGGGTCACGCCGGTTCGCGGCCCAGGACTGGCCGCTGGAGCGGATCCGTGCGGTCTCGAAGGCCAGCGGTACGACGCTCAACGACGTCGTGCTGGCGATGTGCAGCGGCGCGGTCCGTGCCTACCTGCAGGAGCTCGGCCGGCTGCCGTCCACGTCACTGGTCTCGATGGTCCCCGTCGGGTTGACGTCGAGAGGTGCCCACTCGATGGACGGAGGCGGGGGCAATGCGGTCGGCGCGGTGATGGTGCGCCTCGGCACGGACCTCTCCGACCCGGCCGACCGGCTGACCTCGGTGCACCGGTCGATGGTGTCGGGCAAGGAGGCGCTCGGCTCGATGACACCGAACCAGATCGTCGCGATGAGCGCGCTGGGCATGGCACCCGCGCTCGCGATCCCGATGCTGCGGCTCAACGGCATCGTCCGGCCTCCGTTCAACCTGATCATCTCCAACGTGCCCGGGCCCCGGACCACGCAGTACCTCAACGGCGCCCGGCTGACCGGCACCTATCCGGTCTCGGTGCCGATCCAGGGGATGGCGCTGAACATCACCTGCAACAGCTACGCCGACCAGATGGCGTTCGGACTGACCGGCTGCCGGCGGTCGGTGCCGCACCTGCAGCGGTTGCTGACCTTCCTCGACGAGGAGCTGGACCTGCTGGAGAGCGCCACCGGAGTGGCGTGAACGTCAGGCCGCGGCCACCACGTCGGCCGCAGCAGCCGGGACCCGCTCGACGGCGGACTCGGCGGCGATCCGCTGCTCCTCGACGGCGATGGTGTCGCTGACCTCACGGAGCACCTCGGACAGCGGCATCTCGAGCGCCTCGCACAGGGAGAACAGCAACTCGGAGGATGCTTCCTTCTGGCCGCGTTCGATCTCGGAGATGTAGCCCAGGCTGATCCGGGCCTCGGAGGAGAGCTCGCGCAGGGTCATGCCCCGACGCATCCGCTCGGCACGGAGCACGTCGCCGAGCTGGCGGCGAAAAAGCACCATCTGCGTCTCCTCTTCCGTCTGCTGACCCAACGCTACCTGCACCCTGGTTCTTCCCTGAGTGTTCCCCCGCCGGTCAACGGTGATGTCTCCATCGGCCGGGTGGCGATCAGGCTGAGCTGGTCCGACGTGCGCTACGGCCGGCGATATCGACCTCGCCGGTGCTCGAGAGGGTGACGGTCCTCGACCATGACCACCCGCTCGATCGTCGCGGTCACCAGCGTCGACCAGCCCACCTCGGTGGCGCTCTCCACGCGGACGAGGGCATGGGTCCGGTCGGCCAGCACCGGGCCGTACGCCGAGTCCGCCCAGGTGCCCAGCGTGAACGGCCCACCCGGAGCCGGCGCGACCCCGCCGAACGCGTCGGCCAGGTCGCGATCGGACCACTCGAGCAGGTGGACGACACCGACCTCCGATCCCAGCAGCGTCTCGGTCAGGGCGGCGTCGGGGTCGAGCAGCCCGAGGATCCTGCCCGGCTCACCGTTGGCCACCATCAGCGAGGAGACCGCAAGCCCGGCGCGGTCCTCCCCCGCACCGGTGGTCCACAGCGACACTGCGCCGCCGATGCGGCCGCGGAACCGGCGTACCGGGTCGGGCGCTGTGGCGAACGGGTTCGACGAGTGGATCGTCATGCGGTGCCGTGCGGGACTCAGGAGGCCCGGGACGCCGGCCCCTGGTCCGGGTCCCCTCCGGACGGCGCACCCGACTGCGCGCCCGATGGTGCCCCGACCGCGTGCTCGGCCTCGGCCGCGGCGGCTCGCTGGGCGGAGCGGGCGGCCGCCTCGGCGCGCTTCGCCTCCTCCTTGGCCCGGTTGGCGTACATGTCGACGTACTCCTGACCGGAGAGCCGCATGATCTCGTACATGATCTCGTCGGTCACCGAGCGCAGGATGTACCGGTCGTTGTCGAGGCCCTCGTAGCGGTCGAAGTCGAGCGGCTTGCCGAACCGCACGACCGGACGCGTGAACGAGCCGAACGTCTTGCCCGGAGGCGCCACGACGTTGGTGCCGACCACGGCGACCGGGATGACCGGTACGCCGGTCTCGAGGGCCAGGCGCGCGACGCCGGTCTTTCCCCGGTAGAGCCGGCCGTCGTGGGACCGGGTGCCTTCGGGATAGATCCCGAACAACTCGCCGTCGGCCAGCACGCGCTTGGCCGCGGTGAGCGCGCCCTCGGCGGCCGAGGCGCCGGACCGGTCGATCGGCACCTGACCGGCACCGGAGAAGAACATCCGCTGGAACCAGCCCTTGATCCCCGGCGTGTTGAAGTACTCGGCCTTCGCCACGAACGTGACCCGCCGCGGCAACGTCAGCGGCATGAACAGCCAGTCGGCGTACGAAAGATGGTTGCTGGCCAGGATCGCCGGGCCCTCGGTGGGAACGTTCTCGGCGCCCTCGACCTGCGGACGGAAGACCAGCCGCAGCATGGGACCGAGCGCGATCCACTTCAGGAACCAGTAGAACAACCCAGACCTCCTCCGTCCCCCGCACCCTAGCCCCTCTGGGGTGCCCGTGAAACGATGAGGACGTCCTGCCCAGTCCGTGGGCGAACGGCCC
>DATAKN010000242.1:0-2259 GCA_036261595.1 Marmoricola sp.
CGGGAGGTTCGCGACCAGCTCGCGGTAGCGCCCGCCACCGTTGACCATGTCCTGCCAGACCAGCATGCCGAGCCGGTCGCAGTGGTGGTACCAGCGCAGCGGCTCGATCTTCACGTGCTTGCGCAGCATCGTGAAGCCCAGGTCCTTCATCGTGGCGATGTCGTGGACCATCGCGGCGTCGCTCGGCGCGGTCAGGAGCCCGTCGGCCCAGTAGCCCTGGTCGAGGACGCCCAGGTGCCAGATCGGCTCGCCGTTGAGCAGGAAACGCCGACGCCCCTGCGCGTCGTGGCCGACGCCCAGGCTGCGCATGGCGGCGTACGACGCCACCCGGTCGGCGAGCTCGCCGCTGCCCAGCGTGATCTCCAGGTCGTACAGGTGCGGGTCGTCGGGCGACCACGGGCGCGGGTCCGGGATGGTTAGCCGGAGCGGGGTGCCGACCCGCCCGCTCTCGCGCGCGACGACACGGCCGGCATCCAGGACCGTGACGACCGCGGTGGCTGAGCCAGTCGACGCCACCGGGCCCGCCTCGATGACGACCTCCAGCACGGCCTGCTCCAGGTGCGGGGTGATCCGCAGCGACTCGACGTACTCGGGCGGGACCACCTCTACCCAGACGGTCTGCCAGATGCCGGACTGGGCGGTGTACCAGATCGTGCCCCGGTCCAGGCGCTGCTTGCCGCGGGCGTGCGGACCGGTCTCGGACAGGTCGCGCACCCGGACCTCGAGCAGGTGCTCGTCGCCGTCGCCGAGTGCGTCGGTGATGTCGAGGGTGAACGGCAGGTAGCCACCCGTGTGCCCGCCGACCTCGACACCGTCGACCCAGACCGTGCAGGTCTGGTCGACCGCGCCGAAGTGCAGGAGCACGCGGCCGCCGGGCACGGGCGTCGGCGTCGTGAACGGGTGGCGGTACCAGAGCCACTCCTCGGGCTGGAGCTGGCGACCGACCCCCGAGAGCACCGACTCGGGGGAGAACGGCACCACGATCTCGCCGTCCCAGGTGGTGGGCCGGTCCTCGCCGGCGAAGGCGTGGTCCCAGCGCCCGTTGAGGTTGCGCCACGTGTGGTCGGGTCGCACGAGCTGGGGTCGCGGGTACTCCGGGAGCGGGTCGTCCGGGTCGAGCTCACGGCCCCAGCGGGTCAGCACACGGCGAGGCTAGAGGATGCGCACGTCGCGCCGGGTGCCGACGTCGGCCAGCTTGTCGGGGTTGCGCACCAGGAACACCTCCCGGACCTTGCCGTGGTCGCTGACGACCGTGCCGACGGAGTCGAGCTCGCCGTCGAGGTACAGGAAGAGGGCGGGCGACCCGTTGACCGTGCCGGTCTCGACCTCGAGCTCGACGCCCTGGGGCACCACGGCCGCGAGGAACCGCGCCACCTTGTCCGCGCCGCGGATGGGGTTGAGCGCCGCCTTCTTCTTCCCGCCGCCGTCGGTGTGCAGCACGACGTCGGGCGCGAGCACCTCCAGCAGCGGCTCGACCCGGCCCGTCGAGGCCGCGGCGAAGAACTCGGCGATCACCCGCTCGGTCTCGGCCGGCGGCTCGAAGCGCGGCCGCCTGGCCTGCACGTGGTTCCGCGCCCGGGACACCAGCTGCCGGACGGCGGCGGGCGAGCGATCGGTGGCGGCGGCGATCTCGTCGTACTCGAACCCGAAGACCTCACGGAGCACGAACGCGGCCCGCTCCAACGGGCTCAGCGTCTCGAGCACCAGCAGCATTGCGAACGAGACCGACTCCGACAGCTCGACGTCCTCGAGCACGTCCGGGGAGGTGACCAGGGGCTCCGGAAGCCACGTCCCGACATAGGTCTCGCGCTGGCGCTGCAGCGCGCGCAACCGGTTCAACGACTGGCGGGTGACGATCCGGACGAGGTACGCGCGCGGGTCGCGGATCTCGTCCTGACCGTCGTCCCCCCGGCGCGCGGCCCACCGCAGCCACGACTCCTGCAGGACGTCCTCGGCGTCGGCCGTGCTGCCGAGCATCTCGTAGGCGACGGTGAACAGCAGGCCGCGATGCTCGACGAACGGGTCGAGCTCGGTGGCTTCGGTGTCCTCACTCACCGGCGACCCTGAGCTCACTTCGAGACGGTCGCTGCGCGACCTCCTCAGTACGAGCGCAGTGGTCCTTGAAGCCCTGGCTGGTCAGGCCGAGGGCGCTGTTCATCCGGGACCGCTCGTTCTCCACCGCGACCATGGCAGTCAGCTCCACGAAGCCATCGTTGCCCAGATCGGCCCGGAGCGCCTCCGCCATCTCGTCGGTCACGT
>DATAKN010000263.1:0-3594 GCA_036261595.1 Marmoricola sp.
GTCGGCCAGCGTCGACTTGCCGTGGTCGATGTGGGCGATGATGCAGAAGTTGCGGATGATCGCGGGGTCGGTCTTGCCCGGCTGGGGCGCGGTCGGAAGGCTGGCCACGTACTGCTCTCGTCGATCGGCTGCGGCGGGAAAAGGACCCGACCATCCTCCCACGGCGGTCGTGCCCGCCGCGAAACGACGCCAGGACGAGAACCGGTTCTACTCTGGTGCCATGAAGCGGATGAGTGGGGTCGACGCGGCGTTCTGGTACGGCGAGACGCCCGCGTGGCACATGCACATCGGCGCGGTCGCGATCCACGAGACCGCCGAGGCGCCGGGCTTCAGCTTTGAGGCGGTCCGCCGGATCGTGGTCGAGCGCCTGCCCCAGATGCCGCAGCTGCGCTGGAAGGTCGTCGAGGCGCCGTTGGGCATGGACCGTCCCTGGTTCGTGGAGGACGAGGACCTCGACCCGGACTTCCACATCCGGCGGATCGGCGTACCGCAGCCGGGGACGCGCAAGGAGCTCGACGAGCTGGTCAGCAGGCTGATGTCCTACAAGCTCGACCGCTCTCGTCCGCTCTGGGAGCTGTGGGTGATCGAGGGCTTGCAGAAGGGTCGCGTCGCGACCCTCACGAAGATGCACCACTCGATCGTCGACGGCGTGTCCGGCGCCGGGCTCGGCGAGATCCTGCTCGACGTCACCCCGGAGCCGCGCCCGCCCTCGCACGAGGTGGTCCACGGCATCGGCAGCTCCGGCCCGCACCCGGCCAGGGCGCTCGCCGAGGCCTGGGTCAACGTCGCGGTGCGCACCCCCGTGCGGGTGGCAGGCATCGTGAACCAGACGGTTCGGCAGCAACTGGCCGTCCGCAGCGTCCAGAACAAGCCGCCGCGGTTCTTCAGCGCACCGGCGACGCGGTTCAACGCGACCCTGAGCCCGCATCGGCGGATCACCGGTGTCCGGATCGAGCTGGACCGGGTCAAGACGCTCAAGGACGCGTACGGCGTGAAGCTGAACGACGTCGTCCTGGCCCTCGTCGCGGGTGCCCTGCGGATCTACTTCGCCGACCGTGAAGGCATCCCCGCCAAGCCGCTGATCGCCCAGATCCCGGTCTCCACGCGCACCGAGGACACCTCGGGGCACGTCGGGAACCAGGTCAGCTCGATGACGGTCAGCCTCGCCACCGACGTCGACGACCCGGCCGAGCGGATCCGCACCATCTACGCGAGCTCGCAGGGCGCCAAGGAGATGGCCAAGGCGCTGAGTGCCCGGCAGATCATGCAGCTGCCGGACATCACTCCCCCGGGCCTCGTCCAGCTGGCGTCCCGGGCGTACACGATGAGCGGCCTGTCGAACAGCCTCGCCCCGATCAACCTCGTGGTCTCGAACGTGCCGGGCCCGAGCTTCCCGCTCTACATGGCCACCGCGCCCCTGCGCTCCCTGCTCCCGATCGGCCCCCTCGTCCTCGACGTCGCCCTGAACGTCACGGTGTTCAGCTACCTGGACTCCATCGACTTCGGGTTCGTCAGCACCCCGGAGGTCGCCCCGGACCTGAACTGCCTCGCCGACGCGGTGAAGGAGGCGCTGGTCGAGCTCGAGGTGGCCGCCGCGAACTCACCACCCGGGTCGTGAATTCCCGGCTGGACGCACGAGATCTGGCGTGCCCGGCCCAGGTTTCGCATGACCAGCGGCCCGGTGCGGGGATGGACCGGAGACCACCATGGGGCCTAGGAGGTCGGGACCCAGTACCTGAGCTTGCCGTCGCAGGCGTCCTGGAAGACTCCGCCGTTGCGCTCGATCACGAGACGGGACGCGACGTTGTCCTCGTCGCAGGTGACGAACGCGTTCTCGATGCCGAGGTCGCGGGCGACGGGGAGTGCTGCGGCCAACATGGCCGTGGCGTGGCCCTGCCGACGACGTGACGCGCGGACGTCGTACCCGATGTGGCCGCCGACCTCGCGCAGCCAGTCGTTCAGCTCGTGCCGGATCGACATCCGGCCGACGTACTCGTCCCCGTCGACCCACCACAGGTTCGTGCAGAGCACCCAGTCGGCGTCGCTGACGTGGTCCCGCTCGGCGACCTTCTCCGCGACGTACGCCGCGAAGCCCTCGTTGCTCTCCCACCGGCCCGTCCACTCCTCGAGGTCGCGGCCGATGCCCGAACCGTCACCCGCGCGACCCTCGTCGGCGAACTCGGCCATTGCGGCGAGGAAGGAGTCCTTGAGCCGCACGTCGGGAGTGATCAGCGAGGGCATGGACCGAGTGTGGATGACCCGTTGTCCCGGCGCATCCCGCTTTCCGCCGGCACCGGTCTGTTTGAATCGGCGCATGTCCCTCCCAGACCGGCCCCTCGGCGTCGCAGGCGTCTCCGCGGTGCCGCACGGGAAGACGGCGATGCGGCTCGAGTGGCCGTTCCTGCCCCGTGAGGTCCGCGCCCTGGTCGAGGACGAGCTCGGCTCCCCCGTCGTCGCTGCGGACTCGCGGACCAGCGGGTTCACCCCGGGCTTCGCGTCGGTCCTCACCGGGGCGAACGGCGCGCTCGTGTTCGTGAAGGCCGCCAACAAGACCGCCCAGGCAGCGATCGCGAACGCGTACGACGAGGAGATCAGCCGGGTGGTCGCACTCGGCGACACGGTGCCGGCACCCCGACTCGAGTGGTTCAGTCGCCGGGAGGGCTGGGTGCTGCTCGGCTTCGAGGCGGTGCCCTCCCGGCAGCCGCGCCGGCCGTGGAGTCCGGCCGAGCTCGACCGCGCCCTCGACCTGGCCGACGAGATCGCCGTCCCGGCGCCTCGCGTGCCCGCCCAACTGGCGCTGACCCCGCTGGTCGAGGACCTCCCGGACCTGGTCACCGGCTGGGACGCGGTCAGCGCCGACTGGCCGCACCGGGACGAGGCGGCCGCGCTGGCCGCGTCGCTCACCTCGCTGGCCGCCGACCATCTGGTCCACGCCGATCTCCGCGACGACAACGTGCTCCTCGCGGACGACGGCCGGACGCTCGCCTGCGACTGGAACTGGCCCGCCCTCGGCTCTGCCTGGCAGGACAGCCTCGACCTGTTGATCTCGGCGCACGGCGACGGCATCGACGCCGACGCCGTGCTCCGCAGCCGGGAGCGGCTTGCCACCGTCGACCCTGAACACGTGGACGCGTGGCTGGCAGGCGTCACCGGCTTCATGCTGGCCGCCAGTCGACGCCCGGTGCCCTCGACCTCGCCGTACCTGAGGATCCACAACCGCTGGACCGCCGAGGCAGCCTGGTCGTGGCTGGCCGAGCGTCGGGGCTGGTAGGCCGCGGCGCGTGTCCGGCTGCGCCACACGGGGTCGGCGGGGTTCGCGGTGGGCGGGATGGTGCTGCCCCCGGGGGGACGCGCCCGGCACCGGCCGCCCCCGTCCAGCGCCCCACGACCACCCGGACCCTCGACACCAAGCCGTCGGAGGCGCCATACCGCGCGATGACGAAGCGGACGCGTCGATTTGGGCGCCGGCTCCGCCCGCTGATATCGTGTCCACTTGTGTCTGGGCCTCCGGCCCGCACCCTCAGACTCCCTTTCCAGCATCACGAGACGAAGAGACAGGCGAGCCCCCGTGGCAAACATCAAGTCCCAGATCAA
>DATAKN010000255.1:0-20357 GCA_036261595.1 Marmoricola sp.
GTGCGGCAAGCCGGTGCTGCTCAAGCGCGGGATGACCGCCACCATCGAGGAGTGGCTGATGGCCGCCGAGTACGTCGCCCAGCGCGGCAACCTCGACGTGGTCCTGTGCGAGCGCGGCATCCGCACGTTCGAGCCGACGACCCGCAACACGCTGGACATCTCCGCGGTGCCGATCGTGCAGTCCACGAGCCACCTCCCGGTGATCGTCGACCCGTCGCACGCCGGAGGCCGCCGCGACCTGGTCGTGCCGCTGTCCCGCGCGGCCATCGGCGTGGGCGCGGACGGCGTGATCGTCGACGTCCACCCGGACCCCGAGCATGCCCTGTGCGACGGTCCGCAGGCCCTCCTCGGCAACGACCTCCGGGCGCTCGCGCAGGCGGTCCGGCAGTTGCCCCCGGCGGTGGGCCGCGTGGACGCCCGGGAGCGCGTGCGGGGCTAGGGCAGGACCCCCGCGAGCACCTTCGCGGCGTGCTCGGCGTCCGCCCGGCTCACGTCGAGGTGGGTCAGCAGCCGGACCCGCTGCGGCCCGACGGCTCCGATCCGGACGCCCTGCTCGGCGGCCGCCGCCACCACCTCGGGCGCTGACGGGACGTCGACCACGACGATGTTGGTGGGCACGGTGGCGGGGTCGACCCCGCAGGCCTCGGCAATGAGCTGGGCGTGCTCGTGGTCCTCGGCGAGGCGGTCGACGTGGTGGTCGAGCGCGTGCAGGCCGGCCGCGGCCAGGACACCGACCTGGCGCATGCCGCCGCCCATCCGCTTGCGGCGGACGCGTGCCTCTTCGACCAGCTCGGCCGGTCCGACCATCAGGGAGCCGACCGGGGCGCCGAGCCCCTTGGAGAGGCAGACCGAGAGGGTGTCCGCGACGGCGCCGTACGCCGCCAGCGGGGTGCCGGTGGCAACGTGCGCGTTCCAGATGCGCGCGCCGTCGACGTGGACGGCGCAGCCGATGTCGCTCGTCCACGCGCGCAGGGCCTGCAGGTCCTCGAGCGGCAGCACCGCTCCCCCGGCGAAGTTGTGGGTGTTCTCCACCGAGACCGCCGTGGTGCGCACGAAGAAGGGGCCCATGTCGGGGGCGTACAACTCCTGGACGGCGTCGAGGTCCACCTGCCCGTCGGGGTGGGACCAGGTGCGCGTGGTGATCCCGCTCAGCGCACCATGGGCGCCCAGCTCGGCCCGGACGATGTGCGCCCGTGCCTCGCACAGCACCTCCTGGCCGGGCCGCACCAGCGCCGCGACCGCCAGCAGGTTGGCCATCGACCCGGTCGGCGTGAACAGCGCCGCCTCCATGCCGAACAGGCCGGCGACCCGTTCCTGCAGCTCGGCGACGGTCGGGTCCTCGCCGTACACGTCGTCGCCGACCTCGGCGCGGGCCATCGCCTCGCGCATCGCAGCGGTCGGCTTGGTGACGGTGTCGGAGCGGAGATCGATCACCGCTCGAGCCTAGCGATCAGCGGCTGAGGGTCGTCAGACGTGGTGCATGGCAAGGCGGAGGAACGAAGGCGTCCTTCAGCGGAGCGCAGCGGAGCGGACGTCGAGCGACGACAACGCAGCCAGGTGCCGCGTATGACGAGCCTCAGGCTTTGCGGAGCATCTCCGCGACCAGGAACGCCAGCTCGAGCGACTGCACGCGGTTCAGCCGCGGGTCGCAGACCGACTCGTAGCGCTCGGAGAGGCCGACCTCGTCGAGCTCCTCGCCGCCGCCGACGCACTCGGTGACGTCGTCACCGGTCAGCTCCATGTGCACGCCACCGGGCCAGGTGCCCAGCGAACGGTGCACGTCGAAGAAGCCCTGCACCTCGGCGATCACGTCGTCGAAGCGACGGGTCTTGTAGCCGGACGAAGCCTCGTAGGTGTTGCCGTGCATCGGGTCGCAGACCCAGGCCACCTGCAGGCCGGCGGCCTCGACCTTCTCCACCAGCGGAGGCAGGTGGTCGCCGATCTTCTGCGCGCCCATGCGGGTGATGAAGGTGAGCCGGCCCGGTTCGTTGTCGGGGTTGAGCTTCGCGGCCAGCGCGATCGCGTCGTCCGCGGTCGTGGTCGGCCCGAGCTTGACCCCGATCGGGTTGCGCACGCGGCTGAGCAGCTCGACATGGGCGCCGTCGAGCTGGCGGGTGCGCTCCCCGATCCAGAGGAAGTGCCCGGACACGTCGTACGGCAGCTGGGTGCGGGAGTCGATCCGGGTCATCGCGTGCTCGTACTCCAGCACCAGCGCCTCGTGGCTGGCATGCATCTCCACGCGGTGGAACTCGTCAGGGTCGGCCCCGATCGCCTGCATGAACGTCAGGGCGCGGTCGATCTCGTTGGCGACCGCCTCGTAGCGCCGGCCCACGGCCGAGCTGAGCACGAAGTCGGTGTTCCAGGCGTGCACCTGGCGCAGGTCGGCGTACCCACCGGTGGTGAAGGCGCGCACGAGGTTCAGCGTCGCCGCGGACGCGTGGTAGACCTCGACCAGCCGCTGCGGGTCGGGCACCCGCGACTCGGCGGTGAACGCGTAGCCGTTGACCGCGTCGCCCCGGTACGCCGGCAGCGTGACCTCCGTGCCGTCCGGGCGGGTGCGGGTCTCGAGGTCGGAGGAGCGTGGCTTGGCGTACTGCCCGGCGAACCGGCCGAGCTTCACGACCGGCACGGAGGCGGCGTAGGTGAGCACGACCGCCATCTGCAGCAGCACCCGGAGCTTGTTG
This sequence comes from Marmoricola sp., assembly GCA_036261595.1. Taxonomy (GTDB): domain Bacteria; phylum Actinomycetota; class Actinomycetes; order Propionibacteriales; family Nocardioidaceae; genus Marmoricola. The sequence goes on from DATAKN010000255.1 coordinate 2,685, forward strand.
CGGACGTTCTCGGCGGTGACGCCGGCGAAGGTCTCGGCGCAGTCGCCGCCCTGCAGCAGGAACGCCTCACCGCGGCTGACCGCGGCGAGCTTGTCCTTGAGCCGGTCGCACTCCCCGGCGAACACCAGCGGCGGGAAGGACCGGAGCCGGGCCACCGCGGCGTCGACCGCCGCCTGGTCGGGATAGGTCGGCTGCTGGGCGGCGCCCAGGGCATGCAGCTCGGCCAGGTCGGGGATCGCGGTCATGGGGTGTTGCACCGGGCAATCCTACGTCCCGGCGCACAGCCGCCGGCTCAGGTCCCAGGGTCCGACCGGTCCTCGGCGGACCCGGGACCGCCGATGATCTCCAGCCGCTCGAACAGCTCGAGGGTCACCTCGGCGTACGGGTTGCCCGCGATCGTGGAGCGGACCAGGTCCCAGTCGACCTGCTCGCGCAGCGCCCGGGCGGTCGGGAGCACCGCGCCGAGGTCGCAGTAGCGCTCCCCCAGCACGGCGAGCTTCTGCATCATCACGTCGGTCGCGGAGAGCACCGGCATCCACACCGACAGCACCTCGACCTCGGTCGACCGTTCGAGCGCGGGGCGCACGTCGGGCGACCCGGCCGCTCGGAAGAGAACGTCGACCATCGCGTCGTCGGTGAACACCTTGAACAGCCAGTCCTCCGGTGGCTGGACGAGCTGGAGGTCCTTCTCACCGCGAAGACCCGCCACCTTCTCCGCGTCGTCGGGGTGGACCAGGAAGTCGACGTCGTGGTCGGGCTCGGGGCCGCCGCGGGCCCACGCGGCATACCCGCCGGCGAGGGCGAACGGCACACCGGTCTCCTTGAGCGCGGTCGCGACCCGCTTCAGCGCCTCACGCAGGTTGTCCTGGTCGTCTCCCATGCGCCTCGTTACCCCAGCACCGGCGCATGGCATGCACGCCGTCGGGGAACCGCGACCAGGATGCGAGTGGCGACGTTCAACATCCTGCACGGGCGCTGCCCGGAGGACGACGAGGTCCACGTCGACCGGTTCGCCCGGGCGGTGGCCGCGCTGGACGCCGATGTGCTGGCGTTGCAGGAGGTCGACCGCAACCAGCCGCGGTCGCGCAACGCCGACCTCACCAGCGTCGCGGCGGAGGCGATGGGCGCGCCGTACCACCGGTTCGTCGCGGCGCTCTCGGGCAGCCCCGGGTCGACCTGGCTGGCCGCGACGGGCGAGGAGCAGCCCGACGACGCGGCGTACGGGATCGCGCTGCTCAGCCGGCATCCGCTGTCGGCCTGGCAGGTGATCCGGCTGCCGGCCGTGCCGATGCGTGTGCCGATGCGCTTCGGACGGTGGCGGCCGACGTGGGTGCGCGACGAGCCGCGGGTCGCGGTCGCCGCGGACGTGTCCACGCCCCAGTGGGACCTGACCGCGGTGACCACGCACCTGTCCTTCGTGCCGCGGTGGAACCAGCGTCAGCTGCGGCTGCTGATGCGCGCACTGTCGCGTCGCCGACGGCCGATGCTGGTCACCGGCGACCTGAACATGGACCCCGCGACCGCAGGCGCGGTGAGCGGCCTGCGTCATCTGGCCGCCCACCCGACGTTCCCGGCGGACGGCCCGCGCGAGCAGCTCGACCACCTGCTGGTCGACGGCGCGCTGTCCGTGCGCGACTCCCAAGCGGTGCGGCTGCCGGTGTCCGACCACCGCGCCCTGTACGCCGACCTCGCCGACGACCCGGCCTGATCAGCCGAAGAAGACCTCGGCCTCGGCGTACTCCTCGGGCTGGACCACCTTGAGCTCGCCGGTGCCCTCGATCAGCGGGACCCGGACGATGTCGTTGCCGCGCAGCGCCATCATCGTGCCGAAGGCGCCGTCGTGCACCGCGGCGATCGCGTGCAGGCCGAAGCGGGTCGCCAGCCAGCGGTCGAACGCGGTGGGGGTGCCACCGCGCTGCACGTGGCCCAGGACCACGGCCCGCGCCTCGTGGCCCGTGCGGGCCTCGATCTCATGGGCCAGCCGCTCGCCGATGCCGCCGAGGCGGACGTGACCGAAGTCGTCCTTCTCGCCGGAGACCAGGGTCATGTCGCCGCCCTCGACCGGCACGGCGCCCTCCGAGACCACGATGATCACGGCGTACTTGGTCTCGAAGCGGGTCTTCACGTGCTTGACCACGTCGTCGATGTCGAAGGGACGCTCCGGGATCAGCACGACGTTGGCACCGCCGGCGATCCCCGCGTGCAGGGCGATCCAGCCGGCGTGACGGCCCATCACCTCGACGACGAGCGCCCGGTGGTGGGACTCGGCGGTGGTGTGCAGCCGGTCGATCGCCTCCATCGCGATGTTGACCGCGGTGTCGAAGCCGAAGGTGAAGTCGGTGCCGGAGAGGTCGTTGTCGATGGTCTTCGGCACGCCGATGACGTTGACCCCCACCTCGTCGAGCTTGGTGGCCACGCCCAGCGTGTCCTCGCCACCGATCGCGATCAGCGCGTCGACGCCTGTCTGGGCGAGGTTGGCCTTGATCTGCTCCACGCCGTGGTCGAGCTTGAACGGATTCGTCCGCGACGAGCCGAGGATCGTCCCGCCGCGCGGGAGAATGCCACGGACCTGCTCGACGTCGAGCGGCATGGTCAGCCCCTCGAGGGGCCCCATCCAGCCGTCGCGGAACCCGACGAACTCGTAGCCGAACTCCTTCACGCCCCGTCGGACGATCGCCCTGATCACGGCGTTCAGGCCCGGGCAGTCTCCCCCACCGGTGAGCACTCCGACACGCATCTGCACTCCTCAATTGGATCGTTCAAGTGAACGCTCCCACCCTAGCCACATCAGTACCCTCGCGTCATGACCTTCTCGATCGTCGCGCACGGACACGACGCCCGCGGCGAGGCCGCCTGGGGCGTCGCCGTGGCCTCCAAGTTCCTCGCCGTCGGCAACGCGGTGCCCGCTGCGGTGGCCGGTGTCGGCGCCGTCGCCACCCAGGCCGAGGCCAACGTGGCCTGGAAGGGCGTGGGCCTGTCCCTGCTCGACGAGGGCGCCACGGCGTCGGTCGCGCTGCAGCGGATGGTCGAGGAGGACGACCGCCGCGACCACCGGCAGCTCGGGCTGGTCGACAGCGACGGCAGTGCCGCGACGTACACCGGCACGTCGTGCCTGGACTGGGCCGGCGGCATCGCCGAGGACGGGCCGGGAGGTGGGGTCGCGATCCAGGGCAACATCCTGGCCGGTCCCGAGGTGGTCGAGGAGTTGAAGCGGGCGTGGGACGCGTCGGCCGGCGAGCCCCTCGCGCGACGGCTGCTCGCGGCACTCGCCGCGGGCGACGCGGCCGGTGGCGACCGGCGCGGCCGGCAGTCGGCAGCCCTCCTGGTCGTCTCCGAGGACGCCGGCTACGCGGGCCTCGACGACGTCGCCGTCGACCTCCGCGTGGACGACCACACCGACCCGGTGGCCGAGCTGGGCCGGCTGCTGGACCTCAACGACTTCTACCTGACCGCCTCCACCGAGGAGGAGAAGGTGCCGGTCACGCCCGAGCTGGCGGCCGAGCTCGCCGACCGGGCGCACGCGGCGGGCCACCGCGACCTGGCCGCGTGGGTCGGCACCGAGAACTACGAGATGCGGGTCGCCGAGGACGGTAGCTGGATCGACCGCAGGGTCCTGGGCATCCTGCGCGGCGAAGGCGCCGACCAGTGAGGGCGATCCTGGCCATCGACGCCGGCACGACCGGCGTCACGACGGTCGTGGTCAGCAGCGACGGGGCGATCGTCGCGAAGGGCTACCAGGAGTTCGCCCAGCACTTCCCGAAGCCCGGGTGGGTCGAGCACTCCCCCGAGGAGATCTGGCAGGCGACGCTGGAGTCGACCCGCGACTGCCTCAAGGCCTGGGCCGGCGACCCCGCCGACCTCGCGGGCATCGGCATCACCAACCAGCGCGAGACCGTCCTGCTGTGGGACCGCGAGACCCTCGGCTCCCCGCGCCGCGCGATCGTGTGGCAGGACCGTCGTACCGCGGAGATCTGCGACCGGCTCAAGAGCGCCGGCCACGAGGATCGGGTCGCCGAGCTGACCGGCCTCCGGCTGGACCCCTACTTCTCCGGCACGAAGCTGGCCTGGCTGGCCGAGCACGAACCGCACACCTGGGCGCTGGTCGAGTCCGGCCGGTACGCCGTGGGCACCGTCGACTCCTACCTGGTCGCCCGGATGACCCGGGGCACCTGGCACGTCACCGACGTCTCCAATGCCTGCCGCACGCTGCTGTTCGACCTCGAGCAGGGCGACTGGTCCGACGAGCTGTGCGACCTCTTCGGGGTCCCCCGCGACGCGTTGCCGGAGGTGGTCGACAACTGGGGCGAGCTGGCCCGCACCGACCCGCGCAGCTTCCTGGACCTCGACCTGCCGGTCGCGGGCATCGCCGGCGACCAGCAGTCCGCACTGTTCGGTCAGACCTGTTTCGACGAGGGTGACTCCAAGTGCACCTACGGCACCGGGTCGTTCGTGCTCACCAACACCGGCCCGCGGGTCGTGCGCTCCGACGCCGGGCTGCTCTCCACGGCCGGCTGGCGCGACCCGTCGGGCACGATCACCTACGCGCTCGAGGGCGCGATCTTCGTGACCGGAGCGGCCGTCCAGTGGCTGCGTGACGGACTGCAGATCGTGGGCACGGCGGCGGAGACCGCGGCGATCGCGGCCACCGTGGACTCGAGCGAGGGCGTGGTCTTCGTGCCGGCCCTCACCGGGCTGGGGGCCCCGCACTGGGACCCGCACGCCCGGGGCACCATCCTCGGCCTGACCAGGGGCACGACCCGGGCCCACCTGGTGCGCGCGACCCTGGAGGCGATTGCGTTCGAGGTGCGCGACGTCATCGACACCGTGACCCCGCAGACCGCGCTGGCCGCGATGAAGGTCGACGGCGGGGCCGCGGCGAACGACCTGCTCTGCCAGGTGCAGGCCGACCTGCTCGGCGTACCGGTGGAGCGGCCGCGATTCGTCGAGACCACGGCGCTGGGGGCCGCGTTCATGGCGGGGCTGGGCACGGGAGTGTGGGAGTCCACCGACGACCTGCGGTCCTCCTGGCAGCTCGACCGCAGCTTCACGCCGGATCCCGGTGCCGCGGAGAAGATGGCCGACGCCTACGCGCTGTGGCAGAAGGGCGTCGAGCGGGCCAAGGGCTGGGCCTAGAGGTCGGCCAGAGCCTGGCGTGCCGCGGCCAGTGCGTCCTCGGCCTCGCGGAGCGCGACCTCGGCGTCCTCCTGGGCACCCTCCGCCTCCTCGAGGTCCTCGTCGACGCCGTCCACGTCGTCCTCGAGCGACGCCAGCCGCCGGCGCAGCTCGTCGATCTCACCCTGCAGCTGCAGTCGTCTCGCGTGCAGGTCCTTGACGTTCGCCGCGACCTGGTCGAGCTCCTCGCGCGCCTCGTCCACGGCGCGGGAGGCCTCCTCGACCGCCTCTTCGGCGGCCTCGCGGCGCACCCGGTCGTCCTCGGGCACGAGGTGCAGCGACGGAGCTGCGCGCTCGGTCGCCGTGGCCCGGTGGCCGACCTCTCCGATCGCCTCGGGCACCGCACACACGGCCTCGACGTCGATCTCGGAGATCCCGGTCGAGGTGAACGCTGCCAGCACGAGCCCCGACCGCACCACCTGGGCCGCGACCGGGTCCAGCATGGCGGCGGTCAGCACGCCCTCGACCTGGTCGACGACAGCGGCCGTCAGGCGGATGTCGTGCTCGCGGGCCAGGTCCCGGGTCGTGTCGGCCAGAGCATGGGTCAGCTGGCGACGTTGCCGGGTCAGCGCCCGCAGCTCGTCACCGGCCATCGACTCGGCGGCTGCCCGCAGCGAGGCCCCCAACTCCAGGACCTGATCGATCTGCTCGGCCTCCCTGCGCACGAGCAGGTTGACCGCCCACGCGGCGGTCGAGGGCTTCTTGAGCGCCTTGATCCGCGCTGCCATGGCCTTGTCCCCCGCGACCTTGGCGGCGGCGTCACGGGCCGCGGTGAACTCGTTCAGCGGCTCGGCGTACAGAAGGTCGGCGACCTCGAGCAGCTCCTCGGAGCTCATCGGCGCCGACTCACGGACCGCGCTCCGGCACCAGCGCGTCCAGCAGCGCCTGTACGGCGGCCCGACAGGCCTGCGCGCGGATCGCGGACCGGTCACCCTGGAGCGAGAGCCGCTGGACCTGCACGCCCTGGGGTCCGGCCACGCCGACGTACACGGTGCCTACGGGCTTGTCGTCCTGCTTGTCCGGGCCGGCCACGCCGGTCGTCGAGACCGCCCAGTCCGTGTCGAGCAGATCCCGCACCCCGAGGGCGAGCTGGGACGCACAGTCCGCCGAGACCACCTGAGCTGCCGTCACGCCGAGCAACTGGCGCTTGACCCGGGTGGCATAGCTGACCACCCCGCCGACGTAGGTCGCCGACGCCCCCGGCGTGCCGCTGAGCAGGTCCGCCACGCCACCGCCGGTGAGCGACTCGGCGCAGGCCACGGTCTCGCCCCGGCCGAGCAGCTCCTGGTGCAGGCGGGCTGCGAGCTCACGACTGTCCACAGTCCAGAGGTTAGTGTCTGCCGACATGGCACCCACTCCGGAGAGCGCGCCCATCGAGGACTACGCCGCCATCGGCGACGGGCACACGGTGGCGCTCATCGGACGCAACGGTTCCCTCGACTGGCTGTGCCTGCCGCGGTTCGACGCGCCGTCGTGCTTCACCCGGCTGCTCGGCGACCCCGACGGGAGCCACTGGCTGCTGGGCGTCCGCGCCGACGACGTCCAGGGCGAGCTCACCGTGGAGCGCCGGTACGTCGAGGACACGAACGTCCTGCAGACGACGTACTCCACCGACGACGGCGAGGTGCGGATCACCGACTTCATGCCGACCGGCGACCATCGGCACGACCTGATCCGCCGGGTCGAGGGTGTGCGCGGTCGGCTGCCCGTGCGGCACGAGCTCGTGATCCGGTTCGACTACGGGCAGATCCGGCCGTGGGTGCACCGGGACCGGGTGGACGGCACCGAGGCCATCGTCGCGATCGCGGGACCGGACAAGCTCGTGCTCACCGGCGCCCGGCTGCCCCGCTCCAGCGACGGCCGCCACGAGGACGACCTCGACGTGTCGGCCGGCGAGTGCCTCGACTTCACGCTCACCTGGGTGCCCTCCCACCGACCCGCTCCGCCCCCGGGCGACGTCGACGCCCTGATGCGCAAGACGATCGCGGGCCAGCGCCACTGGGCCGAGGAGTGCGAGTACGACGGTCCGTTCCACACCGAGGTCATCCGCAGTCTGCTGACCCTGCACGGCATGACCCACGAGGACACCGGCGGCATCATCGCGGCGCCCACGACCTCGCTTCCCGAGGACTTCGGCGGCGAGCGCAACTGGGACTACCGGTACTCCTGGTTGCGCGACGCCGCCCTCACCGTCCAGGCGATCATCGGCACCAAGGACGCCCAGCTCGCGGCACCGTGGCGCGACTGGCTGCTCCGTGCGATCGCCGGCGACCCCGAGGACCTGCAGGTGGTCTACCGCGTCGACGGTGCCCGCCACCTCGTCGAGCAGGAGCTCGACGGCTTGGCCGGGTACGCCGGTTCGCGACCCGTCCGGATCGGGAACGGTGCCGTCGGCCAGCGGCAGAGCGACGTGGTCGGCGAGGTGCTGTGCGCCCTCGCCGCCGCCCGCGACGCGGGGCTCGCCGAGACTGCGGACAGCTGGAGCATGCAGACCACCCTGGTCAACGACCTCGCGAAGACCTGGCAGGTGGCCGACCGCGGCATCTGGGAGATCCGCGGGCCGCTCCAGCACTTCACCCACAGCCGCGTGATGATCTGGGCCGCGTTCGACCGGATGGTGCAGGGCGTCGAGCGGCACGGCCTGGAGGGGCCGGTCGACCACTGGCGCGACGTGCGAGCCCGGGTGCGTGAGGAGGTGCTGAGCCACGGTGTCGACGACCAGCGCGGCTGCTTCACCCAGCACTACGGAACCGGCGAGGTCGACGCCGCCCTGTTGCTGCTCCCGGCGGTGGGCTTCGTGGCGGCCGACGATCCCCGCATGCTGGCCACGATCGAGGCGATCGAGCACGACCTCATGCGCGACGGTCTGGTGCTGCGGTACCGCACGACCAGCGGGGTCGACGGTCTCTCCGGCAGCGAGCACCCGTTCCTGGCGTGCTCGTTCTGGCTGGTCTCGGCGTACGCGATGGCCGGGCGGCGCGACGACGCGATGGCACTCATGGAGCGACTGGTCGGACTCGCCAACGACGTGGGCCTGCTCAGCGAGGAGTACGACGCCCACCACGGCCGGATGGCCGGCAACTTCCCGCAGGCGTTCTCCCACCTGGCCCTCGTCCAGGCCGCGCGCACGCTCGCCGGCTGATCCCGCACCGGTCCAGTCGGCTGCCGCTGCGGTCCAGTCCAGCAGTGCGGCGTACGGACCAGACTGGGAACAGGCATTCCGCGCGTTCGGGAGGAACCATGGACGAGTCGGACACCGACATCACGACGGGTCCGGAAAGCCTCTCCGCCGAGGCAGCACGGCAGTGGGCCGAGCAGCGTCGTGCGCAGGCCCGCGCCCAGTTCGAGACGCCGAGCTGGCTGGGCCCCGCACGAGACGTCGACACGGCACGCCAGATCCCGGCCCAGGCCGAGCCGGAGCACGACGACGACCCGGACATGACGGCGGTCGCCGTACCGGCACCCCTGACCGATCCGATCCCCAACACGGCCCACTGGGCCGAGAAGGCGGCCCCCCGGCTGCTGGCGGGCATCGTCCTGGTCGCCGCCCTCCTCGGCGTGCTCGGCTTCCTCGTCGCTACGGCGATCACCCAGTCCCTGGCCGCGATCGCAGGCCTGCTCGCCTGCGCGGTCGTCGCGGTGATCTTCCGGGGTGCGCTCATGGGCGTCGGCGTGACCACCGTCGACCTCAAGGGCTCGATCATGCGGATCCGCAAGCGCGGGGTGCTCGACGTGGTCAACCTCGCCGACCCGGTGCACCTCGTCCAGCTGGTCGGCTCACCCGACGACCCGTCCTGGCGCCTGCACCTCGAAGCAGTCGACGGCCGGACGATCGAGCTCGGACCACGTGAGGTGGACCCGGTCGAGGTGCACCGGATCGTGGAGTACTACCGCGCGGTCGCCGAGCGCGACCGGCGCGACCGCGAGCACCGGTTCAACCGCTGACCGCGCCCGGCGAAGGCAGCAGGCTCAGACGGTCCGGCCCTCGGCCGCGGAGCGCCGGTGACGGACAGCGTCGATCGCGAACTCCACGCCCGAGACGACCGTGAGCACCACGGCCACGGCCATGAGCAGGGCCGAGGCCCACCAGACGACCTGACCGGGCACGTCCCAGGCACCCGTGAGGTCCTTGAACGGCGCGACGAAGCCGCCCAGGGCCAGCGCCTGCGCCATGGTCTTGACCTTGCCGCTCTGGCGCGCGGCCATCACCACCTGGCGGGCGATGGAGAGGCGGGCGAAAGTCACCGACCACTCGCGCACCAGCACGAGGATCGTGACCCACCACCACAGGGCGCCGATCACCGACAGCCCGATGAACGCCATCCCGGTGATCGCCTTGTCCGCGATCGGATCGGCGATCTTGCCGAAGTCCGTGATCAGGTTGTGCTTGCGGGCGATGTCACCGTCGATCTTGTCGGTGATCATCGCCACGGCGAAGAGCCCGTAGGCCAGCCAGCGCCACCCCTGGCTGTCGCCGCCGTCGTGCAGCAGCGCCCAGCCGAAGACCGGCACCATCGCAATCCGCAGCGCGGTCAGCGCGTTGGGCACGTTCCAGTTGGTGGCACCCACGCTTTCCGGCTGCTCGGTCATCGCGTCCTCTCGCTCAGCGCTGGTCGCCGGGCGTGGCGATCAGGTCGACGCCCTCGGTGGCGACCACGACGGCCTCGATCATGTCACCCACCCGAGCCCCGGCCGGCAGCTCGGTCAGCGTCGTGGAGCCGTCGACCTCGGGGCCCTGGCACGCGGCCCGTCCTTCGGCGACGTCGTCATCGAGGGACTCGACCAGCACCACGACGGTCTCCCCGATGCGCTCCTCGGCCCGCTGGGCAGTGAGCTCCTCGACGAGCGTGCTCAGGTGCTCGACCCGCTCGGCGACCACCTCGTCGGCCAGCTTGTCGTCGTACGACGCGGCCTCCGTGCCGTCCTCGTCGGAGTAGCCGAACACCCCGACCGCGTCCAGCCGGGCCTCGGACACGAAGGCACACAGCGTCTCGAAGTCGGCCTCGGTCTCACCCGGAAAGCCGACGATGAAGTTGGAGCGCACGCCGGCCGAAGGCGCCTGCCGACGGACGTCGGCGAGCAGGCCGAGGAACGACTCCGGGTCACCGAACCGCCGCATCCGGCGGAGCACCGTGGCGGAGGCGTGCTGGAAGGACAGGTCGAAGTAGTCCGCGACGCCGGGCGTGGTGGCGATCGCGGTCACCAGGCCCGGGCGGGTCTCGGCGGGCTGAAGGTAGGACACCCGGACGCGCGCGACGCCCTCGACGGCCGCGAGCTCGGGCAGCAGCGTCTCGAGCAGCCGGATGTCGCCGAGGTCCTTGCCGTAGGAGGTGGAGTTCTCCGAGACCAGGAACAGCTCCCGGGCACCCTGCGACGCGAGCCACCGGGCCTCGGCGAGCACGTCGGACGGGCGGCGGGACACGAACGACCCGCGAAAGCTCGGGATCGCGCAGAAGGCACAGCGCCGGTCGCAGCCGGAGGCCAGCTTCAGCGGGGCCATCGGCCCACCGTCCAGGCGCCGGCGCACGGCTCGCGGACCGGTGGCCGGCGCTCCGGCGCCGATGGACTCGAGCCCGTGGCCCGGGACGACGACCTCCACGGCGCCACGCTCGACCGGCGTGATCGGCAGCAGGGTGCGTCGGTCCCGCGGGACGTGGGCGGCGTGCCGCTCGCCCGCCAGGATGCCCCGAAGGCGGTCCGCGATGTCGGGGTAGTCGTCGAAGCCCAGCACCGCGTCGGCCTCGGGCATCGAGCTGGCCAGCTCGGCGCCGTAGCGCTCGGCGAGGCAGCCGACGGCGACCACGGACCGGGTCACGCCGTCGTCCTTGAGGTCCGCGGCAGCCAGGAGCGTGTCCACGGAGTCCTTCTTGGCCGACTCGACGAAGCCGCAGGTGTTCACCACGACGGTCTCGGCGTCCGCCGGATCGTCGACCAGCAGGAACCCGCCGGCCTCGAGCTGACCGGCGAGCTCCTCGGAGTCCACCTCGTTCCGGGCGCAGCCCAGGGTCACCATCGCGACGGTGTGGAGGGAGTCGGCAGCAGCAGCACTCATGACCCAGCGAGTATGCCGGTCGGGCCCGCCCGCGTGGAAATCGTTGCGTCGCGACGGACTCGCACCGGGTACGTTGCCCGGAGTGACGACGAGCTGGGTGCTCCACGTCGACCTCGACGAGTTCCTCGCGGCGGTCGAGGTGCTCCGCCGCCCGGATCTGGCGGGGCTACCGGTGGTCGTCGGCGGCCGTGGCGATCCCACCGAGCGCGGCGTCGTCGCCACCGCGTCGTACGCCGCCCGCGAGTTCGGCATCCGGTCGGGGATGCCGCTCCGGACGGCCGCGCGACGCTGTCCCGAGGCGGTGTTCCTGCCGATCGACCGGCCCGTCTACGAGGCCGCGTCCACCGAGGTGATGGCCACCCTGCGCGCCGTGCCCGGCGTGACCGTGCAGGTCCTCGGCTGGGACGAGGCCTTCGTCGGAGTGGAGACCGACGACCCGGAGTCGGTCGCCCGCCGGATCCAGGCCGACGTCCTCGGCGCCACCGGGCTGCACTGCTCGGTGGGCATCGGAGACACGACCACCCGAGCCAAGATGGCGACGGAGAGGGGCAAACCCCGTGGGATCGCGACCCTCACGCGCGAGACCTGGCTCCCCCTGCTCGGCGACCGGCCGACGACCGCGGTGTGGGGCATCGGCCCGCGCATCGCCGCCCGCCTCGCTCGTCACGGGATCCACACGGTGAGCGACCTGGCGGCCGCGGATCCCGAGCTGCTGGTCGCGGAGTTCGGACCGGCCATGGGCCCGCACTACGGGCGTCTGGGCCGCGGGGGCGGCCATGCCACCGTCGACGACACCCCGTGGGTGGCACGGGCCCACGGCCGCGAGACCACCTTCCAGCGTGATCTCACCGAGCACCAGGAGGTCGTGAGGGCTCTCCAGGAGCTCGCCGCCCAGGTGGTCGAGGACATCCGGCGCGAGGGTCGTGCCTGCTCCCGGGTGCACCTGAAGGTGCGGTTCGCCCCGTTCTTCACCGTCCAGCGCAGCCGCAAGCTCGCCGCGCCGACGTACGACGCCGCGCAGATCGCCAGCACGGCCCTGGAGCTGTTCGACCGGCTCGGCGACGACCGTCCGGTCCGCCTCCTCGGCGTCCGCGCCGAGATGGAGGCTCCGGAGGGCTAACCGAAGCGCTTCGAGCCTGCCTTGCCGGCGACCCCGAGGGTGCCCATCGGCTGGCCGGCGATGGTGACGTCGATCGCGCCGGCGTTGTCGGCCTGCACGGTGAACGGGGCCAGGCCGACGACCCGCCGGTGGTGTGTCATCGGCAGAGCCCCGGACCAGAGCACCCGGCCGGTGCGGTCCTTGACGACCACGTGCGCGCCGGCGTGCGCGGCCGTGACCGTCATCGTCGTGGTCTTCATCAACGGCGAGGTGATCGGTTGCCGGTTGGCGGCCAGGCCGGCGGAGTCGCTGCTCGGCACGGACGGCGCCGCGACCTCCTCAGGGGCACCGGAGAGCAGCCGTGCGACGCCCCACACCAGCGTGAGGCAGAGCACGGCGCCGATCAGCAGCGTCCACTTCGGGCCGCCGCGGGTCGCCCGCATACCGCTGCTCATCCCGGTGGCCAGCTCGGCCTCGAACACGCGGCGGGCGTTGATCGGGCCGCCGGCGTACCGGTCGTCGTACTCCTTCATCAGCGGTTCGAGACCCAGGCCGAGCACCCGCGCGATCGCGGTGAGGTGTCCGCGGGCATAGAAGTCGCCGCCGCAGGGGCCGAAGTCGTCCTCCTCGATCGCCTCGAGGACGTGCGGGCGGATGCGGGTGCGCTGGCTGAGCTCGTCGATGCTCATGTCGAGCATCTCCCGCGCGTGGGCGATCTTCGGACCGATCACCGGTTCCAGAGGCGTGCGCTCGTCGGGGCCGTGCACCGCCAGGTCGTCGGCCTCGACCTCGACCGGGAGCTCCTGCCAGGCCTCCGCGTGGACCAGGTCGGGAGCCGGCTCGACGCCGCCACCGAGATCGTCGGGCTGCCGCTGCACCGGTACGGCGTGTGCGTGCGACTCCTCGTCGTGACGACGGATCGCCGGGGCGTCCAGGCGGATCTCGACGCGGGAGGGCAGGTTGAGCGGGCGCACCGGCGGCAGCGGCTCCGGCAGATCGACGACCGGGATCACCTCGTCCTCGACGTCCTCCTCGAGCGCGACCGGGGGCAGGTCTTCGGGCTCCTGCTCCTCGTCGCCCTCGTGGTCGTCGCGAGCCGGTGCCACGACGTCGTCGAGCTGGGCCAGCTGGCGGCCCCGCAGGTGGACCACGTCGGTGCGCCCCTCGGCGAGGTCGTCGAGCGCGGCGCCGAGGTCACGCGTGTGGGTGAGGGTGGTCATGCCGAGGGGCACGCTGAGCGCCGCGCCGTACCACAACTCGTTCCAGCGCAGGTGCAGGTGCCCCGGGAGGTCGACGTCCTCCAGCAGCGCCTCCGGGTCGCGAGGCACGACCACGAGCCGGCCCTCCCGCAGCGGGCTGTCCGCATGCTCGACGACCACCTGGCGGACCGCCGACCAGGGCAGCCCGCGCCAGCGCAGGCCGACGCGCAGCCGGATGCCGTGCTCGTCGGCGACCAGCACCGGTGTCCGCGCCGAGGCCAGGCTGCTGCCGTGCAGCAGTGCGACCAGGAGCAGCACGACCCCGACGACCGTGTCGAGGAGGTTCGACCCGCGCCACAGGTAGCCGACGCCGATGAGCGCCGCGAGACCCGCGACGACACCGCTCAGCCAGACGTTGCGCCGGATCGAGACGACCGCGGTCGGCTCGGTCCGGATGCTGCCGGTGGCGCTGATTGCTGAGCTCATTGCTCCCCCTGCAGGGTGGCGATGACCCCGTCGAGGTCATCGGGCTTGACCAGCACGTCGCGTGCCTTCGAACCTTCGCTGGGGCCCACCACGCCCCGGCTCTCGAGGATGTCCATCAACCGCCCGGCCTTGGCGAAGCCGACCCGCAGCTTGCGCTGCAGCATCGAGGTGGAGCCGAACTGCGTGGACACGACCAGCTCGACGGCCTGGATCACCAGGTCGAGGTCGTCGCCGATGTCGTCGTCGAGGTCGCGCTTGGACTGCTGCGGAGCCGTGACGTCCTCGCGGTACGACGGCTCCAGCTGGGACTTGCACCGGTTCACGACCTGGTGGATCTCGGCCTCGGTGACCCAGCTGCCCTGGATACGGGCCGCCTTCGAGGCTCCCATCGGCAAGAACAGGCCGTCGCCCTGCCCGACCAGCTTCTCGGCGCCCGGCTGGTCGAGGATGACCCGGCTGTCGGCGAGGCTCGACGTGGCGAACGCCAGCCGCGACGGCACGTTGGCCTTGATCAGGCCGGTGACGACGTCGACCGAGGGTCGCTGCGTCGCCAGCACCAGGTGGATGCCGGCCGCCCGGGCGAGCTGGGTGATCCGGACGATCGCGTCCTCGACGTCACGCGGGGCGACCATCATGAGGTCGGCGAGCTCGTCGACGACGACCAGCAGGTAGGGGTACGGCGCCAGCTGCCGCTCGCTGCCCGGCGGCACCTTGACCTTGCCGGCTCGCACCGCCTTGTTGAAGTCGTCGATGTGCCGGAAGCCGAAGTTGGCCAGGTCGTCGTAGCGCATGTCCATCTCGCGCACGACCCACTGCAGCGCCTCGGCCGCCTTCTTGGGGTTCGTGATGATCGGAGTGATCAGGTGCGGGATGCCCTCGTAGGCGTTCAGCTCCACGCGCTTGGGGTCGACCATGATCATCCGCACCTCGTCGGGCGTGGCCCGCATGAGGATCGAGGTGATCATCGAGTTGATGAAGCTCGACTTGCCGGAGCCGGTGGCGCCGGCGACGAGCAGGTGCGGCATCTTCGCCAGGTTGGCGACCACGAAGCCACCCTCGACGTCCTTGCCGAGCCCGGCCAGCATCGGGTGGTGGTCGCTGCGCGCGGTGTTCGAGCGGAGCACGTCGCCGAGCGAGACGATCTCCTTGTCCACGTTGGGGATCTCGATCCCGACCGCGGACTTGCCGGGGATCGGCGACAGGATTCGCACGTCGGCCGACGCCACGGCGTAGGAGATGTTCTTGGCGATGTTGGTGATCTTCTCGACCTTGACCGCCGGGCCGAGCTCCACGACGTACCGGGTCACGGTCGGGCCCCGGGTGTATCCGGTCACGCGGGCGTCGATCTCGAACTCGTCGAAGACCTGCATCAGCCGCCCGACGATGTCGTCGGAGGCCTTGGTGCGCGGCTTGTGCGCGCTGCCGGGCTTCAGCAGCTCGCTCTCCGGCAACGAGTAGGCGATGTCGCCGGACAGGCTGAGCTGCTCGACGCGCGCGGGCAGCGGCGTGTGCGGCGGCGGCTCGAGGTCGTGCTTCTCCTCCTCAGCCAGCGCCTCGGGCTCCAGCTCCTCCCTGCCGCGCTTGGCGAACTCGCGGCCCTCGAGCACGGGGCTGTCGTACGCCGGGTCGCCCATGTCCGGGTCGATGTCCTCGTCGAGCCGGCGACGCCGACGGCGCTTGCTGACCGGACCGCTCTCGGCCTCCGGCTCGGCGGTCTCCTCCTCCACGTGGCGGCCGAGCATCCGGTCGCGGGCGTGGCGGAGCCGGACCGGCACCTGGTAGACGGGCGTCGCGGTGACCACGAGCACCCCGAAGAGGGTGAGCAGCACGAGCAGGGGCACGACGACGTACCCGGTGTGCAGGAGGTCGGTGAGCAGCTTGGCCACCACGAACCCGAGCGCACCACCCGCCTGCTGCAGCTGGCCGGTGTCGCCGAGCTCGGGCTTGGGAGAGCCGTTGGCGATGTGGACGATGCCGAGCACGCCGAACAGCAGGGCGCCCCAGCCGACGACCTGGCGACCGGCCGGGCCGTTGGCCTCGGGGTCGCGCATGGTGCGCCAGGCGACGTAGCAGAGCATCAGCGGGACGAACCAGGCGAGCAGACCGACGGATCCGGCCACGACCGCGCGGGTCGCGGCGAAGACCGAGCCCGGGAGCTGCCACCACACCGACGCAGCGACCACGACGGCCAGGGCGATCAGGAACAGCCCGGCGCCGTCGCGGCGGTGCTCCGGCTCCAGATCGCGCGCTCCCTGTCCGATCCGGCGCGCACCGGCGCCCACGCCGCCGGCAACGCCGAGCCACACACCGGCGGTCCCACGGCCGAGCGCGCCGAAGACCCGCGCGACGGGACCGGGGCCGTTGCGGACGGCGCGCGGCGCGGGCCGCCCAGGAGATCGCTTCGTGGAGCGCGCGGCCGGCTTGCGCTTGGTGGAGGTTCCCGACGACCGGGACCGCGAGCCCGAGCCGCCCTTTCGGGGCGTGCTCCTGCTGCGCGACGCCGGCGGGGAAGACGTACGGGTCGCCATGATCCGCAATCTACGGGATCTTCCCACCAGTCACAGGCGTCACACGCCGCGGGTCGGTGGCCGGTCTGCAGACATGAAGGAGCCCCGACCGGCTCTCGGGTACCGATCGGGGCTCTGCATCCAGTCTAGGTGAGCGTCCGGCGAAACGGGAGCAATTTCGTTGAAAACTTGCCTTGAAAGTTGGGGGTGGTCTCAGCCGGCCAGGCCGGTGAGCCACGGCAGCACGACCAGCAGCGTCGGCAGGACCAGCACGCCGACGGCGAGCACGAGCAGCAAGACGGCCTGGGGCACGTGCCGACGGTCGTCGAGGAGCAGTCCCAGGCGCACCTGCAGGGAGCCGTCGACGGCTGCGACCGCGCCGTCGGGGGCGTGCGCCAGCCCACCGTCGACCAGTGCGGCGAACGCCGAGACCAGAGCCCGGGCGCCGTGGCGACGCCGCGCAGCGGCGTCGGCGAGCACCTCCACCAGGAGCCGCACCTCGTCGAGCGCCTGCCGGGAGGTGACCACCGCGGGAAAGGCCTCCTGGAGCACGGTGAACGCCTCCAGCACGAGATCGTGCCGAGCCCGCAGGTGGGCTCGCTCGTGGCTGAGGACGGCAGCCAGTTCGTCCTCGCTCAGCGACGCAACCGTGCCTCGGCTGACCACGACCCGTGAACGCAGACCGGGCACGCAGTACGCCGTCGGAGCCTCGTGCGCGAGCACGTGCACCCCGCCCCGGTCCTCGGCGAGCAGGTCGACCAGGCGGCGGTGCCGACGGCGCAGCTGCCGCAGTCGCGTGCCGACCCGATGTCCGGAGAGCAACAGCCGGGCGAGGACCAGCCCGGTGAGCGACAGCGGGACGGCGGACACGGCGTAGGACAGCACCGAGTGGTCCCCGGTCAGCTGCAGCGTGACCAGCGACAGCCCAGCGCCGAGCGCCGCGAGCACCCCGGCGAGTGCCACCGACTGCCACAGCGCCATGGCCGCGCGCGGCGTACGCCGCAGCACCGGCAGCCGGGTCATCACCCAGGGCACCGGACCGGCCAGCAGGATCGCCAGCGCTGCCAGCACCAGCGTGGTCATGCCCGTCCGCGACGCTCCAGCGTGGCGAGGGCGTCACGCAGCGCCTGCCGGTCGGCGTCGGTCGCCTCGCCGACG